>NZ_JAIOKW010000004.1:0-288956 GCF_020093335.1 Pseudomonas fluorescens group sp. | reverse complement strand
CGATAGCGGTGGATCAGCCAATAAATCGAGTACTGACACACCGCCATCGGGGGCAAGCCCCCTCCCACATTGGGTTTTGTGTCATCCATTCAGAGCACCGCTGATCAAATAACCCCGTGCCCTGAATCACGATCCCCCCTAAAATGCCCGGCATTCCCTGCCCGAGGCGTTTTTGTTCATGTCTGTCACTGCTCAACCGGATCATCATGCCCAGTTCATCGAACTGCTGAGCGCAAGCCTCGCGCAGAATGCCTTTATCAAGCTGGTGCTGGCCAAATACGTCGGTGACGAGGCTGAGTTGCAGCGGTTGATCATCAAGCCGGTAACGGTCAAGGAGCAGCCGTGCCTGTCCTTCGTCTACCGTTATAAGACCCGCGATATCACCAAGAACTTTCCTTTGGCAGACGGCGTGACGGCGATTGCCGAGCTGCTGCCCGCCCAGTTCAAGAACGCCCACCTGCTGTCGCTGACCGACGAAGCCCAGCTGGAATACAGCAAGAAGAACAAAAGCTCGCTGTTCAAAAGCAAATCGCAGCAACTGCGCGAAGCGCCCTCGGCTGAGCATAACCGCGAGAAGAACCGCTTCCTTGACCTGAGCCGGCCGTTCCTCGCCGACCTGGGTGTGACCGACGCCAAGCAGGCGCTGATCCCATCGATGTCGCGCAAGTGGAAGCAGATCAACAAGTTCATCGAAGTGTTCAGCCATGCGCTGACCTCGTCACCGTTGAAGCTGGACCAGCCGGTGCGCGTCGCCGACTTCGGTTCGGGCAAGGGCTACCTGACGTTTGCGATTCACGACTACCTGCGCAACACCCTCAAGGCCGAGGGCGAGGTGACGGGCGTCGAGCTGCGTGAAGACATGGTCACCCTGTGCAACACCGCCGCCGCCCGCCTGGAACACCCGGGGCTGGTGTTCAAATGTGGCGATGTGCGCAGCGTGGCCCCCAGCGAGCTGGACGTGATGATCGCCCTGCATGCCTGCGACATTGCCACTGACTATGCGATCCACACCGGCATTCGCTCCGGCGCGTCGATCATCATGTGCTCGCCGTGCTGCCACAAGCAGATCCGCCTGCAGATCCAGAGCCCGGTGCTGCTAAAGCCCATGCTGCAATACGGCCTGCACCTGGGCCAGCAGGCGGAAATGGTCACCGACAGTCTGCGTGCGCTGTTCCTTGAAGCCTGTGGCTATGAGACCAAGGTGTTCGAGTTCATCTCGTTGGAGCACACCAACAAGAACAAGATGATCCTTGCCGTGAAGCGCGCCGAGCCGGTGGACAATGCTCAACTGCTGGAGAAAATCCAGGAGTTGAAGGCGTTCTACCACATTACCGAACACTGCCTGGAAACCTTGCTGCGTGCGGAGGGTTACCTGAACTGAGCACCGAACCCCTGTGGGAGGGAGCAGGCCCCCTCCCACATTTAGACTGTGCTGGGCTTGGTGGCTGGTGCAGGCTGCACCGCCGTCTTGCGCCCCAGCATCACCGTCACGATCACCCCGCACGCAAACACCCAGGTGATCGGCTCGATATGTTCACCAAAGAACAACGCCGAAAACGCGATGGTGAAGAAGATCTGTAACAGCTGGATCTGGCTGACCCGCGCGATGCCGCCCATGGCCAACCCGGCGTACCAGGCAAAGAACCCGAGGAACTGCGAGAACAACGAGACATAGCCAAACGCCCACCACGCGCGCATCGACACCGCGCCTTGATGCTGCGCCGCCAGGTACCACACCGGGCCGATCAAGACCGGTGTCGACAGCACCAGCGCCCAGCAGATCACCTGCCAGCCGCCCATCTCCTTGGCCAACCGGCCACCTTCGGCATAACCCAAGCCACCGACAGCGATCGCACCCAGCATCAGCAGGTCACCGGCTTGGATACTGCCGGCCCCGGTGATCAGCGCATAACTCAACACCAACGCACTGCCCAGCGCGGCACAGGCCCAGAAGGCTTTTGACGGCCGCTCGTGGGACAGCCACGCCGCGTACAGCGCCACGCACAGCGGTTGCAGGCCGTTGACCAGCGCGCCGTGGGACGCCGGCAAGGTTTGCATGGCCCAGGCCGACAGCACCGGAAAGCCAAGAATGACGCCGGCGATCACCAGGCACAGCCCGCGCACCTGGCGCCAGGTGGGCCAGCGCTCGCGGCGCCACAGCAACAGCGCCGCCGCCGGAATCGCCGCGAACAACGCACGGCCCAGGCCGTTGAGCAACGGGTGGATTTCCTGCACCACGATGCGGGTGAAGGGCAGGGTCAGGCTGAAGATGATGACGCCCAGCAGGCCGAGGGCCATGCCGGTGTTTTCGCGCGAGCTCATGGGAGGGATCCGAAATCCAGAGGGCTTCAAGGGAAGCCCATCTAGCCACATCCCCCGCAGAGTGCGGGCCTACAGCTGGGTACGGATTTATCCGTACAGTTGAACACCGCGTCGCCTGCATCGCGGGCAAGCCCGGCTCCCACATTGACCGTGCCGGTCTTCAGAAGAAGCGGGTGATGCTGATCTTGGCGTTGCGGCCTTCGCTGTAGACACCTTCGCCGCTCAGCGCGGGCTGGTAGCTGCGGTTGAACAGGTTGTCGACGGTGAAGTTGATTTCGGTGCCTTTGAGACCTGCCTGCTGCGGTTTCCAATTGGCGAACAAACCTTGGGTGTCATAGCTTGGGTTTTCGGTCTGGTCGTAGATGAAGTCGCCAATGGTGGAGTTCAAGCCGCTGGGGTAGATGTCTGTGGGCACGCGATCGGTCTTGCGCACGAACTGGCCCTGCCAACCCACCTGTGCGTCCCAGCTCGGGATCTTGGTACCCAGCACCACCACCCATTTGGCCGGTGGAATATCCCGCGCCCATACGTGCAGGTTGGTCGCCCAGGGGTTGGTGTAGGGGTTGTCGCGCTTGCCTGTGGCCCAGGAGTAAGTCAGGGAACCGAACAGGTAGGTCGAGTCGTAGTAGCTTTCCAGCTCAACGCCCTTGATGGTCATGCCACCCACATTGCGATAGTTGGTCCTGGATGCCGCGTCGCTGCACACCGAACCGATACTGCCCGGCACTGTCAGTTGCCGTTCGCAGCCGATGCCGGTGGCCTTCATGATTTCGTCTTCGATGCGGTTGTGGAACAACGTGGTGCGCAGTTGCAGGTTATCGTCGCGGGTGAAGAGCCCTGAGAAGTTGGTCACGTTGCCCGCGGTAATCGCCGTAATGCGCTCCGGGTCCAGATTCAGGCTGGTGGCGCTACGGGTGCTGATAGGGCCCTGGACTTCGTACTGTTCATCGATCACCGGCGCACGCCACGTGCGGTTCCAACTGGCGAAGAAGGCCACATCCGGGGTCACGTTCCAGAACGCCGCCAGGCGCGGCGACCAACCGGTGTAAGTGCGGTCGCTGTAGTCGTGGCCCACGCGTGGGTCAGGGCTGCTGTAGTACGGCGCATCATTGGCTTCGCCGCGGTTGCGCACATGGTCGTAGCGCAGGGACGGCGTGATTGTCAGGTCACCTAGGGTAATGGCGTCCTGAATATAAAACGCGTTGCTGTCGACCTTGCCGTGGGGCATGAAATACGGCTGGAAATGCCCATAGTTGTATTGGGCGGTGTTGTAGGTCGCGCCTGGCATCCAGCTTTCGGTTTCACGCTTGTGCTTGCGGATCTGCACGCCGGTGGTCACGGCGTGCTCCAGCGGGCCGGTGGTCAGTAGGCTGGTATTGCGCAGTTCGAGGATGCGGTCGGTGTAGGACGTATCCATCTTGCGTCCGCCGGTGGCCAGGCCAATCACGGCATTCGCGGCGCGCTCATCGGTCTGGTCGGTATTGGACTGCGAGTAGCTCAGCTTCAGGTCGATCAGCGGGTTGTCCAGTGGGTGGTATTCGTACTTGCTCGACCAGGTGGTGTCCACCGTGTCGCGGTCGGCCAGAAAGCGCGAGACGGCCGTGGCGTAGCCATAGCGGTCGATGTCCGATTGCCTCGGCGGCGATGGGTAGGATTTAGCCGAGAACGGCGTCATACGTTGGCTTTGGGCGCGAGAGTAAGACAGGCCCATGCTGTGTTCGTCGGTGAAATAGGCGTTGAACTTGAACAACTGGCCTTCGACATCCTGCGCGCTGTTGGGCAAGCGTTTGGGGTTGATCGGGTATTGATTGCGCGGGTCGGGCGGTGTGTCGGCAAGCTTGAGGTCGTCGCCGTCGCGCTGGGTCAGGTAGGCCAGGGCGTCCATGCGGCCGTCGTCGGTGCGGCCATACACTGCGCCGGTGTAGACCTGTTCGTGGGTGTTGCTGGCGTAGCCGTATTTGACCATCGCTCCGGTATTGCGCCCGTCCTTGAGCAGGTCGGATGCGTCTTTGGTGATCATGTTGACCGTGCCGCCAAAACCGCCGTTACCGGTGAATGGCGAGTAAGGGCCTTTCTCCACTTCAATGCTTTTGATCAACTCGGGCTCAATGAAGATGGTGCCTTGTTGATAGCGCTCGAAACCGCTTTTGGCCGCGCCATCCACGGTCATTGGCACATCCTCGGCATCGCCCATGCCGCGGATGTTCATGGTCTGGCCGCCGGGCTTGGGTGAGCCGCCCATGGATACCCCGGGCAGGGTCTGCAACAGCGAAGGAATGTTATCGGGCTGGTAGCGGTCGATATCCGCCTGGCTCAGGGTGGAGCGGCCGACGGTGCTGGAGTCGACCTCGTTACCGGTGCCGATCACGCTCAGGGCATCTAGCTGGATCGCGCCGCTCTGGGTGGTTTTCGCCTCTTCGGGCCTTACCACGTAGGTGCTGCCGATCTTGATCAGGGTGAATTCGCCGTTTTTCAGCAGGTTACGAATCGCCACTTCCGGCGTGAAATCACCGTTGAGCGCCGGCGCTTGCACGTTCTTGAGCAGCGCTTCATCGAACAGCAGCTGGATCTGTGCCTGCTGCGCCACTTGGCTCAGGGACGTGGCCAGCGCCTGGGCGGGTAGTTGGAATGTCTCGGCCTGGGCACTGAGGCTCAACGCCAGGCAGGTGGCGATGAGGGTCGGTCGAAGAAGCAGAAGCGAAGCGTGGCAAGGCGCGCGAAACATGAAATCCCCCGGTGCGGCCAAATGGCCAAAAAGATGTGCGTATTAGGTGCAGACCGGAGGAAGACGGGGCAGGTGAAAAAATCCACACCTGCGAATGCAAAATATTCTCAAGTACGTGTCTTTAGGGATTATTTGCTCGGTTCGATGCGTACGATGCCATCGGCCGACGCCACGGTTTTTACCGGTAGCAACGCGGGCAGGGCATTGAGCAGGGCGTCGGGGTCGTTTACATCCAGATTGCCCGACACCTTCAGGTGCGCCACGGCGTTACTCACCTGCAGCGGTGCCTGGGGGCGATACAGGCTCAACTCATCGATCAGGCTAGCCAGTTCGCGGTTGCGAAACGACAAGTGCCCGCTGCGCCAGTCAGCGACTTCCTCTGCGGGGAGGGTTTGCTGTTGCAACGTGCCTTTGGCGTAGCTGTAGAGGGCGCGTTGCTGTGCACCCAGCAGGCTGACGGGGCTTTTCGCGTCAGGCGCGAAGGCGACCTGGCCATGGGCGACGCTGACCACCAGTTGCTGCTGGCTGCGCCGCACATCGAAGCCGGTGCCCACCACGCGCACATTGGCTTCGCCCGCCTGCACGAAGAGTGGCCGTTCCTTATCGGCGGCCACGTCGATGTACACCTGGCCCTTTTCCAGGTGCACGATGCGCTGGTACGCCGTGAAATCCACCCGCACGCGGGTGTTGGCATTCACATACAAGGTGCTGCCATCGGGCAGTTCCAGCGTGCGCATGCCTTTGGCGTGGCCCGCGACCTGAGTGTGATACAGCGCGCGGGGCGCGCCGATAGGGGTGGCCAACACCGCGCACAGCAAGGCGGCGGCCACGGCCACGGCGGGGCGCCAGACCGACGGTTTGCGCTTGCCCAGCGCCACCGGTTTGTTCAGTTGCTGCAACTGGGCCAGGTCTGCCCACAGCTGCTCGAATTCGGCATAGGCGCGGGCATGGGCGGGCTCGGCTTGCCAGGCGGCGAAGGCTTTGCGGTCGGCACGCCCCGTGTCATTGCGGTTGCGGGCAAACCAGCTGGCGGCTTGGGCATCGATGGAGTCGCTCGCTTCGATGTCCAGGGCGTCGGTGTCGCTCAGGCGGTTCATTCTGGCTGCTCCGTGCCGGGTTCGGGTTGAAGGCGTCGCTTGCAGTGCAGCAGGGCAAACGCGATGTGCTTTTCCACCATGCTGGTCGAAATGCCCATGCGCTCGGCGATCTGCGTTTGGCTCAGGCCTTCGAAGCGGTGCAGCATAAGGGCTTCTCGCCTGCGGGGCGAGAGTTCGGCGAGGACTTCTTTCAACTGTTCCAGGCGTTGCAAGCGTTGCGCGGCGACCATGGGCTCGTTTTGCTCGTCGGTGGCAGGCTCCACGTCCCTGTCGGCCTGATCGTGATGGGCGGTCTGCCGTACCTTCTGTTTGCGCCAGTGATCACGCAGCAGGTTGCGCGCCATCTGGAACAGGAACGCCCGTGGCTGCTCGACCTTGGCTCGGTCGCGGTAGTCCAGCCACTGAGTAAAGACATCCTGGGTCATGTCCGCCGCGTCGCTGGCGTTGTCCGTGCGTTTGCGCAGGAAATACAGGATATCTGTATAAAACCCGCGAAAGGCATCGGCCGACAACGGGTCGGGCTTGGGACGAGACATGGATATCCTTCTTGACGAAGCACGACGTGGAAAAGTCGCGGATTCTATCGAGAATCATTATCATTTGTCTCTATTTATAGGATGTGCTCGATTTAAAATGTGGAAGGGGGGCTTGCTTCCTCCCTCCCTCCCACATTGGCTCGCGGCTTTAACGCAGCAATGTTTTCAGCTGTTCGATTCCGGCCTCGCCCAATGGGAACACCGGCAAACGTGGGTCACCCACCTCCAACCCGGTCAAGCGCAGCCCGGCCTTGATCGTCGCTGGCAACCCGCCCTTGAGGATGAACTCCAGCAAGGGCAACTGCGCATAAAACAGTTCGCGCGCCTTGCCCAGGTCATTAGCCAACACTGCCGCATACAAATCCAGATTCATCTGCGGGATCAGGTTCGGCGCGGCTGTGCACCAGCCCTTGGCACCCGCCGCGAAGGCCTCCAGCGCCAGCGGGTTGCACCCGTTGTAGAACGGCACATCGCTCTGGCGATGCAATTGGTGCATGCGCTGAATATCCCCGGTGCTTTCCTTGACCATGCTCACGTTGGCGACCTGCTTGACGATGCGCAGGATCAAGTCCACCGACATGTCGGTGCCACTGGTGGCCGGGTTGTTGTAGAGCATGATCGGCACGCCAATGCTGTCGCCAATCGCGGCATAGTGGGCGAGGATTTCCGCTTCGCTGAGTTTCCAGTAAGACGCCGGCAGCACCATCACCACATCGGCGCCATTGGCTTCGGCGTAGCGGGCGCGACGCACGGCTTTGGCGGTGGTCAGGTCCGAGACGCTGACGATGGTCGGTACGCGCCGAGCGATTTTCGCCAGGCTGTAGGCGCTGACTTCATCCCACTCGGCGTCGCTCAAATAGGCACCCTCGCCGGTGCTGCCCAAGGGGGCGATAGCGTGTACGCCGCTGGCGATCAGGCGATCGATGGAACGGCCCAGGGCGTTGAGGTCAATGTGCTGGCCGTCGGCGCTGAACGGCGTGATGGTGTAGCCGATGATGCCGTGAAGGGTGGGGCTGGACATGGACGGTCTCCGGGTAAAAAAAGGCAATCAGTTCAGGCAATCGGCGTGTTGGCGCAGGTTCTGCCGGGCGTAGTAATTGAATGCGGCGCCATGGCGCTTGGGCCGGGAGATCCAGTCATGGGCCTCGCGCCCCAGCTCCGGCAGGATCGGCTTGATGGTGCCGGCCGCCATTGCCAGCAACTGCAACTTGGCTGCGCGCTCGATCAATTGCGCGATCACGCAGGCTTCCTCGATGCTCGTCCCGGTGCACAACTGGCCGTGGTGCGAGAGCAGGATCGCGCGCTTGTCACCCAGTGCCGTGGTGATGATTTCGCCCTCTTCATTGCCCACCGGTACACCCGGCCAGGCCTCCAGAAATGCGCAGTCTTCATAGAGCGGGCAGAGGTCCATGTGCGACACCTGCAGCGGTACTTCCAGCATCGACAGCGCGGCGATGTGTGTGGGGTGCGTGTGGATGATGCACTTCACATCCGGCCGGCCACGGTACACCCAACTGTGGAAACGGTTGGCCGGGTTGGGGATGCCATGGCCCTCCAGGACTTCAAGGTCTTCATTCACCAACAGCAGGTTGCTGGCGGTGATCTCATCAAAACCCAAACCCAGTGGCTGAGTGTAATAGGTGCCCGGTTGCGGCCCGCGCGCGGTGATCTGCCCGGCCAAGCCGGAGTCGTGGCCGTTCTCGAACAGGATGCGACACGTCAGCGCCAGCTTTTGCCGGTCGGTCCACGTATTATCCGCGAGGGTGTTTTGCATCTGGATCAGCGCTTGCTTGACCAGCTGGTCTTTCGGGAGTGCTAATGTCTTGGCCATATCGGTGTCCTTTGGGTGGTTCAATGGACGTCTTGGTTTGCTGTCTCCCGCTGCTCGCAAGGTCGTTGGGTGAACGCAAATGACACTAAAGATGCTATATGACACATTGTGTCATTAGCAAGCACAGCTCATCGCTTACTGCATGGATTAATCGCAGCGCATGTCTATCCGTTTGAAATTATTGAGAAAAAAACTTGGCGTGACCTTGGAAGCGCTGGCTGAAAAGTCCGGCATGACCAAGAGCTACCTGTCCAAGGTCGAGCGCGGGCTCAACACGCCGTCGATTGCCGCCGCGTTGAAACTGGCCAAGGCGTTGAACGTGAAGGTCGAAGAGCTGTTCAGCGAAGACAGCGTGAGCCTCGACAGCTACAGCCTGGTGCGCAGCCATGAGCGGCCGGACACCTCACCGGGTTACGCCGTGCTGGCCCATCAGGTCAGCGAGCGCAGCCTGCTGCCGTTCATCATCTACCCGCCGGCGGAGTTCACCGACAAGACCTTCAAGGAGCACGTGGGGGAAGAGTTTCTGTTCGTGCATGAAGGCCAGGTGGAGGTGGATTTCATGAGCGAACGGGTGATCCTGGAGCGTGGCGACGCGCTGCACTTCAATGCGCAGAAGCCTCATCGGTTGCGCTCGGTGGGGGCGGTGCAGGCGCAGTTGCTGGTCGTGGTGCACAGCACGGAAGACTGACGTCGCTCAATGTGGGAGCTGGCTTGCCTGCGATAGCATCAGCTCGGTTCAACTGACAGACCGAGGTGCCTGCATCGCAGGCAAGCCACACACATTGGATCTAAGTCGCCCGAAAAATCAGCGTTCGACGGGGACTGACAGTGCTGGATTGCCCAATGGATGCGTCCGCCCCGCAAAAAATTTCAGCTCCACCCCAGAGCCATCAAACAACTCCGAATACCGCCGCTTCTGCTGACGAATAAACCCGTCAGTGCGCCCCGACACCGAGATCGCCAGCGTCGTCACGTTGGCCTGGCGAATCGCGTCCACCAGATGCTTGTCCTGCGCCCCCAAATCATGGCCGAAGACGCACAGCGCACCTTCATGACTCAGCAACTGCTCATAACAGAACGACAGGTAATCCGAGCTGCGGATGGTCTTGAGCTTCTCTTCCACCTTGCCCTCGCTGACAAACAGCGGCACGTCATCCAGGGTCTTGAGGGTGTTGTTGATCGCAAAACTACTGAGCAAGGTACTGTCGGTGGTCGGCAATTTGCGCGCGGTGCCATCCAGGTTGCGCACCAGGTGCAGGCCCCCGTGCAAGTACAAAATGCGCGTGGTGTCGGTACGGGTATTGCGCAGATCGAAGCTGGCGTCGGCGCTGCGGAACAAGTCGTCGATGCCGGGGGCATGCAGGATCGCCCAGTAGTTCAGCAGGTCGTAATTGGTGGTAAACACCGTGGGGTAGTTCGCCAGCTCGCTGTTGATCGTCGCCAGCGTCGACGGTTGCACCAGGCGCCATGGGATATGCACGGTGTGGATAGTGTTGATCAACGCTTCCTTGATCGCGTAGTAGCGATTGCGCGGTGCCGCCGAGCTGACCGCCAAGGCCTTGTTGACCCGGCTGGTGGTCTTCAACGCGCCCAGGGCCTGCTCGAAACTGCGGGTCTGCAGGGCGTCGAACACGCTGAGTTCGGATTGGCTCAGGGGTTTCTCTTCGACGGTGCGGGCGTTTTCGAACAGCGAGTCGTAGGCGAAGTCTTCCCAAATCGTGCGGCTTGCGCCGTTGCCGATCAGAATCCCGCTGAAGTCGAGGGTCGCGCGCAGTGCGCTCCAGTCTTCAAGGTGGGCGTCAATATCCTGGAAATCCTTCATTGCGGCGGGTCTACTCGAAATCGGCTGGACGGTGACTTTATCACGGGTTGGCGTTGATCCTGATCAAGATGCCGCAGGCAAGTGAGGTGGATGCTGTAGGCATAAACGTCATCCGAGGATTCGCCATGAGCAGCACCTTCTTCATCCCCGCCGTTAACATCATGGGCACCGACTGCCTCGACGAAGCCATGATCGCCATCCGCAACTACGGATTTCGTAAAGCGTTGATCGTCACCGACGCGGGCCTGGCCAAGGCCGGTGTGGCCAGCATGATCGCCGAGAAACTGGCGATGCAGGACATCGACTCGGTGATCTATGACGGCGCCAAGCCCAACCCCAATGTGGACAACGTCGAAAAAGGCCTGGCGTTGTTGCAACAGAGCGAGTGCGATTTTGTGGTCTCCCTGGGCGGCGGCTCGCCCCATGACTGCGCCAAGGGCATCGCCCTGTGCGCCACCAACGGCGGGCATATCGGCGACTACGAAGGCGTCGACCAGTCCAGCAAGCCACAGCTGCCACTGGTGGCCATTAACACCACCGCCGGCACCGCGAGTGAGATGACCCGCTTCTGCATCATCACCGACGAAACCCGCCACGTGAAAATGGCCATCGTCGACCGCAACGTCACGCCGCTGCTGTCGGTCAACGACCCAAGCTTGATGGTCGGCATGCCCAAGGGCCTCACCGCCGCCACCGGCATGGATGCACTGACCCATGCCATCGAAGCCTATGTATCCACCGCCGCCACACCGATCACCGACGCCTGCGCCATCAAGGCCATTGAACTGATCAGCGCCAACCTGCGCCTGGCGGTACGCGACGGCAGCGACAAGGTCGCGCGGGAAAACATGGCGTATGCGCAGTTCCTTGCCGGCATGGCCTTCAACAATGCGTCGCTGGGTTTCGTGCACGCCATGGCCCACCAGTTGGGCGGTTTCTACGACTTGCCGCACGGTGTGTGCAACGCGGTGTTGCTGCCCCATGTGCAAAGCTTCAACGCCAGCGTCAGCGCCAAACGCTTGAGCGACGTGGGCCGTGCGTTGGGTGCCGACATCAAGGGCGTCACCGACGAAGAGGGCGCCCAAGCCGCCATCGCCGCCATTCGCAGCCTGGCCCATGACGTTGAAATTCCCGCCGGATTGCGGGAGCTCGGCGCCAAGTTGCAAGACATTCCCTTGCTGGCGACCAATGCGCTCAAAGATGCGTGTGGTTTGACCAACCCACGGCGGGCGGATCAGCGTCAGATCGAGGAGATCTTTCGCAGCGCTTTTTGATCCGACCGGCAGCGGGCGACGCACATTGATGCGGCGCCTGCCAACGCCACACATAAAACGGCTAACGGCCACGCCTGCGGACTCACCAGCAGGCTCGCCATGCCGCCGATCAATGCGGCCATCAACTGATGCATAAAGCCGCTCAAGGCCATGGCATAGGAGCCGTTCACCGGCGATTCATCGTTGGCCACGGATAAACTGATCGGGTAACTCATCGACTGCCCCAGCACGGCCACGCAATACGGTAGCCACAGCAGGATGGCGAGCCCGCCAGCAAACACGCTGCCCAGCAGCATCACGGCCGTCCCCGTCAGAACCAGGGCCACGCCCCAGCCCATCATCTTCAGCCGCCCCGTGCGAGCCACGAAGCGGTTGACCATCAATGCCCCCGCCAGATACGCCGCGCTGATTGGCCAACCCAGCCAGCCATATTGCGCTGCGCTCCACTCGAAACGTCCTTGTAGAATCAACGGTGCGCAGGTGTTGAAGGCGATGATCACCCCATAACCCAGGCCACCTGCCAAGGCTGCATGCAGAAACGGCGGATGCCGCACGATCGTGGCGTAAATGCGCCAGGCGGATGCACAAGCGTCGGCTTTCACCCGTGCCGGGAACATCACTCGCTGCAACACCAGCATCAACATGACCGCGCCAATCGCCAACCCGTAGAAGATCGCCTCCCAGCCGAAGATCACCTGCAACAACGACCCAACGAATTGACCGATGCCCAAAGCGATCACGAACGTCATGCCCAGCCACGACAACCCTTTTGCAAGCAATGCACCGCTGAAGCTGTCACGCACCAACACCCGCGCCATCACCGAAACACCGCCTGCCCCCAAACCTTGAACCAGCCGCAACGACAGGAAGACTTCAACGCTGGACGCCGAGGGGATCGCCGCACTCGCCAACGCGTACACGGCAAGCGCCGCCAACAGCACAGGCTTACGCCCAAAACGCTCGCCCAGGCTGCCCCACAGCAACATCGGCAACGCCATGCCGACCAGGTAGATCGCCAGGGCCAGCGCGACGTGCTCTTCAGCCGCCGGGAGGGCGCGGGCGATAGCGGGGACAGCGGGCAGGTAGCTGCTGATGCCGACTTGGGCAAGGAAGGCGGCGCTGCAGGCCAGGGCGAGGGTGGTGGTATTGTTCAAGGGCAGGCTTTTCCTTTTTCAGCGGTAAACTACAAGCTGATAGTGTGTTTGTCTCTAACGTGCGGCTAATCGTTTGTAACCAAGGAACCAACCCATGAGAGTTCTGTTATTCGGCGCCACCGGCATGGTCGGCCAGGGTGTTCTGCGCGAGTGCCTGTTGGCCGCTGACGTTCAGGAAGTCGTCGCCGTCGGCCGCACGGCCTTGACCCAGGAGCACGGCAAGCTGCACCAGGTGTTGCACGGTGACATGCTGGATTTCCAGCCCTTGGAGAACCTGTTGCAAGGGTTTGATGCGTGCTTCTTCTGCCTCGGTGTCTCATCGGCAGGGATGAATGAAACCAAATACACCCACCTCACCTATGACCTGACACTGGTCGCCGCCAGCACGCTGGCGCGGCTCAATCCGCAGATGACCTTTATCTACGTGTCCGGTGCCGGGACCGACAGTTCCGAAGCGGGCAAGTCGATGTGGGCGCGGGTCAAGGGCAAGACCGAGAACGCCTTGCTGCGCCTGCCGTTCAAGGCGGTGTATCTGTTTCGGCCGGGGGTGATCCAGCCGTTGCATGGCGTGCGGTCGAAGACGCCGTTGTACCAGTCGTTCTATTCCGTGCTCGGTCCGTTGCTGTCGTTGGTGCGTCGGCTGAAACCGGGCTGGGTGGTGAGTACCGAGACGGTGGGGCGTGCCATGTTGCAGGCGGCCAGTCACGGCACACCCCAGCCGGTAGTGGAACAGGCCGAAATCAACCGGCTGGCCAGCGAGCGTCGCTGATGCTGCACAAGAGCCTGGTACGTCGGCTGGACCTGATCACATTGCAGCTGTTCGTCGCGGTGTTTGAGGAAGGCACGCTGACCCGTGCCGCCAACCGTGAAGCTATTGCCGTGTCGGCCGCCAGCAAGCGCTTAATGGAGTTGGAGCAGGTGCTGGGCGTCAGTCTGTTCGTGCGGCGTGCCAAGGGCATGGACTTGACGGCGGCTGGCGAAACCCTGTTGCACCATGCGCGACAGATGCTGTTCAACGTCGAGAAGATGGGCCTGGAACTGGGCGAGCATAGTCACGGTGTGCGCGGTTATGTGCGGATGCTGGCCAATCTGTCGGCGATCATTCAGTTCCTTCCGGAAGACTTGCGGGACTTTTCTGAATCGCACCCCGAAGTGAAAACCGACCTCGAAGAACGTCCCAGCAATGGTGTTGTGCAAGGCGTGCTGGATGGCGTGGCGGACCTGGGGATCTGCTCCAGCGACACCGACACCAAAGGCCTGCCCAGCGTGACTTATCGCCACGACAAACTGGTGGTGTTGATGCCGAAGGATCATTCGTTGGCCTCCCGCGAAAGCCTGGCCTTCGCCGAAACCCTCGACAGCGATTACGTCGGCCTGCACGCCGCCAGCTCCATCAATATGCGCACCCACGCCGCCGCGCGTGAGGCGGGCAAGATGCTGCGCCTGCGCATTCATGTGCCGGGGTTTGATGCGATGTGCCGGATGGTCCAGGCGAATATGGGCATCGGTGTCCTGCCGCAGAAGGCCTATGAGTTGTTCGGCCGCGCACTGGGTTTGCATGCCGTGCCGCTGACGGATGACTGGTCGGATCGCAACTTGATTCTGGTGGTGCGCGACGAGGCGCAGTTGTCACCCGTGAGCCGGTTACTGTTCGATTATTTGAGTGTTCGCGTTTAGCGAACGCTCCTTGCCAACTGACGGTTGGATTTCTCCTGCGCCGCGCCTCTAGTCTTGGCAGCACATTCCAAAAACAAGAGGTACACCCCATGACGGCTCCCCTGAGCGGTATCAAGGTGATCGAGATCGGCACCCTGATTGCCGCGCCGTTCGCCGCCCGGCTGATGGCCGAGTTTGGCGCCGAGGTGATCAAGATTGAAGCCATGGGGCAGGGCGACCCACTTCGCAAATGGCGAAAGCTGCACGAAGGCACGTCACTGTGGTGGTACCTGCAATCGCGCAACAAGAAGTCCTTGGCGCTGGACCTCAAGTCGCCGGAAGGCCTGGACCTGATCAAGCAATTGCTCGGTGACGCCGACGTGCTGATCGAAAACCTGCGCCCCGGTGGCCTGGAAAAACTCGGCCTCGGCTGGGACGTGTTGCACGCCCTCAACCCCAAGCTGACGCTGGTGCGCATCTCGGGCTACGGTCAGACCGGCCCGTATCGCGACCGCCCCGGCTTCGGTGCCATCGGCGAGGCGATGGGCGGCATCCGCTACACCACCGGCAACCCGGACTCGCCGCCGGCGCGGGTCGGCGTGAGCCTGGGGGATTCCCTGGCCTCGCTGCACGGCGTGATCGGCGCACTGATGTCGCTGCTGCGGGTCAAGACGGGGCAGGGCGACGGGCAGATTGTCGATGTGTCGTTGGCCGAAAGCGTGTTCAACCTGATGGAAAGCCTGGTGCCGGAATACGACATGCTCGGCCATGTGCGTGAACGCAGCGGCGGCGCCTTGCCTGGCATTGCGCCCTCCAATACCTACCTGACGGCCGACGGCGCCTATGTGGTGATCGCCGGCAACAGCGACCCGATCTACAAGCGCCTGATGACCACCATTGGTCGCGCCGACCTGGCCGAAGCACCCGAGTTTGCCCATAACGATGGCCGCGCCGCCAAGAGCGGGTTGCTCGACGCTGCGATTACGCACTGGACCAGCAGCCTGCCCATCGAGCAGGTGCTTAGCGCCCTGGAAGCGGCTGAAGTACCCGCCGGGCGTATCTACTCCGTGGCCGATATCGTCAGCGACCCGCACTACCAGGCGCGTGACATGTTGCTCAATGCCGAGCTGCCGGGCGGTGTGTCGGTGAAGATGCCCGGCATCGTGCCCAAACTCTCGGAAACCCCCGGCGGCGTGAACTGGCAGGGTCCGTCCCTGGGGCAACACACCGACGAAATTCTCGGCAGCCTGGGCCTGGCCGGCGCGGATATCCAACGCCTGAAAACCTCGGGAGTGGTGCAATGATCACAGACTATTCAGACCCGCTGATCGTGCAGGAAGTGTCCCCGCGCGATGGCCTGCAAATCGAGCCGACCTGGGTCGAAACGCAGGACAAGATCGCGTTGATCGACCAGCTTTCCCTGGCCGGTTTCTCGCGGATCGAAGCAGGCTCGTTCGTCTCGCCCAAGGCCATCCCGGCATTGCGCGATGGCGAGCAAGTGTTCCAGGGCATCGAGCGCAAGCCGGGTGTGATCTATGTGGCGCTGATCCCCAACCTCAAGGGCGCCCAGCGTGCCATCGAGTCCCGCGCTGATGAGTTGAACCTGGTGATGTCCGCCAGCCAGACCCACAACCTGGCCAATATGCGCATGCGCTGCGAGGCGTCGTTGGCGGCGTTTGGCGATATCACACGCTTTGCCGCCGACCACCCGGTAAGGCTCAACGGCAGTATCGCCACCACCTTCGGTTGCCCGTTCGAGGGCAAGATCGATGAAGACCGCGTGCTGCAGATTGTCGAGGCGTACCAAGCGCTTGGAATCACCGGTATCAGCCTGGCCGACACCACCGGCATGGCCAACCCGCGACAGGTCGAGCGCCTGGTCAAGCGCGTGTTGCAGCGCGTGTCCGCCCGCGATCTGACCCTGCATTTCCACAACACTCGTGGCCTGGGTCTGTGCAACGTGCTGGCGGCTTATGAGGCCGGCGCCCGTCGTTTTGACGCAGCGCTCGGTGGGTTGGGCGGTTGCCCGTTTGCGCCGGGGGCGTCGGGCAACATCTGCACTGAAGATTTGGTCAACCTGTGCGAGGAGGTCGGGATTTACACCGGTATCGACCTGCCGCACCTGCTGCACATGTCCCGTCGCTTGCCGGCCCTGTTGGGCCACGAACTGCCCGGCCAGGTGGCCAAGGCCGGGCGTAATTGCGACCTGCATGCCCCCCCGGCCTACATCGCCGCGCTGTAACACAGCACCAGACAACAAAAACAATCGGGCGCCAATGAGCAGCCCGCTGGAGAGAAAGCATGAGCACTAATACATTGGAGGCCGGCGTGCGCCCGGCCGCTGAAATCGATGCCGAAAAAGCCCTGGTCAGCAAGGTCGCCTGGCGCCTGATGCCGCTGATCATGGTGTGCTACCTGTTCGCGTTTTTTGACCGTATCAATATCAGCTTCGCCAAGTTCCAGCTGCAGGCGGACCTGAGCCTGAGCGACACCGCCTATGGCTTGGGCGCGGGGTTGTTCGTGGTGGGTTATGTGATCTTCGAAGTGCCGAGCAATATGATGCTGTACAAGGTCGGTGCCCGGCGCTGGATTGCGCGCATCATGATGTCGTGGGGCCTGGCGACGGCGGCGATGGTGTTTGTCACCGCCGAATGGCAGTTCTATGGCCTGCGCTTCATCATCGGTGCGATGGAGGCGGGTTTCGCGCCCGGCGTGCTGTATTACCTGACGTTGTGGTTCCCGCAGCACTTCCGGGGGCGTATCACCTCGATGCTGTTCCTGGCGTCGGCGTTTGCGGGCCTGGTGGGCGCGCCGTTCTCCGGCCTGGTGCTGGAGCACCTCGACGGCGTCTTCCAGATGCGCGGCTGGCATTGGCTGTTCCTGCTCGGTGGCTTGCCGTGCATCGGCCTCGGGTTCCTGGTGCTGACATTGCTCAAGGACCGTATCGAAGACGCCCATTGGCTGACGCCGGCGGAGAAGGCCTTGCTGGCCAGCCGTATCGCCAAGCATGAGCCGAACCCGCATGGAGGCTCGCTGCTGTCGGCGATCCGCATCCCTGGGTTCCTGATGCTTGGGTTTATCTACTTCCTGATTCAGGTGGCGTCCTACGGCCTCAACTTTTGGGCCCCGCAACTGATCCGCAGCGCCGGCACCCAGAGCCCGGTGATGATCGGACTGCTCACGGCGATTCCTTATGTGTGCGGTGCCATCAGTATGGTGGTGATCGGGCGACTGTCGGATGCCACCGGCGAGCGGCGCAAGTTCGTCTGCGGCCTGGTCGTGCTGGGGGCGGTGGGCTTCTTCTGTGCGGGCATTTTTGCCGACCACACCACCTTCCTGATCATTGCCCTGGGCATGTTGGGCGCGGGCATCATCGCCTCGATCCCGACCTTCTGGACCCTGCCTCCCAAGTTGCTGGCCGGTGCCGGGGCCGGCGCGGCGGGCGGTATTGCGGTGATCAATACCCTCGGGCAGTTCGGTGGCATCGTCAGCCCGGTGATGGTAGGGCGGATCAAGGACCTGACCGGCAGCACCACCCCGGCGCTCTATGTGATCGGCGTATGTGCGCTGTTGGCCGCGGCGCTGTTGTTGTGGGGCCTGCCACAAAAGCTGCGCACCCTCGATAAGGGCTGATCAGCCAGCGGTCGCCAAGGCGCGGGCGGGCGTGGTGCTGAACTGAATCAACGCTACGCCCCCGATCAACAACAACGCGCCAAGAATCCGGGGCGTTGTCAGTTGACGCTCCACCAGGCCGAACAGGCCAAAATGATCAAGCGCCAGCGAGGCCAGAATCTGCCCGGCCATGGCCAAGGCGATAAAGCCCGACGCGCCGAGTTTGGGCAGCAGTATCAACGCCAGGGAAATAAAGCACACGCCAAACGCGCCGCCCGCCCACATCCACAGCGGCGCCTTGCTGATAAACGCCAGGCTTGGCAACGGCAAGCGCAGCGCCATTATCACCGGCAGCAACACGAGGATGCTCACCAGCAATGACGCCAGCGTAGCCCACAGCGGGTGACCCAGCCCGCGCCCGAGGTTGGCGTTGATAGCACTCTGGAACGGCACCACCGCTCCGGCGACGACCGCCAGTGCCAATAATCCCAACCAATGCAACGTGGTCATTTTTGAATCTCCCAGAGGTTTTGCTGGACTCTAGGCTATTCGTCACGCAAATTTAAATTCCAAGTTCTTATGCCGAGCATGCAGCTGATGAATGATCTGCGCCGCATCGACCTCAACTTGCTGGTGATTCTTGACGCCTTGCTCAGCGAGCAACAGGTCACCCGCGCCGCCGAGCGTTTGCACCTCAGTCAACCGGCGGTCAGTCATGCGCTGGCGCGCTTGCGTGATCTGCTTGGTGATCCGCTGCTGGTGCGTCAGGGCGGCAGGCTGGTGCCAACCGCTCGCGCGCTGGAGCTGGCCACGCCACTGGCTGAAGCCCTGGCCCAGGTACAGGCCTTGCTGGCGCCCAATCGCTTCGACCCGGCGTCGGCCAAACGCCGGTTTCGTCTGGCGATGTCTGACTACAGTGCGGCGATTTTCCTACCTGACCTGGTGCGTACGTTGCGCCGTGAAGCGCCGGGTATCGACCTGCAGATTATCCAGGCCAGCCGTGAAGGCATGGTGGAGGGCGTGCTCAATGGCGACCTCGACTTGGCGGCGGGGGTCTTCCCCGACATGCCTGCCGAACTGCGGACTACGCCGTTGTTCGACGAGCACTACACCTGCCTGGTGGACCGCAATAGCCTGCCGGCGAGCGGCGCACTGGATCTACCCACCTACCTGTCACGTCCCCATGTATTGCTGGAAATGCGCGGCAGTGGCACGCCGGAAATCGAACGGGCGCTGACGGCGATTCGTCAGCGTCGGCATGTGGCGATCAGCCTGCCGCACTGGGGTGTGGCGCCGCAGCTGATTCAAGGCACCGACCTGATTCTTACCGTGTCGTCGCGTGGCTTGCTGAATATTGATCACGCGCACTTGCTGGCCGTACCGCCGCCGTTTCATATTCCGTCGTTTGCGTTTGAGCTGGCATGGCACGCGAGGCGGGGCGGGGATGCGGGTTTGCAGTGGTTGATTGGGCGGTTGCAGGGGGGGGCAAGTGATTGAACATCCGCTACCAGGATGCGGGCGGCTGTCGCCGCGTATGGAAAATCCGCATGACTTGTAATCGTCCCTCTTGGATACGGTACGGAACGATGTAGGGCTATCGAGGTATAACCCTCTCGCGTGTTCCAGGTGCAACATACTACATCGTCACCATGATTTGCCCCGTTCGTGAGGGGGCGCGCGTTCTGAATGTGAAAAGGATATTTCCATGCTTTGCGGCTTCAACCACCTGACCCTGGCTGTCACCGACGTGGACCGCAGCGTCCGCTTCTATCATGAGTTGCTGCAACTTCAGCTGGATGCCACATGGGACACCGGCGCGTACCTTTCGCTGCCGGGTCTATGGCTGTGTCTGTCACTCGATCCACTGCGCGACGCCAAGCCGGCGGCCGATTACACCCATTATGCGTTTACCGTCGCGGCGGCTGATTTCACCGCGTTGGTCGCACGCCTGCGAGCAGGTGATGTGCAGGAGTGGCGTGACAACCGCAGCGAAGGGGCGTCGTTCTATTTTCTCGATCCCGATGGCCACAAACTTGAAGCTCATGTCGGTGACCTGGCTTCACGGCTGCGGGCCTGTCGTGCCAAGCCCTATGCGGGAATGAAGTTTTACCCTTAGCCTGGGAAGGTGCAGAATTCCCGTACCTCTTGACCCTTTGTTTGAGTCGCGCCCATGACCCCATCCTTGTTACTCGCCGTCCTCTCATCTGGATTTATCTACGGTATTACGCCTGGCCCCGGCGTGTTGGCTGTGTTCGGCATCGGCGCCGCCCGTGGCCGGCGTGCGGGTGCAGGGTTCCTGTGCGGGCATTTGCTGGGGGATGTGGTGTGGTGCTCGACGGCATTAATCGCCATCGTTGGCGCGCGGGAAGTGGGCAGCAGTGCGTTTGATGTGCTCGGCGTGCTCAGCGGCCTGTACCTGTTCTGGCTCGGCTGGCGTGCGATTCGCACTCAGCGTCGCAGCGGCGATACACCTCAGGGCGCGGCACGGCATCCGTTCTGGCATGGCATTCTGTTCGGCCTGACCAACCCCAAGGCGTACCCGGTGGCTGTGGCGACGTTTACGGCGTTGCTGTCCAGCCGTGCCGAGTTGCTGACCTGGTCGATGCTGCCTTCGCTGATCTTCCTGAGCTTCATCGGCGGCGTGCTGGCCTACGCGATCCTGATCGGCGTGGTCGGCGCCCAGCGGGTGCGCACGGTGTATCAGCGGCACGAAATCCTCATCACCCGGCTCTGCGGTGTGATGTTCATCGGTTTCGCCATCAATGCCCTGGCGCACGCGTTGCCAGGTCTGTTCGGCAGCAAACCCACCTGAATTGAGGACGACCGTTCGTCGCACTGGCGAGTTTTTTCTAAACCTTTGCCGCGCATAAAATTCGAATTCAGGGCGGGGTGTGTTCCCCCGCACTTATTTTTACCCTGGAGGAACCCATCATGAGCCGCATGGCTATCCGGTTACGCACCGCCAGTTTCGCGATGCTGCTGGGCCTCGGCGCCAGCAATGCTTTCGCCCAGTCACCTGCTGAATTCATCGAGCAGGCTTCGGCCAAAGGGATGGCTGATATCGAAACCAGTCGCATGGCCCACGCCAAAACCTCGTCCCAGGAAATCAAGGACTACACCATCGAGGTGATCAACGAGCGCACCCTGGCCAACCAGCATTTGGCGGCCATTGCCAAGAAGCTCGACCTGCCGGTGGCGCCGCGGGAGAAGATCGTAGATAAAGCCGAAACCCTGATGCCCGAACTCAAGGACGGCGACTCCTTTGACGCCGCCTACACAGCGCAACAGGTGAAAGAAAACGAAGACGCTATCGCCCTGTTCAAAAAGGAAGGTGCAGCGTCGGATGTGCCGGAAATAAAGGCCCTGGTGGATGAGACGTTGCCTAAGTTGGAGGAGCGTCTGCAGAAAGCCCGCGCATTGGCCTCGACTTACGGCAAGGGTCATCAAGGCGACGGTTGAGTCTGTCACCTGAACTGAAAAACGGCGGTTGGAGCTTCTCCAACCGCCGTTTTTTCATGCCTGGTTCAAATCGGTTTTGATCGGCGCGGCATCGTCGACGTGCTCGCCGCAACTGCTGTTGAGATTGACGTTGCCCGTCGCGCCGATGCTGCGGTATTCCTTGCGCAGTTTCTCCAGTTCTTTACGGTCCAGCCCATCCAGGCTCAGCACCGCATTCTGCGCATCCTTGGAAACGCGCAGCAGTTCATCGATCTTGATATGCAGAATGTCGTTGTCGCGGTTTTGCGTGTTCTGGATCAGGAACACCATCAGGAATGTGATGATGGTGGTTGAGGTGTTGATGATCAGCTGCCAGGTGTCGTTGTAGTGGAAATATGGCCCGCTCAGGCTCCACGCCAGGATCAACGCCATCGCCGCGTAGAACGTACGCGGGCTGCCTGCCCAACGGGACAGGGACTGGGAGACTGCAGAGAATTTCATGACCGCTTTTCCTTTGGAAGGGGGGGGATGAAAGAGTGGACCGCAGCGCGTCTTTGAAATTTCTTTTTACATTTGGCGTGATGAGCAACGTGGAACGTTTTGTCGCTAGCGACCTTAAAAAGCCAATTGCGCCTGGCCGGTGCCTTCCAGTGCCAGCAAATACTGCTTGGCTTGCAACCCTCCGGCGAACCCGGTCAGCCCGCCTGATGCACCGATCACCCGATGGCACGGCGCAATGATCGAAATCGGGTTACGTCCATTGGCGGCACCTACCGCACGTACGGCTTTCGGCTTGCCGATCTGCTGCGCGATCTGGCTGTAGCTGCGGGTTTCGCCGAACGGAATCGTTAGCAGCGCCTGCCAGACCTGCTTCTGAAAGTCGGTGCCCCAGAAATCCAACTCCAGCTCGAATTGGTGGCGGGTACCGGCGAAATATTCCTTCAGCTGGCGCTCGGTTTCCAGCAGCACCGGGCTGTCATTGGCCTCGCGCAATTCACCCAGGCGCACACGGTTGGCGCGCTCGTTTTCCCACAGGATGGCGCCGAGTCTGCCGTTGCGCGCCACCAGGGTGAGTTGGCCAACGGGGGAGGGCATGAGCGTGTATTCGTATGGCATGGGCGTAATCCGTGACTCTGTATGGCGCCAGTATCCGTCTTGCGTGCCTTGGGGAAAACTCGTTTCTTGCGATGGAATTCTACACGGGCTAAAAACGCCAGTGAATCCAGTTGCCTGACCCATAGACCCAGGAAACCAGGAAGATAAACCAGATTATCGAGGGCGTTGACAGTGCGACCACTGAGCCTAGGTTGAGTAGAGCAATGATGGCCGCGCCGATTGTCAGGCCTCGGCTGGCATGTTGCCTTGCGTACCATGCACCGTAGAAGGACCCGGCAACGGCCGCTATCGATGCAACGCGTCCCAGGCCAAAAGGGATCGGCGTCAGTGGGAGCAGTAGCGGGATTATCAGCACTAACCCCACGACTTTTCTAAGAACCTGCCTCGACGTTTTTTGTCCACGCGGGAGCATTCTGCTGTGTCCTGTGGCTGGGTAGGGTGCTTGCGATGCTGATAGGCGAACGATGAAGCCTCTGTAGGGATTGGCTTAATCAATGTTCCTGCTGAAGCACTTTCAGCGCCGCTGACGCCAGAAACCCCGAACGGCTTTTTTCTTCCGGGTGGTGCAGCACATATTCGTCGATGCGGTTCAGCAGATAGCCGGGTAACGTGATGTTGAGCTTCTGCGCCTTGCCCAGGTACTTGGTGACATCAATGTCCACTACGGCCCAGGTGCAGCCTGCGTATTGAGGGTTGGCGGCATGTAAAGTGACCTTTTGCGCACTGGGAATCGGTGCACCGTCTTCGGCGAGGATCTCGAAGTGGCCTTCAATGGCTTCGCGGGCCATGGCCATGGCGTCGTCCAGGTCGTCGCCGGCGGAGTAACAGCCGGGAATATCCGGTACCTCTACGCCCCAGGCGTGATCGTTGTCGCCGGTTGAAATCGCAATCGGGTAAAGCATGTTTGTTGTCCTCCACGGACGATTAACTCAGCAGCGCCTGTTTCAAAATGCTCTTGGCTGTTTTGTCCAACAGGTCCTTCTTCGGATGGGGAATCGTCACCAGCCCCGGCTTTGTCGGGTGCTTGAAGTGGTGGTGACTGCCTCGTATGCGCGCCAGGTACCAACCGTCCGCAACAATGTGGCCTATCAAATATCGGCTATCCACAACACCTCCTTGTGGTGTGTGTTGGTGGTGACTATAACCACTGATTTGGAATTATCAATACTCTACCTACCAGCGGTCGATGACCGGCATTCTGGTAGGCGGTAAAGGGAGTGTATGAGCGCCTCAGAATGGCGCCGGAGATAGGTATTGCGGGGTTTTGCTAAGGCGTTACCGAGTATGTAGCGTCTGTGCAATGACGGCGAGAAACGCATCCACCAGCACACTTTTTGTTTCAGTTCGGGTCAGAGCCAGCAACTTTGCACACGCATCCCCCTCCACCAGCGGCCTGTATGTCACGCCTTTATTCATCAGACTCTGCGTGCACGCCGGTACCAATGCCACACCTTGACCGGCCGCCACCAGTGCAATGATCGATGTGATCTGCCGCCCGGTCGGGCCGGGGCGCATGGGTTGGCCGTGGTGTCGGTAAAGCTGTTCGATGGACTGGTTGAGCCCCGATCCATAATCCGCTGGAAACAGAATCAACGGGTAGGCACTGAGCTGCGCCAGGTTGACGCTCGGCTGACTGGCCAGCGGACTGCCACTGGACACGGCGGCCACCAAGCGTTCTTCGCCCAAGGACAGCGCTTGCACCTCGTCGCTCTGTGGTAACAGGCGACTCAGCCCGATATCCAGCCGACCGTCCGCTACCTGCGCGCCCAGGCTGCCTGAGGCACACTCCACCAAGGTCAACTGCACATCGGGAAACCGCAGGGCAAACGCCTGGATCGCCTGGCTGAACAGATCCGACAACGCGATCGAGCTGACATACCCCAGCGCCAGCTGCCCGGCAGTGCCCGCCGCCAGCTTGCCGGCGATCACTTGCGCCAATTCCACCTGCTCCAGCACGCCGCGTGCGTAGGGCAGGAATGAACGACCTTGAGCGGTGAGGGTGACGGTGCGGCTGGTGCGATCAAACAGCTTGAACCCCAGCTCGGTCTCCAGCGCCGAAATCTGCCGCGTCAGCGGCGGCTGCGCCAGGTGCAGCCGAATGGCCGCGCGACCGAAGTGCAGTTCTTCGGCGACGGTCAGAAAGTAACGCAGCTTGCGTAGGTCGAGCATCCTGGTCCTTGGGTATTGATCGGTCCGAAATCGGTATTGGTTCAGGACCCACCGGCCATTCTATAAAGACCTCACAAAATAAAACGAGAGGTTTCATGAAACCGCGCCTGCATTGTGCCCGCCTTGCCCTGTTCCTGTGTGGCTGCGCGGCGTTCCTCAACCTGTACGCCACCCAGAGCATTCTCCAGACCTTTGCCACGCAGTTTCAGATCAGCGCCAAGGCAGCAGGGTGGAGTATCACCGTGACAACGTTGGCCGTGGCAATGACTGCGCCGTTTGTCAGCCGGCTGACCGGGCGCTTTGAGCAACGCACGGTGATCAGCATGGCGGCCTTGCTGCTGGCGGTGCC
The DNA here is from genome assembly GCF_020093335.1 of Pseudomonas fluorescens group sp. NCBI lineage: Bacteria > Pseudomonadati > Pseudomonadota > Gammaproteobacteria > Pseudomonadales > Pseudomonadaceae > Pseudomonas > Pseudomonas fluorescens group sp. The sequence goes on along the minus strand of NZ_JAIOKW010000004.1, from coordinate 263,855 downwards.
GGCGCTGATGACTGCCTATGCCGACAGCTTTGCCGAAGTGCTCGTGTGGCGGTTTGTCGAAGGTATGTTGATCCCTGTGGTGTTTGCCACCAGCGTGGCGTATATCGGCGACCGCTGGAGTGGCGGCACGGTGACGGAAGTCACCAGCTTGTATGTGGCGGGCACTGTGTTGGGTGGCTTTGCCGGGCGCTTTGTCACGGGGGTGATGACCGAATACGTGGGCTGGCGCGAAGCCTTTGAATGCTTGGCGGTGTTGAGCCTGATGGTGGGCGGGTTTATTCAGTTCTTATTGCCTGTGAGTCGTGCGCGCTCGACGAAGGTTCAGTCCCCATTCTCGGCTGTTTTTCGCAAGCCTTTGCTGGCGGCCTACGCAGTAGGATTTTGTGTGCTGTTCTCCCAAGTTGCAGCGTTTACCTACGCAGGTTTGTACCTGGGATTACCGCCATTCAACCTCGGACCTGCGGCGTTGGGCACGCTTTACATGGTGTTCCTGCTGGCGCTAATCGTTATCCCCATCGCCGGTCGCCTCAGCAAGTCGCGGCCTCACGCCGAACTTCTAAGCGTTGCTGCGCTGCTCGGCATCAGCGGCTCAGCGCTGACCCTGGTGCCTTCGTTGTGGTGCATCGTGGTGGGCCTGGCCCTCAGTTCCACCGGCGTGTTTCTCGCTCAGGCGGCGGCCAACGCCTTTACTGCCGCTACCGCCCGCGATAACAAAGCAAGTGCCGTGGGCGTGTACCTCACGTGCTATTACCTGGGGGGCAGTTGCGGTGCGATTGTCCCGGCTTTGATTTGGGAGCGCTGGGGCTGGACCGGGTGTGTGGCGCTGATTATCACCTTCCAGATACTGACCTTGCTGATCGCCCTGAACGGCTGGAAGCCCTCTGAACCTGAACTGATCCCGACGCCATGAACGACACTGTTGCTGTGCCCGCTCCCGCCTCATCAACCCGTCGACGCACGCTGATCGCCGGCTGCAGCGCCCATGCCGTGCATGATGGCCTTACCGACGTCATCTACGTGCTGCTGCCGATCTGGCAAACGCAGTTCGCGCTGTCCTACGCTCAGGTCGGACTTTTACGCGGAGCCTACTCAGGAATGATGGCGGTGTTCCAGCTCATGGCCAGCCGCGCCGCGAAACGCTGGGGCCGTGTGCCGATGCTGGTGGGCGGAACCGCGCTCGCGGGGGCGGCTTATCTAATGGTGGGGCAAGCCACTGGACTGGTAATGCTACTGCTGGCGTTGCTGTTGGGCGGATTGGGCGCCAGTACCCAACACCCACTGGCGTCCTCGATGATCAGCGATGCCTATGAGGACGGTGGCGGAATCAAGCAGGCCTTGGCCCAGTACAACTTCTCCGGTGACATTGGCAAAACCCTGGTTCCCGGTCTGGTCGGCTTGTTGCTCACGGTCATCAGTTGGCGCGCCAGTGCCACGTTCCTGGGATTGCTGGGGTTGGCTGCGGCGGGCTTGTTGTGGTGGCTGATTCCCCGCCAGCCGGACGCCTCGGCGGCGACCCAAAAAAACAAGTCGCCTATCGGAGCCGGCTCTGTCACCGGCCTGCGCGCACTGATCCTCACCGGCACCCTCGACAGCGCCGTGCGCATGGGTTTTCTCACCTTCCTGCCGTTTCTGCTGCAAGCCAAAGGTGCGGGCACCGCCGGTATCGGCCTGGCCCTGACCCTGCTGTTTATTGGTGGCGCGTTCGGCAAATTATTCTGCGGCTACCTGGGCGCGCGCATCGGCATGATGAGGACGGTGTGGTTGACGGAAAGCAGCACGGCGTTGCTGATCGTCGCCGCCGTGTATTTGCCGCTGACCGGGCTGATGGTGATGTTGCCGTTGCTGGGCCTGGTGCTCAATGGCACGTCGTCAGTGCTGTACGGCGCGGTGCCAGACCTGGCGGGTGCAGGTAAGCGGGAGCAGGCGTTTGCGGTGTTCTACACCGGCACGATTGGTGGCGGGGCGCTGGCGCCGGTGGTGTTTGGCGGGGTGGGGGACGCATTGGGCGTGCCGGTCGCGGTGATGGTGCTGGCGGGGGTGTTGTGTGTGACGTTGCCGTTGGCGTGGGTGGTGCAGCGGGGGATGGAGAGGGAGGATTGATTGCCTCTTTTCGTACCGGCAACTCAGTTCTGTCCTACACATGCGCAGCCTTAAACGGACGAATCCAGCGTAAACGGAACCCGCAACGCACCAATAGGCCCTTCCCGAACACCGCACATTTCATCGTGCACGCATTGCTGCACCAGCACACAGGGAAACGGCGGAACCCGTTGCAACAAATCGCGCAAATGCGTGGTGGAGCGGATGCGCAGCGGCTTGGCATCATCGCCCAGCAACGTCATTTCGGCATGATCCAGCTTGACGCGCGCGAGGTAGAAACCACCCTCCAGCGACAGCAGCTGCAGCTCGCGAATTTCGCCTTTTACTGCCAGTTCAGTCAGCCTGTGCAGATTCATGATTCTCTCCCGTGGTGGGTCATTCACTGACGACGAAAGAACAACGTGACCTGGCCCCATTCGACGCCGAACTTGGTCATGCTGGAGCGGTTGATCAGGGTGTCTTCGTCCATCAGGTACATCCAGTCATCAAAGCTCACCTCGTAGACTGAGCCGTCCACCGGCAGGTTGAGTCGGTAGCGCCAACGCAGTGCGTTACCCGCCACTTCGCCGATCGCCTCGCCGACCACATCACCCGCTCGACCGCGCCAGTGCCCCGGGCCGTCAGGTGTCAGCGTCCACACCCGCTGTTGACGCGTGCCGTCGCTGTACAGGAAGCGCTCGTCGAGAATCAGGGCGTTCCCCTCGCGTCGGCTGGTGATGTTCACTTCAAAGCGCTTGGCCACTTCGCCCGAGCGCTTCTGGAAAATCCCCCAAGCCTTGACGGGCTTGCTGAAGAATCGCTCCAGGTCCAGTTGCGGCTGTTGGCCAGCGTAGTGCTCGACGCCTACGTTGGCGCAACTGCCCAAGCTCAAGGCCAGCAACAATGAAACCAATAGACGTGTCATTGCTCGGCTCCGTGATGGTGTGTCAGTGCTTGGAGTGATAGTTGTACAAAAATATTGATTTGTACAGGTATGCTCGACGCAAGTCGCTGATACGTCAAATCGCGGCCATAAAAAAACCGGTCTCAAAGGACCGGTTTTTTTATGCATCCCCCGTCAAAAACAACCTGGCGTGGAACACGAATTTGAGTGGAGCGGGTAGAGGGAATCGAACCCTCGTCGGAAGCTTGGGAAGCTACTGTTCTACCATTAAACTATACCCGCTCAGAGCGGCTGACTTTGTACCAGATGTTCACCGGGATTTGAAGTTTTTCTTCAAAAATGTGTGTGGGAGATGGCTTGCCTGCAATATCGACACCTCGGTGTGTCAGTCACACTTCAGTAAGGCTGTCGCAGGCAAGCCAGCTCCGACACAAGCTTGCACCTCAGATTGCAAATGCATGCTGCGTCTGGCCATGTTGATAACGCAATCGGCTGACCTGCCGCTCCGGTTTCAAGAAGCCCACCACCGCATCCCGACTGTCGCGGCATGCTGCTTTATGCTCCATGTCCAGAAAATGCCCGGTGGCCTGGATGGTACTGAAGCTGCTGTTAGAAACATGCTGCCCAAACAACTTGGCATCCTGGGCGCTGGTGTACTCGTCCCATTCGCCGTTCAGGAACAACACCGGAATATCGATCTGCTTGGCCGCCTTGAGGTAGCACAGGCGATCGCTGTTCAGCACATGGCTGATGTGAAAGTGCATCTGCCCGTACTCATGCTCGGCCAGGCTGCTCACGTGTTTGTAGTTGAACCGCTTGAACAGTGACGGCAGGTGTTTGCCGATGGTGCTGTTGACTAGGTGGCCGACGCGGTCGCGGTCGAGGTTGCCGAGGTAGTCGACGCCGCGTTCCAGGTAGTCGCGCATCGGTGCGTTGATCACCGGGGAGAACGAGCTGATCACGGCTTTTTCCACGCGACGAGGGCGGTGCGCGAGGGCGACCAGGGTGGCGGCGCCGCCCCAGGAAAATGACAGCACGTGTTCGGCGGCAAAGTGGTCGATGAGTTCCAGCAGGAGCTGGCCTTCGACTTCCTTCGTCAGCATTTGCTCATGGCGGTTATGGATTTTGGAACGACCGGCGTAGGGCTGATCGTACAAAACCACATTGAACTGTGGGTACAGGCTTTTCACGGTTTGGGCGAAGGATGCCGTGGTGGCCATGGAGCCGTTGACCAGGATGATGGTCTTTGCAGCAGCGTCCGCGCGATAGAACTCCGTGTAAACCCGGTATTGACCCTGTATATCCAACACAGCGATTTCTGGCCTCATGTCGTAAGACTCCTGGCAAGCGGGTAGGGCGCGCAGATCACTCTGCACGAGCTATGTGACAGGTAGGCATACGCCTGGAAAGTGAGGGCCCATGTCGATCCGATGACGGCTGGCCGACGGGTGTTGTTATGGCGGGCTGTTTGCCGGGAAGGCCCGTAGATCAAGCGCGGGCGGGGCAAGGTGTTTCTTGGAGGTTATAGGCGACTCGCCAGTCATATTTAAACTGGTGATTCTGATTCAAGCAGCAGAGCGGGTGCCCCGCAAGGCGATGGAGCAGTTTTTTGCCCATCACCGGCTGAACGGTCGTCAGACCTGGCGGATTTCGTCGTCAGTCAGCGCACGATATTGGCCCGGCGCGAGGGTCGCATCCAGCACCAAGGGGCCCATGCGCTCGCGATGCAGGCCGATCACCTTGTTATCAAAGTGGCCGAACATGCGCTTCACTTGATGGTAACGACCTTCGATGATGCTCAGCCGCGCCGTTGTTGGCCCAAGCAATTCCAGCTCGGCGGGTTGAGTCGTGAGGTCCTCGAAGGCGAAGTACAGGCCGCCGGCAAAGGTCGTCGCATACTCAGGGCCGATGTCCTGTTCGGTCTCCACGTGGTAGACCTTGGGCAGTTTGGTCTGCGGCTGCGTCAGGCGCCGTGACCATTGGCCGTCGTTGGTGATCAGCATCAGGCCAGTGGTGTTGAAATCCAGGCGACCGGCGATGTGCAGTTCATCTTTGTCCGGCTCGTCGAGTAAATCCAGGACGGTCGGGTGCTGCGGATCCGCCGTGGCGCTCACGCAACCCTGGGGCTTGTGCAGCATGAAGTAGCGCGCCGGTTTGCCCGCCTGCAGCACTTCATCGTCCACGCATACGCGGCTGAATGTCCGCACTTCATGATGAGGATCGCTGACGGCCACGCCGTCGATCGACACGCGCCGCTCAACCAGCAACAGGCGCACTTGCTTGCGATTGAACCGCGGCAGGTTGCTGAGGAAACGATCAACCCGCATTACGTCGGCTCAGCGCCACGCAACTGCGCATCGACCTGGGCGCAACGCGGGCACAGGCAGGCTTTGTTGCGCAACTCATCGGGCAGGGCTTGGAGCACGGCGGGGTCGATGGTGACGCTGTAACACCAGCAGGCCTGGTCGACCGTACGTGGGTCAGCCAGGCTGCAGTCGTTGCGGGCCCCGCAGGCGGGGCAAAGGGTTGGCGTGGTCATGGGCAGGTTCGGGCTGGATCGGGCAAGGTTGCGGAGATTCCCGCTGTGCCTTGTACGATACAGGGCCGACCCCGCCCGGGCTACTTAGAGCTGGAACTTGCTGACCAGTACGTTGAACGAGGTGGCCAGCCGCGACAGGTCCTGGCTGGACGCGCTGGTCTGATGGGCACCGGCCGCCGTCTGGGTGGACAGGTCCTGAATGTTCAGCAGGTTGCGGTCGACTTCGCGGGCCACCTGGGCCTGTTCTTCCGAGGCGGAGGCGATCACCAGGTTGCGTTCATTGATCTTCGCCACACTGGCGGTGATCCGTTGCAGCGCTTCGCCGGCGTTCTGCGCCAGGGTCTGGGTGTTGTTGGCCCAGTTCAGGCTCTTATTCATTGCCGCAACTGCACCGTCGGCGCCGGTCTGCACTTCACCAATCATCTTTTCAATATCGACCGTGGACGTCTGGGTGCGATGGGCCAGCGCTCGCACTTCATCGGCGACCACCGCAAAGCCACGACCTTGCTCACCCGCCCGCGCCGCTTCAATGGCGGCGTTGAGGGCCAGCAGGTTGGTCTGGTCGGCGATGCTGCGGATCACATCGATCACCTTGCCGATTTCCCGCACCTGGCCGGCGAGGTCTGCGACCGACTGCGTGGAGTCGTTAATCTCGACCACCATCGAACTCATGCCGGACACGGCCTGTTCCACTTGCTGACGGCCATCCTCGGCTTCGGTGGTGGCCTGGCGCGAGGCTTCAGAGGTCGAGACGGCGTTGCTGGCCACTTCGTCCACGGCTGCGGTCATCTGGTTGACAGCGGTGGCCGCTTGCTGGATCTCATCATTCTGGCGGGTCAGGCCGCGGCTGCTTTCATCGGTGACTGCACTCAGTTCTTCGGCGGCCGATGCAAGCTGGTCGGACGCGTTGGCGATTTCCACCAGGGTGCTTTTCAAGCCACCCTGCATATCCGACAGCGCCACCAACAGTTGCCCGGCTTCGTCGGTACGCTCGGTGGTGATGGCTTGGGTCAAGTCGCCCTTGGCAATGCGTTGTGCACTCTGCACGGCCTGAGCGATGGGGCGAGTGATCAGGCGGGTGATCAATACGCCGACAGTCAGGGCGATGATGAAGGCCAGCACAATGCCGCTGATCATCCACGTCAACGCGCTGTTGCGCAGTTCGTCGGCGGCGACCGCCCCCTCTTTGATCTGGCGGTTATTGGATTCGATCATCACGCGGATCAGCTCTCGCGCCTGACGGAAGACTTCATTGTTGGTGGTATTGAGCTGGGTGCGGGCCTCATCGACCTGGTTGCCGTCGAGCAGCGACATGATGCGTTCGGAGCTGCTGATGTAGGTGGGCAGGATCTGGTCGAGTTTGTCTCCCGCTGCGCGTTCATCATCTTCCAGCGGCGTTGCGCGGTAGGTGGCGTACGCAGCTTGGCTGCGCTTGAGTTCCTGGGCGATATCCTGGCGCACGCGTTCACGATCCTGGGCGGACACTTCGCCTTTGCTGGCGTCCATCAATCGGTACAGGCCCCGGTTATGGGCCACCAAGCCATTGAGGGTAGCGGCGGTGTTGCTCACGGAAACCAGGTTGTTGGAGAACGTCAGCTCTAATGCCGTGGCGAGGCGCACCACGCCTTTGATGCCCAACAAGCCGACCCCGAGGGTGACCAGCGCACACAGTAGAAATGAAAGCAGCAGCTTGGTTGAGATTTTCATGGCTTGAATCCGACGGTAGTAACGGAGGACGCACGGTAGAGCCTCCCTGGCCTGGTGCAGTGTCATAGTGACATCATCGCAATCGACAAAGTTTCGATCCAGACAAATTAACTGAATCGATAAAGCTCGCGCAGATGTATCAAGCTGTTGCAAGAACGCACCAGATTCCGTTTTTGATGTCAGATATTTCGTCATTCAGTGAAAGCTGAATGCCGCCCTCCCGCGTCGCTGGAGGTGCTCTTCCGCGGTCCAGGAGGCCGCCATGTATCGACGACTGCTGCTCAGCGCTTTACTCGGTCTGACCCTTTCTGCTTGTGTGCCTTATTACGATGGAGGCCAGAGCTACTATCGATCCGAGGTCTACACCTCACCGGCGCCGGTGTATTACTACGGGGGTGGCACGGCGTACCCGTACCGCCGTGATTACTACCCTGCGCCGCGCTATTACGCGCCCCAACCGCGTTATTACTCGGCCCCGCGCTACTACCAGCCGGCCCCGCGTTACTACGGGCCGCGTGCCGGTTACCGGCCTTATCCGAACCAAGGTTGGGGCGGCGATCGTTGGGGCAATGGCGGGCACGGCCGCGGTGACCATGGAGGCGGTCGCGGCGGTCATCGCTGACCGGTCTGTAGTGCAAGCGGCGCAGGAAGCGCCGCTTTTTATTGGCCACAATTAATCAATAATCGGACAGGTCTGCCAGCGGATGGCGGCCTTCCCACGCCTTATTGAAGTGCGCCTGCACCACCGCCTCCGGAATCGCGTTGATATCCGGCCAATGCCAATGCGGCGCCTGGTCCTTGTCGATCAGCCGCGCACGCACGCCTTCGCTGAATTCGGGGTGACGGCAGCAATTGAGGCTCAGGGTGTATTCCATCTGGAACACCTGCGCCAGGGACAGATGCCGGCCACGCTGGATCTGTTCCCATACCAGGTGCGCGGTCAACGGGCAGCCTTCGCTGAGCGTCTTGCCGGCCCGGCTGAACAGTGGGTCGGCGTGTTCGCGCAATTGACTCAAGGCGCGCCAGGCGCATCGCACATCACCCACGTCCAGCCATTCGTCGATCTGTGCCCGGCGCGGCAGCCATTGTGCTTCGGGTTGCTGATCGACGGCTTCCTGGGCCAGCGCCTTGAGCAGGCTGTTGAGTTGCATCGAGGTCTGTTCCTGCCAGTTCAGCTGCAGCAGGCCATCGAGCAGTTCGTCTTGCTGGTCGTCGCGCAGGAAGCGGTCGGCCAGGCCCAGGTCCAAAGCGTCGCGGCCGTTGATATGGGCACCCGTGAGGCCCAGGAAGAGCCCGAGCTTGCCTGGCAGGCGTGACAGGAACCAACTGGCGCCGACGTCCGGGTACAGGCCGATGCTGATCTCCGGCATGGCCAACCGGCTGCTGGGGGTGACGATACGCACTGCCGCACTTTGCAGCAGGCCCATGCCGCCACCCAGCACGTAGCCGTGGCCCCAGCAGATCAGCGGTTTGGGGTAGGTGTGCAGGCGGTAATCAAGGCGATACTCCGCGGCAAAAAACTGCGCGGCCAGGTCCGGCACAACCCCTGGCTGTTCCCGGCAGGCCTGCGCCAGGCTGCGGACTTCGCCACCGGCGCAAAACGCTTTGGGGCCGTTGCCGCGCAGCAGTACACAGACGATGTTCGGGTCCTTGGCCCAGGTATCCAGGCGTTCGCCCAGGGCGAGGATCATCGGCAAGGAAAGGGCATTGAGGGATTTTTCAGCGTCGAGGCTGGCGATGCCGATGCGGGCACCGTCGCTGCCGGTCAGCTCTTCGAAGTGCAGGTTCATCGTGACCTCAATCGATACGTTGAAGGATGAGTATGATCGCTTCGTAGGAAAGTGTCGGTGGTGTGTCAGATCAATTGACAAGCGGGGTCGGCTTTCCTAGGGTTCGCCTCATTCTTTTTGACAAGACTATTCAACCATGACCGAAGACGACCGTATCAAACTCGAACCCAGCTGGAAACACGCCCTGCGGGATCAGTTCGAGCAGCCGTACATGGCGCAGTTGCGCGAGTTCCTGCGCCAGGAACATGCCGCCGGCAAAGAGATCTACCCGCCCGGCCCGTTGATTTTCAACGCGCTCAATTCCACGCCGCTGGACAAGGTCAAAGTCGTGATCCTCGGCCAGGACCCGTACCACGGCCCCGGCCAGGCCCACGGCCTGTGCTTCTCGGTGCAACCGGGCGTGCCGGCGCCGCCGTCACTGGTCAATATCTATAAAGAGCTCAAGCGCGACCTGAACATTGACATCCCCAATCACGGCTACCTGCAAAGCTGGGCGGACCAGGGCGTGCTGATGCTCAACACCACCATGACCGTCGAGCGCGCCAACGCCAACGCCCATGCGGGCAAGGGCTGGCAGTTCTTTACCGATCGGATTATCGAAGTGGTCAGCGAGCATCAACCGCACCTGGTGTTTTTGCTGTGGGGCGCCCATGCCCAGGGCAAGCAGAAGCTGATCGATGCCACCAAGCACCTGGTGTTGACCTCGGTGCACCCGTCGCCGCTGTCGGCATATCGCGGGTTCCTGGGGTGCGGGCATTTCAGTCGCACCAACAAGTTTCTTGAGCAGAATGGCGAGACGCCGATCAACTGGGTGTTGCCACCTGCCTGAATCCCTTGGGGCGGCAGGCTGCCGTTCATCGGTAACGGCGGAGCCCTGTTATTTCTGACAGTATCCGCGCGCTTTTTTTGCGCATTCAATAAGTATCCGGACCTGAGCGTGCTGATCGCCCGGGTCGATCCTCGATTGATTGCTCAAGGAGCGTGACCATGTCTGATTCGAACCTGCCCTCAGGCCGGCGGCCCCCTCATGGGTCAAGAGCGGCCACGAAGCCGATGCGTGACCCGACGATACTTGAGCTGGACGCGCCTAACCCTTCCCAGGCACTGGATTTGGAGTGGGACGAAGCAGCTCGGACCTTGCCGCTTGCTCTTCATGATCAGGATCTGGAAGTTACGATTGCACGGGTCTGGCCATTCAACCTCCATGAGGAGGACATGGTGACAACGGTGGAATATCGTTGGAATGGCGACACTGTGCATACCCACCCTATTAAAGGTCCGTACAACCCTGACGACATCTTTCCGTTGGTGCAGTACTTACCCAAATCGATCTTGTCGACCGAGGGCATCCATCGGCTGACTTATAATGTCAGCGCCAGATTGATTGGGCCGAGCGACTCATTTCCAACCTTCGTCAATGTCGACAAAACCGCTCCGAATGGTGGTAACCCTGGCCCGGATGTGCAGGTGGATGACGAGGCTCGCACTGAGGTGACGGATGGGTACTTGGTCACGCACGGTGGCATACCGTTCTGGCTGGTGCGTTGGTTTGATATGCGTATTGGCGATTTGATCTACGTCTATTACGGAACACTTCCTGATCTAAGCCTGGCTGCCACCTTTGTCATTACGAGAGCGCATGTGCAAGGCGCGCCCATCGCGTTCACCCTTCCTGAGGCGCACGTGCGTGCCAGCGGTAGCGGTGACAGGTTCGTGTCCTGTCGGCTTGAGGATCGAGGCGGCAATGTGGGGCAGTTTTCTGATGCACTCAAGCTCAAGGCCTCTCCGGTTGTGTTGCCGGACCTGCCTCGTCCTTACATTGAGCCGGCTGAGCTGACGGGTGTGGTCCTCTTTGAAGATACCTGGCCGCCGAAAGAGCTGGCGGTAACCATCCCTCGGATAGAGGGCGCAGAAGCGGGGGCCAAAATTTACACCTATTGGAATACTCATTCCCTCGGCATCCAAGAGATTGGCGATGTGCAGCACTGGCCGATTCTCAGGCCTGTGCCGTGGTCTGTTATTGCTGCCGGTGGTTTCTCTACGCGTTATCCATTGCGTGTGCGCTATGTGTATGAGCAAGGCAGCGCTTCCAAGCCGTCACCGGACAGCTTTTATGATGTAGATATGCGTGTGGCCGGTCCGGACCCCAGCGGGCCTGATCCGATCAATCGCAAGCTGGCCGTCCCCATCATAAAGGGCAAGACCGGCGACAATGTGCTGACTTCCGTTGATAGCCCCGGGCCGGTGCGGGTAGAAGTGCGATTGTTTGAAAACCCGCAACAAGGCGAACGCCTTGAACTGTGCTGGAACAGCGACGACGTTATCGTCGCGGCCTATGACGTACAGCTGGGGGACGTGGCCGGGAAGTTGATCACGCTGTGGGTGCCCTGGGCAGTGGCGTCGTCCGTCAACCTCGCTGAAGTCTATTACTGGACAGACAACGGCATAAACCGGCAGCGCAGCCCTTCAACGCCTGTACGGGTAACCCTCGACACGCTGACCGGCCTCAAGAGTCCGGTGCTATTGAATGACAGCCCTCTGTTCTTTATTGCGTGCGGTACCAAACCGGAACCTTATGAAGGGGTGTTCATTGGCATACTCTGGGATTTTACTCATTTCAGTACCGGTGATTACGTGCATTTATATTGGAAAAGTTACCCGTCAAAAAATGGCAGTGGTGAGCCCTTCAGTGGTACCGAGGTGAGTTTTGAGCATCGCCTGACATCGGATGATCGTGACAGAGGCCAAGTTGAGATCCGTATCGAGCCATTCAGCTTGATCACATTGCCGGGTTTGGTGAAGGATTTCGGCTCGGCGGTTGTGCAGTATCGTCTGTTCAAGGCAACGGGGGAGACCGGGTTGTCCTCCAGGAAACTTATCTATATCGATTTGAAGATACCGGGTGGTGGAACGTGCCTGGGGCCGCATAGTGGCGGCGTTTAAACGTTGGCTGAAATAAAAGAGGGCGAAAGCCCTTTTTTATTTATGAAAAATCTGATGATGTTTTTGCATTGGAGTGAATCGAAAACTTAGGTTTGTTTAGAGTAATTGGTGTTAAAGGTGTTTGGTTTTTAGCGTGTTTGTTATTAAGGCAGCTGTTTAGGTGGTCTGTCATTCAGATGCATAGTTTGTGCATTTGTGCAGCTGTCAAGTTTCACAGGCTGTGCAAGTTGATTGAGTGATGTCTAATTAAGCTCTCATCCCTCGCGTGCGTCGGGTGACGAGCGTGAATCATTTAACTTACAGGAGTAAGCAGTGATGGCTAAGTCAAATAACACTCAAGCAGCTTCAGTCGATCAAAAAAAGAAGTCGAAGGGCAACGATAGTAGCGCTACTCAATGCGTCAATCCCTTGGAGGCCCCTGTTCCCCATGGTCTTGCGCCCCACGGACCTAGAGCTGTGGATGACCTCAGAGTTACCAATGCCCTGCCTCCAGTGGTCGGTTTACCGCCTAATCTGATGAAAACTATCGTTGCGCAAACGGAAGGCGTCAAGCTTGAAGTTGATATGTGGGACGATACCTTTCCGCTTCCTGGAAGCAACCCTGATGTGTTTCGGTTGTTCGTGAATGGCGTCGTTTATGGAGATCCTATAGAACGACCTAAGCCATTGTCGAGTCTGGTTTGGCCATTGGCAGTAACTATCAAAGATGTCGATGTATCGAACCATGGGGAGTATCGTGTCAGTTATGAGATCGCTTTGGGATCGGGGGGTAACGAGCAGTCCAACACTACATTGGTGAACGTCGATACTATTGGCCCTGCTGGTGGGATTTTATTGGATGCTGTGACGTTGACAGGCGGTGCAGTAGGTGGGAAGGTCACGCTGGAGTCACTGGCCGCGAATGGCGATGCACTTGATATTACTGTTCCAGGGCGTCTAATTGCACGTGCAATGGATGAGCTTTGGTTGTATGGGAATGTTACAGATGCGGATCCAATAAAAGTTGTTAGCAGTCTGCCGGTTAATACTTTACCTGTCGTTGTCTCTCTCACTAAAGATGAAGTTGTCGCTAAGGGGTCACGTGTAGAGCACCTGTCGTTCCGTTACTTTGACTACTCCGAGAACTCAACAATTTATCCGACGAAGTTGAGAGAGGTTGAGTATCTTTTAACGCCCCAGCCGACGAACTTGACCGACCCCGCAGTACCCGCGGCACCGTTGGACCTTCGGGACGCGCAGTTGAAATTGGCGGAAGTGCATATTTTTGGCTGGACCAATTATAGACCTGGCCAAACCCTGAACATCGACTTGGGTGGGCACGTGTTCCCGGCTGCATTGTCGTCCGAGCCGACCCTTGCAAACCCCGCAAAGATTGAAATTCCATGGCTCATTCTCTTCGCGGCCTATGGGATCACTGTTGCCGGTACAGCCAACCTACGTTACCAAGTGGTGGATGGCGGCACGGCTTCAGCATGGTCCAACTCTATTTCGGTGGCTGCAGACTTCCGGTCAGCCGCTGGAGAACCTGGAGGCCCCGGTCCCATCCGGGATTACCTGCCGCAGATTACGGTAACCTCCTTCGACGGACTCACCAACGAGATTGGACCGGGTGATGACGGCCCTGCTACCGCCGCATTTGGTGTGTATATCGGAGCGATGCCAGGGCACCAACTTCAGCTCTACTGGGACGGGATACCGATTTTCACCCCCACCCCTCATACCGTGACGCAGCCTGAAATTGACTCAGGGACGTTTTCCTTCACTATTCCTGCCTCAATCATCGCTGCCGGCCTTAACGGACTGGACAAACCCGTCTGGTACAGCCTGACGAATGGTGTGAACCCCAACATGGACACGTCCCTGTCTACGCCGGTTGATGTGTTTGCCAGTGAACTGACGAACCTGGCGCTGGCACAATTCCCTAAATCCGTGAGTGCGGGCGGCACCTTGCGCTCGATCAGTTGCAAGCAGTTTGTTGAGCTTGGCATCGACACAAGAATCAAGGATGCGGTCAATCTGAAAACAGGTGACACGATCAGGCGTTTCTGGACCCTGTATGGAGAGGGCTTGGAGTCCTCCAACATACTGGTCCAAGCAGAAATGCTGCCTCCGATTGTGGTCGTAAATGATCACAGCCTGCCGGGCCACAATGGCGAAGAATTCGTCGCGGATTTCGCCACGTATGTCCAGCCGGCGATTTTGGGGCGAGTAGAGTTCTATTACACCGTACTCAAAGCCGACGGGGTGACGACAGGCCAATCCCTACCGACGATTCTCTATGTCAGCCGCCGTAACGCCGATACCACCGTTTGCGGTGCTCTGCCTACTCCTTAAACGCGTCGCCCGGTATGAACCGTCATGGGTAGCCGTGACGGTTTGTACCGTTCTTTTTTAGCGAGCCCCTGCAGGCTCAAATTTCACGACCTGCTGTGATTAAGGAAAGTCCTACGTCGCCTTGGACGATCCCTACATGAACCTCCCTGCCTGATCCGTACCCTTGCCGCTTCTGAAAGCCAGAGTCGATGGACCTTTAAATCGCTTGGCTTGTTCAGTCACCGACTAGAGGTACTTAAGCATGTCCACTGAAAAAACATTTCTTCTTTCTCGTTTATCACTAGCTATTAGAGTATTGGCCGTCATGCCTGTCGCCTTGGCGGCGACACAGGTCAAGGCGTTGAATATCTACCCTGGGCAAAACGTCGTCATTGACGCTGACACGTTAGTTGATCGCTACCACGTGACCGAGGCCACCCTGACCTCGAATGGGGCCAGGATCCTGGGGGTTAAAGCCTATGATTCGACCTTTACGATGAGCGGTGGCACTGTCAAGAACACCGCCGGTACTGAAGTGGGTGTGGCGCTTTATGGCAGTAAAGGTACCGTGCGCGATGCTTCGATCTACAGCGGCGGTGCCGAAGGCATGATTGTCGGCACCAATTCGGACCGCGGCTCTGCCGTGGAAGTGTTCGATAGCGACGTGACTGGCGCCACAGATGGCATTGTGCTCAGCGGCTCCAGCACTTTGGCCCTGCATAACACTCAGGTCAGCGGTGCAAACGCTGGTTTGAGAGCGTACGACGGGCAATTGACCACCCAGGGCGGCCGAATTTACGGCGGCACCAACGGCATTGTGGCGTATCGCCTGCCTACGGTGGATAACCCCTCCGTGCTAAACCTCAACCAGACTGAAGTGGTGGGCGGAATAGGGGCTGCCATCCTGGTGGACTACCCCGGTGGCACCGAGATCAACATCAACAATGGCACGACCTTGGTCGGCGGCAACGGCAACATGCTTGAGCTTGCCCACGGCGGCGCGGCCGATGTCAATGTCTCCAACACGACGCTGGGTGGCAATATCCAAGTCGGCAAAGACAGCGCCCTGGACATGAACATGGATTTCGCCTTCATGAACGGCGACATCATCAACAGCGGCGGCAGCGCCAACGTTGGCCTGAACAATGGCTCGGTGCTGACCGGTCGCCTGGACAATGTCGACAAACTGTCGGTCAACAGCGACGCCACCTGGGTGATGGTGGATGGCCAACAGGCGCTCAACACATTGTCGATGAACGGCGGTAACGTTAAGTTCGGCGAGTCCGGAGCCTTTTATAAGCTGGACGTGGCTAACCTCTCCGGCACCGGCGGTACGTTCATCATGAAGGCGGATTTCGGCTCGCTGACCGGCGACTTCCTGAACGTAACGGGTACGTCTGCTGGTCACCATCAGTTACTGCTCGCCGCCACGGGGGCTGACCCGTTGAACGAGCGCCTGCACATGGTGCACACCGCCGACGGTGTGGCGAATTTCAGCCTGGTGGGCGGTCGGGTCGACCGCGGTACCTATTCTTACGACCTGACGGCGGATAACCAGAATCAGGATTGGTACCTGGACCCGGACAGCAAGGTCATCAGCCCGAGCACCAACTCGGTGTTGGCGTTGTTCAACGCGGCGCCGAGCGTGTTGTTGGGGGAAATGACCAACCTGCGTACGCGCATGGGCGAACTGCGTTTCAACGGTGGCCAGACCGCTGGCTTGTGGACCCGTGCCTACGGCAATAAGTATGAAGTGTCCAACGACAAGACTGGCTTGGGTTATAACCAGACCCAACGCGGTTTCACCCTGGGTGCGGATGCACCACTGGAGGCCGGCGATGGGCAGTGGCTGATCGGTGCAATGGCCGGCCACAGCCAATCGGACCTGGACTTGAACCTGGGCAGCAAAGCCACCATCAACAGCTACTACGTGGGCGGTTATGCAACGTGGCTGGATAGCGAAAGCGGCTTTTACTTCGACGGCGTGCTCAAGTTCAACCGCCTGCACAATGAGTCCAACGTGGCCATGAGCGATGGCAAGAAGAGCAAGGGCAACTACACGCAAAATGCCACAGGTGCCTCGGCTGAGTTCGGTCGTCATATCACGCTGGATGACGGCTATTTCGTCGAACCCTACGGCCAATTGGCGGCGGTGATCACCCAGGCCCAGAGCTACACACTGGACAACGGCCTGAGCGCCAAGGGGGATCGTTCGAGTTCGGTGATCGGTGAGTTGGGCGTCACTGCCGGCAATAATATCCAACTCGACAGCGGCGGCGTGCTGCAGCCTTACTTGAAAGCCGCAGTCACCCATGAGTTCGACCAGAGCAACAAAGTGTTTGTTAATGACAACTCGTTCAACAACGACCTGTCGGGCTCACGTTTGAAGCTGGGGGCGGGTATGGCGATGTCGGTGTCGCAGAACTTGAGCATGCATGCGGACCTGGAGCGCAGCGTGGGCAAGAACATCAAGCAACCTCTGGGTGTGAATGTGGGGCTGCGCTACGCGTTCTAAGCGCGGCCGGTGCAGTACTTTCCGCTTGTCGGACAAACCGCCAACCTGTCAAATATGACAGTAGGCGGTTTATTTTTTTGGGGGCTAACTGGAGGGGCATTCCTAATCAGGAGATTCCCATGCATCATTTTATGAGTAAGAAAGTTATGCGTACTGTCCCCAAGGTATTACTGGCGGCAGGTGTCGCTGTGCTGCTTGCCGCTTGTGCCAGTGGCCCTTCCGAGACGGTGTCGAGTGAGTACCCAGGGCTTGATCCTGTCTGCACTCGTGCAGGCACCTTCAAAAGCATATCGCCGGGTTGGTATTACACCTGCAGGTACGACACTGATTCCCAACGGTGGATAAGGCGGCCAAGACAGTGCCCGGCTGGACAAGATTTCAATGAAACTCTTCAACGATGCATACCCAGATAATCACCCATTGAAAGGCCTCTCTTCCTGACGGTAGAGAGGCCTTTTTTATTGCCTTCAATGTGCTGCTGTCGGGTGGCTATGTCGCCACCCGGCAGCGGTCTTGAGCAATGAATCTATGGCCGCTCCACAACCAAAATATCATCCAGTGAAAACTCTGCCCCTGAGGTAATACTCTTGAAGTAGATGCGCATAGGCAAGAACTGAGAGGGAACCCCGGCAGGCAATGCAAAGGTCCGGGAGTGTGAGGTCCACACACCGGGATTAACATGGGTGAAAGATTGTGACTGAGTGCCGAACTCTATGAATACCTGGGGTAGATAGGGGTTCAAGTCCACCTTCATTTTGAAGCTCAAGTCGTAGGTTTTACCGCTCTTGATATAAAAGGTTTTAATGACGCCGGGAAAGAGAGGGCTGCCATTATTGAGTTTCACATACCAGAAATTGTTGTTGTTGACGTTTCTGATCGCGCCCAAGACATTGATGATGTTGACCCAGCCATTCCAGGACAATAACTCAAAGTCTGTCAAATCATAGAGCCGAAGCGCTGTGATGGTGTAGTTGCTCGACGGAAAGGGCTTGGCGGTCAGTTCATTTGAATCGCCATTGAAAGTGACGGCTGCCGTTGCCGTCACCTGGCTGCTATCCGCAAGTACGGTAAACCAATCACGCATTGCCTTTTCATTCACTATCCCATTATCGACCTGCGTCTGGTCGATCGGATGGCCGTTCAACAGTGTCAAAGGGGTTGCGCCAACACTATGGAGTTTGAGCCAGATCCGTTGGCCCTTCCGGCTCAACGTCCAGCGCACCAGGCTCACCCAGCAATCGGTGTTGAATGTATTCAAGTCGATGGTTGAGCCGGATGGCAGGCTATTGAGTCTTGGCTGCGGCAGTGGATTGCCGCCGGGTAATTCATTGAAGTCCAGTACGCGCAGATTCAGCACCCTTGAGTCATCGGTGACGCCGTTGGTTGTGACGTGATACTGAAGACGCAGGACGCTTCCAATGTAGTCGCCGATGACGCTGTTGGAGAATTTGAAATCGACGAAACCCGTAGTTGGGTTGCCGTATTGGGGCGTTATGGACGGCAGCGTCGCACCGGGCTTGCCTTGCAGTTCGAGCTTGATGAAGTCGTTCGAAGACATCGGTGCAAATTGCACGCGTACCGTCACCTCTGGCGTGTTGTCAGCAATGACCGGGTTGATGGTCGCGTTTCCGTCGTCCACGGGGGTGCTGTTGTAAACCAAAGGCGCGGGCAAATGGCGCACTGCGAGGATCTTCATGGGTACGGTGTTCGAAGTGCGTGGTGCAACGCCTGGGCGGGCGCGGTCGTAGAAAATATTCATGCTTTGATTGAGCAGGATGTACTGGCGCTTAAGCGTGAAAGGCAGCGGCCGGTCTTTCCAAATGTTTGAGACAAAGAAGGGTTGTGGCGGAGCGCTTCCACCTGGCGCAGTGCCTTCAGCGTGCAGGGTGACCGTATCCCCCACTTTGATATCGTTGTGGGGGTCAACCTCAATGGTGGCATCACCGGTGGATTGGTTCGGATCAAATACGTAATCAGGCGGCGGAGCCTCATGCACCCTCGGTTCGGGCAGTACGGCCGTAGAGGCACCGACATAAACGGTTGTGTCCGGGGATGGTATTGTTCCCTCGCTATTCTGACGGGTATAAGAAGCAGTCAGGCTGCCACCTGCCAATTTGGCAATATCACCCTCGGGGCCATTGATAATCGAGAACACCACATTGCCTGTACCTGCATTTTTGAATTCTTCGTGGTAGTAAAATTTACCGTTAGGGTAGCGGCCCAACAGCTTCAGCGTGATGCGGTCAAAGAAGTCCTGTCCATGATATTTACGGATGTCGATGTTAATGATGGGGGTATCCGCAATCAGAATCCCATCGACAGCCTCCCGAAATGTCGGGGCGTAAAGCCCACCGGGAATGGCGGTGCCGATCACACTGACCAGCGTGAGGTGTGAGCCTCTATTCGGCGCGCCAAAGCGGATTCGCTCATAGCGAAGTCGAGCCTGCCCTCTGATCAACGGTATCAGGTCGCTTACCGGGCATGGAATTCTGAGTTGGCGCGTCGTGGTGGATGTCAGTGGATCGGAACTGTAGGTTTTCCTCACCGTTTGCCCATCCGCCGTCCTGCCGGTGAGGGTCACCTTGATCACGTCGCCCAATCGGTAGCCGTTACCCGCGATTGGAACGACGATCGTCACAAAATCGCCACTGACTTCATCGAGGTTGAGGATGTCTTCCGGAGCCTCATCGAAGAAGCAATGGGGCAACAATGGCTCTGAACCATCGTTCAGGAAGACCTCGAGGAATTCGGCGACCGACCAGCCATCCGAGTAGTTTCCGCACTCATCAATCACGTTCCACTCAGCGACGTGAGAGCCGCTGCCGATCTGAAGCCAGTGTTCGATGCACAGCCTGAAGACAATGTCGTCATGGTGATCCGCTTCTGGCTGCGACACGGTGTGCTCGAATAGTGCGTCGCCGATTTTCAGGCGAACAACATCACGCACCGCGCGGTGGGTGCGTGGTGACAATGAGGTATCGGCAGGGTAGTAGGGGACGCGAATCTCTATGCAGTTTTGGGCATCTTCTTCTGTAACGCCAAAGTCGAGAAACGCTTGGGGAATGATCGGCTTGGGCAGGTTCGTGTTTACAAAACTGTAGCCGTCCGGGTTGTCCCCGGCGGGTTTCACCTTATCAACCTTCAGTGCGAATTTTCTTGTTTCTCCTACCGCCAGGCCGAGGCGTGTCACCCGGAAGAACACCGGATAGACATTACCGTCGGTGATCGCACCCGACGGTACGAACAGGGGAATCACCTCAGCGTTATCCACTTCATGCTGGTGGATGGTGGTGGATGCGACGGGGTTGCTCAGATCGCCCCAGAACAGTTCCACGAAATCCAGGGCTGCCATCTCCAGAAATGGCAGTAAGGCAATCAGTAGCCCCTCCTTGTGCATCGTGATCGCGACGAGATTGATACCTGCATCGACGCCTTGCACCGGCTGGGTATTTGCGGGGATGTACAGTACCAAATCTTCGAGGCGAACCTTTTTGAAGGCTTCCGTCGAATTGAGAGACAGGTCGGAGGGGCATGGCACCAGGTAACGAGGGTCGATGAAAGTACGCTGCACGGGCGGCGTCTTTTCAGGTGGCTGCTGGTTTGAGTAAGACGCAAGCAGTGAGCGCCCTTCTGGGAGCTTGATCAAGCGCTGGTTTGGATGGTTGGAAAGCTCTTCGTCGTTACCCATGATGAAACCCTCTGCAGTCAGTGAGGAACTCAATGTCTACGGCCCATATACTGAGTGGGAGTAGTTGCGAAGAGGTGTAACGCGGAATCTGGGGAGCAACCAGCTGTGAGAAATGACAGTGCCGACAAACGGTAACGGCCCGCTGGCGAGCCGTTCACGTTGCGGTGGTCAGGGTTGGCGGTTCCAGTGCCGGAACAGCGGTTCGGCGAGAAACAGAACGAACAACAAACGCATCACCTGCATGGCCGTTACCAGGGGGACGGACAACTGCAGCGTCTCGGCGGTCAGGCTCATCTCGGCAATCCCCCCGGGCATCATGCCCAAGGTCAGCGAGCGCAGGTCCAAGTGGGTCAAGGCGCTCAAACCCACCGCTGCCAGGGTCGCCAGCGCCATGGTCAGGGCCGTGCCGATCAAGGTGCGGCCCATGAACGACGGTGCCCGACGGAAGAACTGCCGGTTGAAGTGGCAGCCCAAACCGCTACCGATCAACCATTGGCCGATTTGGCTGCCGCCATCGGGCAGGCCGATGTGCAGGTTCCAGACCACACTGGCAGTGGCGCTTACCAGTAAGGGCCCGAACAGCCACGGGTTCGGCTGACGCAAACGCTGCCAACCCCAGGCGACCAGTGCGCCCATCGGAAACAGCGCTAACAGCCAAGGCCAACTCACGGGCGCCGGATGAAACTGCGGTGTACCGCCTTCCAGCAGGTACTTGAAGATCGCCGGCACACACAGCACCACCACCAGCACGCGCAGACTCTGCCCTGCCGCGACACGGCTGAGCACGGCGCCATTGCGGGCGCCGAGGTTGACCATCTCGCCGGAACCGCCCGGCATACTGGAGAAGAACGCGGTAGCGCGGTCTTCACCGCTGCGGCGCATCAACCATACGCCGACCACGCTCGACAGGCTGGTGACCAGCGCGCCGAAAAAGATCAGCCCGAAGTGGCTCATCACCTGCTCGATCACCACGGGCGTGAAGTGCAGGCCGATGCCGATGCCTACCACCCATTGGCCGCATTTGCGCCCACCGGGAATTTCCGCCAACTGCCAGGGTGTGAGGCAACGCACCAGGATGATCGCCAGCAACGAGCCAACCATGTATGGCAAAGGCCAGCCGACGAGGCTGGCCAGGTAACCGCCGGCCAGGCCGACCAGCGGTGTTCCCCACCATTGTTTAAAGGTGACCTCAGACATCGGCCACGGCACGACGCTGCAGGGCACGTTTGCGGTAGATGCGGATCAGCGGAAAGGCCAGCATCAGCGCGGTCAGCACCCACACACCAAAGGTGATCGGGCTCGACCAGAGGATCTGCAGGTCACCGTTGGAGATCGACAGCGCACGGCGCAGGTTCTGCTCCATCAAGCCGCCGAGTATAAAGCCCAGCAGCACCGGCGACAGCGGGAAGTCCAGCTTGCGCAGGATGTAACCGAAGATGCCGATACCGACCATCAGGAACAGGTCGAACGTGGTGGCGTGCACCGCGTACACACCAATCGCGGTGATGATGGCGATCACCGGCACCAGCGCCCAGTTCGGCACGGCGAGGATACGGGTGAAGATGCGGATCATCGGGATGTTGAGGATCACCAGCATGATGTTGGCGATGAACAATGAGGCGATCAGGCCCCAGACGATGTCCGGTTGCTGTTGGAACAGCAGCGGGCCCGGGGTGATGTTGTACAGCGACAGCGCGCCGATCATCACCGCCGTAGTGCCCGAACCGGGTACGCCGAGGGTCAGCATCGGCACCAGGGCGCCGCAGGCAGAGGCGCCGATGGCCGTTTCCGGAGCCGCCAGGCCGCGCATGTCGCCTTGGCCGAATTTACCGCTGGCACCGGCCAGGCGTTTCTCGGTCATGTAGGCAACGGCCGAGGCCAAGGTAGCACCGGCACCCGGCAACACGCCCATGATGAAGCCAAGCAGACCGCAGCGGATGTTGACGACGAAGACGGCGCCGGCTTCCTTCAGGTTAAACATCATGCGCCCGGTGGCTTTTACCGCTTCCTGGCCGCGGTGGGTTTTTTCCAGCAGCAACAGGATTTCGCTGATAGAGAACAAACCCAGCACCAGCACCACAAACTGGATGCCGTCAGTCAGGTGAATGTTATCGCCGGTAAAGCGGTACACGCCGCTGTTGGCGTCGATGCCGACCGCCGACAGGAACAGGCCGATCAGCGCCGCCACAAAGGTCTTCAACGGTTTGTCACCGGCCATGCCTCCCAGGCAGACAATCGCGAACACCATCAGTACGAAATATTCCGCCGGGCCGAAGGCAATCGCCCATTTAGCCAGCAGCGGCGCAAACAGCACCATGCCGCAGGTGGCGATAAACGCACCGATGAACGAACTCCACGCCGACAACGACAGTGCCACGCCGGCCAGGCCTTTACGGGCCATCGGGTAGCCGTCGAGTGTGGTCATTACGGTGGAAGCTTCGCCTGGGATGTTCAGCAGAATCGAGCTGATACGGCCGCCGTATTCACAGCCCAGGTACACGGCTGCCAGCAGGATCAACGCCGATTCCGGCGGCAGGCCCAGGGCGAAGGCGATGGGGATCAACAGCGCCACGCCGTTGATTGGGCCCAGGCCCGGCAACAAGCCGACGACAGTACCGATCAGGGTGCCGCACAGTGCGGTCACCAGGTTGTAAGGGGACAGTGCAACGCCGAAGCCCTGGCCCAAGTAGCCGAAAGTATCCATATCAGTTCTCCAGAACGTCGAGCAGGCCGAGGGGCAACGGCACATCCATGGCTTTATCGAACAGCAGATAAAGACCAATCGCCATCAGGCTGACGATCACCACGCTGGGCACCCAGCGGCCGCCATACAGGCGCGCCATCGGGATGCCGATCAGCATGCTGCTGAGGATGAAACCCAGGGGTTCGAAGGTGGCGGCGAACACGATCAACAGCGCGACGCACACGCCGATCTTGATCAGGGTGTCGCGGTCCAGCGCAGGCTCTTCTTCGGTGTGCTGGGTCGGCTGTGGACGAAACAGCATGTAGATCAGTGCCAGGCTCATCAGCCCGAGCATCAGCAGCGGGTAGGCACGTGGCCCTACCGGCTCGTAGGAAAACGACGCTTGATACGGCCAGGCCATCAGCGCCAGGCCGGCGCAGGCGAGCAAGAGCACGGCGGCGAAAATGCGTTGTAAGAGCATAGGAAACTCCTTGGAGACTCTTGTAGGCGCGCGCTTGTTCACGAAGGACGCAAGGACGTCGCGTGTATCAGGCCACACGCGTCGTTGTTGACGTTTTTCGCGAGCAAGCCCGCTCCCACAGAGGGGCGATTACTGGATCAGGCCGAACTCTTTGGCCAGCACTTTGTAGTCAGCCACCTGTTTCTTCACGTAGGTGTCCAGCTCCGGGCCGGTCATGGCGAACGGGAACAGCTCGCGCTGGTCACGCAGCTTGGCGAACTCCTCGGAGACCAGCAGTTTGTCGAAGGCGTCTTTCCACCAGGCGTAGTCTGCATCGCTGACTTTTGGCCCGAGGTAGAAGCCACGTACCACTGGCCAGACGATGTCGTAGCCTTGCTCCTTGGCGGTCGGGATATTTTTCATTTCCGGCTCGTCCAAGCGTTGCTCGGAGAACACCGCCAGCAGGCGCATGTCGCCGCTCAAGATGTGCGGCATGGAGTCGGAGATATCGGTACTGCCCACCTGGATATGGCCACCGAGCAGGGCGGTGGCAATTTCACCGCCGCCTTCGAGTGCCACGTAACGCAGTTCGCGCGGGTTGATCCCGGCGGCCTTCGCGATCAGCGCGGTTTGCATCCAGTCCTGGCTGCCGACGGTGCCGCCGGAACCGATCACCACGCTGCCCGGATCTTTCTTCAGTGCTTTGACGAGATCGTCGAGGCTCTTGTAGGGCGAATCGGCTTTCACCGCGATAGCCCCGTAGCTGGTGCCGACGGCGGCCAACCAACGCACGGCGCTTTCATCGAAACGACCGAACTTGCCCTGGGCCAGGTTCAACAGCGAACCGCTGGACCAGGCCACCAAGGTGCCGGCGTCTGCAGGACGCTGGGCCACTACGGCGTTGTAGGCCACCGCGCCTACGCCGCCAGGCATGTAGGTCACGCGCATCGGCTTGCTGAGCAGTTTCTCGTTGACCAGCGCGCTTTGCGCCAGTTTGCAGGTCAGGTCAAAACCACCGCCAGGCGAGGCCGGGGCGATGCATTCCGGGCGCTTGGGTTCGTCGGCGGCCAGCAGTTGGCCGGCGAACAGCATGCAGCCGGCGGCGAGGGCCAATTTACGCAGTGAAGGGGTCATGGTTATCTCCGTCTTTGTTGTTATGAGTTGTTACTACCAAAGCGCAACGCTATAGCTCACCAGCAAGCGCATTTCATCCGCATCACGGGCTGAGTAGTTGGAACGGTAGGTGGCGTTGCGCAGGCGCACGGCCACGTCTTTGAACGTGCCGGTCTGCACCACGTACTTGATCTCGCTGTTGCGTTCCCACTCTTTGCCCGTCTCGCCGTTCTTGAGCTTGATGTTGTCACCTGAGAGGTAACGGCTCATGAAACTCAGGCCGGGGATCCCAAGCTTGGCGAAGTCGTAGTCGTAGCGCGCTTGCCAGGAGCGCTCTTCGGCGCCGGCAAAGTCGTTGATCTGCACGAAGTTGACCAGGTACGGGTCGCTGCCATCCACATACGGGAACGCACTGTCGCCGGACATGTGCTGGTAACCGGCGCTGAGCTTATGACCATTGAGGGCATAGCTGAACAGGCCGTTGAGGGCGGTGTTGTCGATCTTGCCGCCACGCGCACTGCCGGTGTCATCGCTGATCGCCAGGCGCAGGTCGGTGCCGAACGTACCGGGGCCCATCGGGCGCGCGGCCACCAGGCCGAGGAAGTGCTGGCGGTACACGTCGTCGAGTTGGGCGAAGTGGTAGCTGCCGGTGATTTTGTCGGCGAACTTGTAGTCGGCCCCGCCGAAATTGAAGTGCTTGCCGGTGGCCCCGCTGAGGAAGCGGCTGTTCTTGTTGTTGAGGGCAATGTCTTCGTAGTTGCTGTCGTCGCGGTCCTTGGCTTTGTCCAGGCGACCAGCGGTGAACACCAGGTTCTTGAATTCCTTGGACGTGATCAGGCCGCCATTGAAGGTCTGCGGCAGGATGCGACCGTCGTTGGGCTTGAGGATCGGCAGTTCGGGGATCAGCGAGCCGATTTTCAGCTCGGTGGCCGAGATCTTCACTTTACCGGTCAGGCCCAGCTTGGAGTACTCATCGGCGGCGCGACCGTCGTCATGCGTGGGCAGCAGACCGGTGCCGGTGCGGTCGGGGCTTGAGTCGAGCTTGACGCCGAGCATGCCCAGCGCATCCACGCCGAAACCGACGGTGCCGTCGGTGTAGCCCGATTGCAGGTTGAGCATGAAGCCCTGGGCCCATTCATCGCGCTTGGATTGCTGCGCGCTAGTGCCGTCGCGGAAGTCGCGGTTGAAGTACATGTTGCGGGTTTCCAGGGTCGCGCTACTGTCTTCGAAGAAGGCAGCCTGGCTAAGCGGCGAAAAGCCGGCAAGGGTAGCAGCACTGGCAAGGGCGGTTTGGGTCAGGCGAGAAGAACGAACAGGCGAGGGGGCCTGGGGCTGTGTCGACAGCATCGTTGTGTACTCCGTTATTGTTCTTATTTTGGCGAAAACGCTTCGAGGCGTTTTTCGGGCGCTGCGGTTCAGGCAACTCGGTGGGCATAGACCACCGTGACTGGATGCTAAAGGGCGAAGCTTTCACTAACCTTTCAGCTGCCTTTCAATGTTTTCGGGCTTCACAGGGCAGTCGGCGCCTGTAAACTGCCCGGCAAAGCGTGGTGCCAACCACCCCTGACTGAGGTAGAAATCCATGCGTGTCTTGCTGGTTGAAGACCATCTGCAACTCGCTGAAAGTGTCGCGCAAGCGCTCAAGAGCACGGGTTTGACCGTTGACGTGCTGCACGATGGCGTGGCCGCGGACCTGGCCCTGAGCAGTGAGGAATACGCCGCGGCGATCCTCGATGTGGGGCTGCCGCGCATGGACGGTTTCGAGGTGCTCGCGCGCCTTCGGGCCCGTGGGAAAAATCTGCCGGTGCTGATGCTGACGGCGCGCAGTGACGTGAAAGACCGCGTGCACGGCCTGAACCTGGGGGCGGACGACTACCTTGCCAAACCTTTCGAGCTGACGGAGTTGGAGGCGCGGGTCAAGGCGCTGCTGCGGCGCAGCGTGTTGGGTGGCGAGCGTCAGCAGGCCTGTGGTGTGCTGGTATATGACCTCGATACCCGGCGTTTTACCGTGGGCGGCGAGCTGATGACGCTCACTTCCCGTGAGCAAGCGGTGCTTGAGGCGCTGATCGCCCGTCCGGGCCGGGTGATGAGTAAGGAGCAGTTGGCTTCCCAGGTATTCGGCCTGGACGAAGAGGCCAGCCCCGACGCCATCGAAATCTATGTGCATCGACTGCGTAAGAAGCTCGACGGCCAGCCCATCGCCATCGTGACCTTCCGCGGCCTTGGCTACCTGTTGGAAGCCCGCGATGCATAAGCCCAGCAGCCTGCGCTGGCGCCTGTTGTGGAACCTGGCGCTGTTGCTGGTGTTGTTGATGATCGCCAGTGGCCTGAGTGCCTATTGGAATGGTCGCGAGGCCGCCGATACGGCCTACGACCGTACGCTGCTGGCCTCGGCGCGTACCATTGCCGCCGGGTTGACCCAGGTGGACGGTACGCTCAGCGCGAATGTGCCGTATGTCGCGCTCGACACGTTCGCGTACGACAGCGCCGGGCGTATTTACTATCAGGTCAATGACATCAACCAGAGGTTGATCTCCGGCTACGAAAACCTTCCTGGCCCACCGCCAGGTACCCCACGAACCGATGATTACCCGGCCTTGGCACGGTTCTACAACGCCATCTACCAAGGGCAGGAGGTGCGGGTGGTCAGCCTGCTCAAGGCCGTTTCCGAGCCGAACATGAACGGCATGGCGGAGATACGCGTGGCTGAAACCGACGAAGCACGCGTCAGCATGGCCCGCAGCCTGGCAGCGGACACGTTGCTGCGCCTGGGCATGCTTGCGATTGGCGCCTTGTTATTGGTGTGGTTTGCGGTGAGCGCGGCATTGCGCCCGCTGGAGCGATTGCGCACGGCGGTGGAAGAGCGCCAACCCGACGATCTGCGGCCGTTGCCCTTGGTGGAAGTGCAGCACGAGTTTGGCCCGCTGGTGCGGTCCCTCAACCACTTCACCGAGCGCTTGCGCGGCCAGTTCGAGCGCCAGGCGCAGTTTATTGCCGACGCTGCCCATGAGTTGCGTACGCCACTGGCCGCGCTCAAGGCCCGGCTGGAACTGGGCTTGCGTGCCGAAGAGCCCGCCACGTGGCGCAGCACCCTGGAAACCGCCGCCCAGGGCACTGACCGCCTGACTCATCTGGCCAATCAATTGTTGTCCTTGGCCCGCATCGAAAATGGTGCCCGCGCGATTGCCGAGGGTGGCGCACAGTTACTCGACCTCAGCCAATTGGCCCGTGAACTGGGCATGGCCATGGCACCGTTGGCTCACGCACGTGGCGTGGCATTGGCGCTGGAGGCCGATGAGCCGGTGTGGCTGCGCGGTGAGCCCACCCTGTTGAATGAGCTGTTGAGCAACCTGGTGGACAACGCCCTGGCCCACACGCCACCGGGTGGCAATGTGATCCTGCGGGTGACGGCGCCGGCGGTGCTGGAAGTGGAAGATGATGGTCCAGGCATTCCGCTGGACGAGCGGGACCGGGTGTTCGAGCGTTTTTACCGACGCAGTCAGCAGGGCATGGGCTCGGGGCTGGGGTTGGCGATTGTTGGCGAAATCTGCCGGGCGCATCTGGCGCAGATCAGCCTGCACGATGGGGAGCAGGCCGGGTTGAAGGTGCGGGTGAGTTTTATCGCGGGTTGATCAGTAGAACATCGAGCGGGCTTCATCCAACTCGGCCCGCAAGGCGTCGCTGTAGGGGTCGAATCGCAGCTTTTTGATCGCCGGCAGCGTGGATACCGCTATGTTGGCCAGCGGGTGATCGGTGCCGCGATGGCAATACAGCACGGCGACCTGCACCAGGTCGATGTAGTCGAGGCTGGGCGAATCGCGCTCCAGGTCGAGGTATTGGCCGGGCAGTTTCGCCAGCATTTCCGGGAAGTCCCAGCCACCCAGCAGTTTGTCACCCAGTAACGGGTGGATGCTCTCGATGACGTGGTTGAGGCTGACCGGGTCCGCGAGTAGCTCGTAGTGGTCTTCGGCATACGTCAGGATGGGCAGCACACCGATCTGGTGCACCAGGCCGCCGAGGGCTGCCTGGTCCGGCTTGAGCTGGCTATGGCTGCGGCACAAGGCGTAACTCACGCCCGCGACTTCGAGGCTGCGGCGCCACACATCACGCATCTTTTGTTCGACCACGTCGGAGCGGGCGTGGAAGATCTGCTCCATCACCAGGCCGATCGCCAAGTTACTGCTGTAGTTGGTGCCCAGCCGGGTGATGGCGGTGTGCAGGTCGGTGACTTCCTGGGTCGCGCGCAACAACGGGCTGTTGACCACTTTGATCAGGCGCGCCGACAGCGCGGTATCGCGACCGATCACTTTGCTCAAGTGGCTGATGCTGATTTCCGGGTCTTCGGCGGCCTGACGAATGTTCAGGGCCACTTCCGGCAATGTCGGCAGAACCAGGTCATCGTTATCGATGGCCGTCACTAAAGCCTGTTGGACTTTTTCCGCCAGCTTGTTCATTCATGATCTCTAGGGTGTTGCAAAAGGGTGCGGCGACTAACGCTGGATCTCTCGATCACGGTCGAGCGTGTAAGGCAGGTCAAGCAGTTGCAAGCCGGGACCTTCCAGATTGCCTAAATGCACATCGCCACTATCGGCAGCTTCGGCTTGCAATACGGCCAGAAGTTCAACGCTCTGGTCAGCTTTTGCGGCAATGACCACTTCGCCGATCGCGCTGTTATGGCTGGGTGAAAACAGCGGTGTGCCTGGCGCGGGCATTTCAGTCGCATTGAGGCTCAAGCGGTACAGGCGACGTTTGAGTTTGCCCAGATACTGCATGCGCGCGACGATTTCCTGGCCGGTGTAGCAGCCTTTCTTGAAGCTGACGCCGCCCACGGCTTGCAGGTTGAGCATCTGTGGGATGAACAGTTCGCGTGTTTGCGGCATGACCTGGCCGATGCCGGCGCGGATTTGCCCCAGCAGCCATTCATTCAAGTCCGCTTGTTGCAGCCTTTCTGTCAGCTGGCTGCGCACCGTATCGGCGTGCTCGGCGGGCGCCCACAGTTCGGCGCGGCCGGGGGACACACGAACAGCGATCAAGGCATCGGTGCGGGCAACGCTGTCGGTCTCGGCCGGCAGTTCCAGACCAAGGCCGGACAAGGCCTGGTCGGCATTCGCCAGGCCAAAACGCACCCAGGCGGCACTTTCGTCGGTGAGTTTGGATTTGGAGAATACGGCGTATTTCTTCAGGTCTGCCAGTTGCGGTTCCAGCAGCTCGGTGGCCATGGCCAGCAACACGCCGTCACCTTGCAGCAGGATGCGGAAGCTCGACTGCATGCGCCCTTTTTGCGTGCACCGCGCACCGAGGCTCGCCTGGGTGTCGCTCAGGTAATTGAGGTTGCAGGTCAGTTGGCCCTGAAGGAATTTAGCAGCGTCAGCGCCGCGGACGGCGAGAACGCCTTCGTGGGACAGTGGGCAGAAGAAAGCAGAGTCAGCCATGGGTCATCGCAGGTCAAAAAGTCATGGGTGCATCATAGAGGGGCGCCCGGCAAATGGATAGTTTCCGTAGGGGGCGACCAAAGCCGACTGTTCCGGTGCCGTCGGGGCTGTATACTTGCCGCCTATTTGAGGAGCGCTCCATGGTCGAAGAAGTTGAAATCAATCGCCTCTACTGGCACAGCCGTCGTGGCATGCTGGAGTTGGATGTGTTGTTGGTGCCTTTCACCAAGGAAGTGTACGCGACGCTCAACCAGGTGGACCGCGACCTCTACGTCAGGCTGCTGACTTGCGAGGATCAGGACATGTTCGGCTGGTTCATGGAGCGCGCCGAATCTGAAGATCCGGAGCTGCAGCGCATGGTCCGGATGATCCTGGACCGTGTCCAGCCCAAGTAATCGCTTCGAATGCCGCTGGCAGGCCTCACGGCTGTTGCTGGCGGCGTATCTCCTTGCCCAGCTGTTCGCGTTGGGTGCGCTTTCGTTGCTCGATCTGACGTATTCAAGCCTCGCCATGCTGTTATGCCTGGCTCATGCCGCCTGGGTGCTGCCGCGCCATATCCTGCTGACTCACCGTTCGTCGATTCGTGGCCTGCGTCGCGATGACGATGGCTGGTGCCTGTTCAGTGAGGAGCGGGGCTGGCACAGCGTGCAGCTGCTTCCCGACAGCCTGGCGTTGCCGCTGGTCGTAGTGCTGCGCTACAGGGTGCAGGGTGGGTGGTGTGCGCGTTCGATGTGTGTGCCCAGGGATGCGCAGGCGGCCGATGTACACCGGCGCCTGCGGGTTCGCCTGAAGTTCAGCCGCCGTAGGTGGTTGGCACCAGGATAGTGTCGCGGGCCTCGGGCAACATCTGGGGGTAGTCGAGGGTGTAATGCAGGCCGCGGCTCTCCTTGCGCTCCATCGCCGAGCGGATCATCAGTTCGGCGACCTGGGCCAGGTTGCGCAATTCGATCAAGTCGCGGCTGACCTTGTAGTTGCTGTAGAACTCGACCCTATGAGGCTAAACCCAATGGATACAGGGGTTTCAGCCGATGACCGTCAACCACCGCTCCCAAAGTGGGACAAACCTGTTACAAACTGCGCTCGCCAAGCCGTACCACTATCGCCGGTCTGGTCGCTATTACCTTCGCCTTCGCCCTCAAGGAACCCTTAAGGGCTTCTTCACGCTGTCACTCAGGACTACCGACAAGGCCACCGCAATGACCATCTCAGAAGACATCCTCTCGACCCTCAAGGCCTACCACTTGGACAACCCTGAGGCGTCATGGGACGAACTTCGTGAGCGCTTGATTGAGTTCGCTGAGTACAACCTGACGATGGCACACGGTGACAGCTCACTGGTCGCTTACGAGATGATCAACGATGAGCATCACTTGGCGCTTCGTAAGGCCTCCGCAAAGCTACCCCTGAGCATCAATCAGCAACGGGCAGTGAGTAAGGCACTGGAGATCCTTGAGGCCTCACAGGAGCGTATGCGGGGTCGGTCGGGGAAGCTGGTCGAGATCGTGAAGGACCTCAATGGGGAACCTTGTGGCACGCCTTTGGCCCTCTCCCTGCCTATATCTGTAAACGCTTCCCCAGCTTTGACCTTCAAGTCCCTTTCTGCGCTGTACATGGAGGAACGCAAAGACAGCATTGAGGCCAGCACCATGCGTGACGTGAAGTCATCGTGTGAGGCTATCAGCGTGATCCTGGGCGACTTGGACATGCGGGGTCACACTCGGGAGGACATGAAGAACCTTCGGGACAAGCTCCTTGAGGACCGCAAAGGTTCCACTGTGAATAAGCTAATGACCCGGCTATCAACGGTGATGGATTGGGCTGTGAATAACGGCTACCTCACCAAGGGCTTCGATAAGGGACTGAAGCTATCCAAGGATGCTGACAGCTCGCGTGAGGCGTTCTCTCAGGATCAAGTAAAGGCCCTGATGGCTCACGCCAATTCGCTACCAGTGGACGCATGGCAGCGCTGGGCATTGTCCCTTGGGGTCATCACTGGGGCCCGTATTGAGGAACTCAGGCAGTTGACCAAGGCTGATGTTAAGCAGGTTGGGGGCGTGTGGGTCATCGACATCAATAGGAACGATGGCAAGACGGCCAAGACCAAGAATGCTCTGCGTGTCATACCGCTAACTGACGGTGCCTATGGCTTCGACCTTCAGGCCTTCCGTGAGTTTGTCGATAGCTCCGACTCCCGGCTGTTCACCTTGGGAGCTGGTCAGTTCTCGAACCTGCTTAATGGGGCCCTACGAGATGTCCTGAGCTTGAGCGCTGATCGGACCCAGACCTTCCACTCATTACGTCACTCTCTGGCCGGTGCTTTGAAGGCCGCTGAGGTGCCTGTGGGAACCGCTGAGTCCATCTTGGGTCACGCTTCCGGATCTATTAGCTATGATCTGTATGGCGCTGGGAGTGCGGTCGAAGCGGGACGCATGGCTGAGGCGCTGGTAAGTGCGTTTCGTATGGCCGTATGATATCACTCAGGTTTAAATTGACTCGTCTGTGAGACACTGCGAGTTATACGAATTCCCAGCGCGGATGGTATGCGATAGCGAATGATCGAACTTCATGTCTGGGGAAAAACTGCCCGAATTAAGCACTGTGAGGCTGTAGCTGCTGCCTGGGGTGTTATCTGAGTGATGTATCTAAGGAGTGTGACTTAAGATGTTGAGGGCGTATAACAAATCTCTGATTATTTTGGCGAGTGCTTTGCTTTTATTTGTTAGCTTCTCTGCGTCTGCCGATAAGGGCTGGATAAAGATTGTTTCAGCAGAAGACGGTTCTACATGGGAAGCTATGCCGGGTTCGTTTGAGTTCTCAAAAAATAAAAGTGATGTTCCTATCGCTGTATTGGCAGGGAGAGTTATCAGCTCAAAGCGCAAGAAAATAGATTTGAGTAAGTGGTATGTTACTGCTGGGGATTGCAAAAATAAGATGGGGAAATTAGTGACCCTCAATGTTAGTGGTGAATATCAGTTTGAAAGTGATTTCATATTTGATAGCGGGAATGTTGCTTCATTTATTGCTAAGTTTATCTGTGAAGTTGCAGATCTGAGTATAAAAAATTCTGATGGTAAAAGTTTGTGAGTGTGTCTGTTTGAGAGGAAATTTAAAAACCCTCACAATAACAGGGATAGATCACATCAACGTGGTTTCCTATCCAAGATGCCGTAAGGTCACCTCCAAGGTGGCCCTCTGCGGGCAAGGCGTGTACGTCCAGTGACCAACGCTACCTCTCTCAGGTAGCCCAATATCCAAGACGCCATGACCACCAAGCGCAGCCCTAACGGGATCTGCGGGACCAGCATCAGGTCCACTGTAGCGATTCTGTCTGTTCACTTCGTGAGAGTAGACCCTTGATAGGTTTGGGCCTCCTATCTCTGATCGCACAGTACAGGGGCCTTTTAACTTAAAGACCTTTAAGAGCTTAAAGAGGACTTGGAGTTAGTATTCTTTATAGATTAAACTAATAAGAAATGATACTTAAAGAGAATGCTCTAAGAGTTACCTTAAAGTTGATCG
The DNA here is from genome assembly GCF_020093335.1 of Pseudomonas fluorescens group sp. Classification (NCBI taxonomy): domain Bacteria; kingdom Pseudomonadati; phylum Pseudomonadota; class Gammaproteobacteria; order Pseudomonadales; family Pseudomonadaceae; genus Pseudomonas; species Pseudomonas fluorescens group sp. The sequence goes on along the minus strand of NZ_JAIOKW010000004.1, from coordinate 230,170 downwards.
TTAAGACCTTGGTCTATCGTCGGTTTCGTGGTGACAGAAGCGTGACCGTAACGGCTCGTTGAGTCTTCGGAATGACCGGATTAAAAACCCTCACAATAACAGAGACAGACCGCTCCGCTAATTGGTCTGCCTGGATTCCTCTACGCCCGTCGCTGGGCTTATATCAACGTCAAGTCTTTCTGAATGCTCCTTGAACCATAGTCGATGCCCGTAGTGGGGCCTTGACGGTCGGCCTGTGGGAGCGAACTCAGGGAGCATTCAAAAAGGACACCACTACTATGTTTAACGGTATCAAAGAAATCACCATGAACACCATCGAGATTGCTGCGATGACTGGCAAGCGTCACGACCACGTGCTTCGAGATGTTGACCGGGTAATAGCACAAGTAGGAGCCCCCAAATCTGGGGCCACCGAATCGAGCTATACCACTGCCCAAGGTAAAGTTCTCCGAATGCTGGTCTTGAACAAGCAAATGGTATTCACTCTTATCACCGGTTATGACACTGGGCTGCGGCACACTGTAGTCGGTCGATGGATCGAGCTTGAGCAGTCAGCTAACCCGGCGTTCGCTTCGCAGGCAATCACAGCCACACTGAATGACCTACAAACCCGAGTCGATGCTATGGCGCCTGCTTACGATGAACATGTCCGTAAGGGTCGTACATCTGGCTATACGTGGCGTGAAGCTTGCCGTTTGGCTGGCGTAGAGAACCCCGATAAGGTTCTCGCCATGCTGGTCGATAAGGGGCTTGCACGGCGCTCTAACGGGCTGACCTCTCTCGCTCCGAAGTTCATTGAGCGCGGTGATGCCAAGCGCGTGAGCAAGGCCAACAAGGCTATTCAACTGACCGGCCACCTCTTCAAGGTCACCCTCAAAGGTGTCGATGAATGGCTGCGACCGAACGCTGAGAACATCGCCAAGGCTCTGATCGAACACCGCAAGCCCCGACCTGTGGTCGACAATGACGGCTATGTGATCGACATAAAGGGCGAAGGCGCTGCTCGCATGACGACTGCCCACCTGCCGAAGGAGGTGACCCAATGAGCCGCCACCCATTGAGTAACCGCCAGCGTCACCTACTTTGTTTGGGTCTGAAGCTCATGCTCGCCGGGGTCCCTGAAGAGGAACGCCGCGCCATCATCGAGCGTAGGCTCCACTACTATCGGGAGGCACGTAAACGTCAGCGCTACCCGTATCACCAGCGGGAGCCACACCCGTGACCTTTACCGACCAGCTCAACGCATTCTTTGTGTCCCCTTCAAGTCGAACCAAGCTGATCACCCTGCGCACCTTTTGGCGTGACTGGCACGTCCGCGAACAAGTGACCTCCAGCGATGAGCATGGGGTGAACTACGAGAAACTTATAGGACACCTGAAGGCGATCAATCCGGTCATGGTCTCATTCGTTGAGTCCATCGCTACAACAACCAGCATGAATCTTGACGCCGTTATGCGTGCCCCTATACGAATCCCACTAACCCGCCAACCGATCACTTGCCCGCTTTAACTTACCGCCGTCCGCCATCGGCACCCGGATCACACCCGCCAAGCTACAGACCCGTGATCGCACTAACTAACCCAAACCCAGAAGATATTGATCATGACCTTGAGAGGACCGTGCGGCTACTCCTTGCCATCTGGTCACGTTGCCTCTATGCGGCAAGGCCATGAATCAATGTCTCGATGTAGGAGACCCAACACCATGCAACTTAATATCCAAAACGTAACCCCTGAAACTGTCGAAGTACAAGGTCAGGTCGTGGCTCGTGCTTACGCTGAAGGCGTGATGCTGGCTACCTTGATTGCCACAGCGGGAACCAATAAGCCCGCCCAGGAAGTCATCGTAAGCCAGTACCTGGACGCTGGTCTGAGCGCTGCTGCCTTTCCGGCCATCGTGAGGTCCATCGAGACCCGCAAGTTGGCCGCTGAGCGTGAACATGCAGAGCGCCTCAAAGACGCTCGTGAACATGCAGAGCGCGTCAAGTCCTACGAGTCCACCCCTTTGGACGAAGCGCGCCGCCGTGCCAAGCGTGAAGACCGTGAGCGCAAGTATCAAGACATGGGCCGCGCTATCCGCAGTGCCAATGGTCGTAGCGACTTCTCGTCTGGCAACTGGCTCGACAACAACTAAGCCTGTCCTTTCTCAACTTTATTCAGGAGACCGATTTCATGTCCAACCCATCCAAATCTACCGATCACCGCGACCAACGCGACCGCTACGCCACGCCGACTTCCCATACGGTAGCCTCATGGGGCAATGGCGGTAACCTTCAGTTCTCCACCGAGGCCTCTATGGGAGCCCAGGCGACTGACTCCAGTGTTCTGGCCGAGGTCATCACCCAAGCCATGGACGAATTCTTCAATGGTGGCGAGTGGCACGACAACGCTGTCGATGCGATCCCCTGTGAGTTCCGCCCGAAAGGAACCGAGCCGACCCCTGTGCAATTGGTCAACATGGTCAATCGCAACGTCGAGTTTGACCCGCGCCAGTCGATCTACGATCACTCCAAGATCACTAAAGGGGAAGCCGTAGCGGGCGACTTCATCTTCACTGAGCCGACCAATACCGCTGCATTCTTCTCGCACCGCTTCACCCTTCTGGATGCCCACGTTGTTGCTGGCTTCACTGGCAACGGCATGGAGCAGATGATGGACAAGATGCTGGCCGACTTCGAGAAGGCCTGTGGGTCTACCGTCGTGGACATTCTGATCAAGTCTCCAAGCGTCGAAGCCAAGGAGGTCACCATTGCGGGCACCACTCCGCGTGATCGTGCTGAGGACTGGATCGACGCTTTGACCATGAGCATTAACCAGTCGGTAGGTAACTCCTTGAGCGACTTCGTATTGCTGATGCACATGACCGAGCAGGCAATGCTTGAGCGTGCTGTCCAGCGTGCCGGTGTCGAATCCATTGAGGATCTTTTGGGGTGCCGCACCCAGTTCTATTCTGGGTCTGATCGTGGCGTCTTCATGTTGCCTAAGGGCTTTGCCTCGCTGTCGTTCCGCCATGATCAAGAAGGCGACGTATGGCAGGTCCATACCACTCGCAACGCTGGCGTACAGGGCTGGGACTTTGAGGTGAGCGGTGTGGCTGACGTAATGGCTCAGGCCAAGGTCAGGATCAAGCTGGCAAACCCTGAAGACCCTACTGAGAAACTTCAGGTCGAGACCGTAGACTTCCCGTTGATCACCCGTGTAGTCGCCAAGCCGTAACACCCGCTGTATCCATGAGGTCCGTAATGGGCCTCGTGGGTTGATCTGAGCGTCTATCTAAATGGTGGACCTTCAGATCAGCCCATGTGAAATGCGTTGCTATGCAAAATGTGCAGGGCAATGACCCACGTTCTTTATCAGACTTCACGTAGGAGACCGCTATGGCCGCCAAGAAACAATGGTTGGCCGTCCTCAAGGCTATCGCCATGTCGAAAGCCACATGGAAGCTGGTCGGAACCGTAGCGGTTCTTTATGGCTGCGCTCATGGCGAGCTAATCGCTGGACTGGTCGGAGAGGTCATATCGGACGTGTCGGGAGCCCTTTAAGGATCTGACAGAAATTTCTGAGTGACCACCTGTAACTACTAACCTGCGCGCTTACCCCCGTAGGCCCCCGCACGCTCGCTCAGGCGCACGATAGGGACCCTTGCGGGCAGGCGATAAGGACCCCAGCATTGGGACAAATGTGCGCCAAAGCTGTTACAAACCGGGGTCCTATGGTGCTACGCTATGGGCTCCTAACGTGCCTCATTAGGTCGGTGTAAGGATCGTATCCTTCGCCTCTGGCAGTAACCCTGGATAGTCCAGCGTGTAGTGCAGACCCCGAGATTCCTTACGTTCCATGGCAGACCTGATCATCAGTTCCGCTACCTGGGCAAGGTTCCTCAGTTCAATCAGGTCTCTGCTTACTCGGTAGTTGCTGTAGAACTCGTCGATCTCATCCAGCAGCAGCCGCACCCGGTGTTGCGCGCGTTGCAGGCGCTTGTTGGTGCGCACGATCCCTACGTAGTCCCACATGAATCGGCGCAACTCGTCCCAGTTGTGCGCGATGATCACGTCTTCGTCCGAGTCTGTGACCTGGCTGGCGTCCCAGCGGGGCAGGGCGGCAGGCACCGCAATGCGTGGCAGCTGTTCGAGAATGTCCGCCGCCGCCGAGCGCGCATAGACGAAGCATTCGAGCAGCGAGTTGCTGGCCATGCGGTTGGCTCCGTGCAGGCCGGTGAAGCTGGTTTCACCAATGGCGTACAGGCCGGGCACGTCGGTGCGGCCGTGCTGGTCGACCATCACGCCGCCGCAGGTGTAGTGAGCGGCCGGCACCACCGGGATCGGCCCTTTGGTGATATCGATGTTGAATGCCAGGCAGCGCTCATAGACGGTGGGGAAGTGGGTCTTGATGAAATCTTCGGGTTTGTGGCTGATGTCCAGGTAGACGCAGTCGACGCCCAGGCGTTTCATTTCGTGGTCGATGGCGCGGGCGACGATATCCCGTGGGGCCAGCTCGGCGCGTGGGTCGAAGCGCTGCATGAAGCGTTCGCCGTTGGGCAATTTCAAGTGTGCGCCTTCACCGCGCAGGGCTTCGGTGATCAGGAAACTCTTGGCCTGCGGGTGATACAGGCAGGTGGGGTGGAACTGGTTGAATTCCAGGTTGGCCACGCGGCAACCGGAGCGCCAGGCCATGGCGATGCCGTCGCCACAGGCGCCGTCGGGGTTGCTGGTATAGAGGTAGACCTTGGCTGCGCCGCCTGACGCCAGGATGGTGAAGCGCGCGCCGTAGGTGTCGACTTCGCCGCTGCCGCGATTGAGCACGTAAGCGCCAAGGCAGCGGTCGCCTTCCAGGCCCAGGCGTTTCTCGGTAATCAGGTCGACGGCGACGCGTTGCTCCAGCAGCTCGATGTTGGGGCGTTGGCGCGCCTGATCGAGCAGGGTTCTGAAGATGGCTGCGCCGGTGGCGTCGGCGGCATGGATGATGCGACGGTGGCTGTGGCCGCCTTCGCGGGTCAGGTGGAATTCGAAGCCGCCGTCGTCGCTGCCTGCGTGTTCGTCACGGGTGAACGGCACGCCCTGATCGATCAGCCATTGGATCGCCTCGCGGCTGTGCTCGACGGTGAATCGCACCGCCTCTTCATTGCACAGGCCGCCACCGGCGTTGAGTGTGTCTTCGACGTGAGATTGCACTGTGTCGGTGTCGTCCAGCACGGCGGCGACACCGCCCTGGGCCCAGAATGTCGAGCCGTTGGCCAGGTCGCCTTTGCTCAGGACCGCAATGCGCAGGTGGCCCGGGAGGGTCAGCGCAAGGCTCAAACCGGCCGCGCCGCTGCCGATCACCAGGACATCGTGTTGAAACTGTTGGCTCATTGGAAGGATTCCGCAAAAAGCGATCCGAAGAGGGGGCGCAAACAGGACGCCTGGATCGGCGAATCAAAGGGTCACACGGGCTACTAGTATATAGAGGGGTGGAGCGGCACAATAGCCGGGCATTCGTGGCAATGTGAGATTACGGTGCACAGCTTGGGGTAAAATCGGCTGGTTATTGAAGCGGGAACTTTTTGCATAAGCCTCGACTCAATAGCAGGTTGCCCGAAAGCTGGGAAAACGTTGAGTTTATTGGCCCGTCGGGAGCATTGGACGCGTCAGAAAACCGACGACAAGATTATTCGCGCAGTCGGCGTTGCCCGTACTGCGTTTTTCGTGTGTGCCAAATCAGTGCGTGCCGGAAACTTGCTTGAAGGGGGAGAACTTTTGCGAAAAGACCGAGTCTATGTTTGCAAGCCTGATCGTTTAGTTATGCAAGCCTCCTTCAAGTACAACGAGGAGTGTTCATGCTAACCCAGGAAGAGGATCAGCAGCTGGTCGAGCGCGTTCAACGCGGCGACAAGCGAGCTTTTGATCTGCTAGTGCTGAAATACCAGCACAAAATTCTCGGGTTGATCGTGCGGTTTGTGCACGACACCCATGAAGCGCAGGACGTTGCACAGGAGGCCTTTATCAAGGCTTACCGTGCACTTGGTAATTTTCGCGGTGACAGTGCGTTTTACACGTGGCTCTACCGCATCGCCATCAACACGGCGAAGAACTATCTGGTGTCTCGCGGACGCCGCCCACCAGATAGCGATGTAAGTTCAGAAGATGCGGAATTTTACGATGGTGATCACGGCCTCAAGGATCTCGAGTCGCCGGAGCGTGCATTGCTGCGCGACGAGATCGAAGGCACCGTTCATCGCACAATTCAGCAACTGCCAGAAGATTTACGTACGGCGTTAACTTTACGTGAATTCGATGGTCTGAGTTACGAAGACATTGCGAGCGTCATGCAGTGTCCGGTGGGGACTGTAAGGTCACGGATTTTCCGGGCCCGGGAAGCCATCGATAAAGCCTTGCAACCGTTGTTGCAAGAGAACTAAAGACAGCGGCGACAGCCAAGAGAGGAACCGCCATGAGTCGTGATGCCCTGCAGGAATCGCTGTCCGCAGTGATGGATAACGAAGCGGATGAACTGGAACTTCGTCGAGTGCTCAATGCATTTGATGATGCCGAAACCCGTGACACCTGGTCTCGTTACCAAGTCGCTCGGGCGGTGATGCACAAGGATCTTCTAATCCCTCGTCTGGATATTGCTGCGGCTGTTTCTGCTGCGCTGGCTGATGAAGCCGTTCCGGCTAAAGCTACTCGTGGTCCATGGCGTAGCCTGGGTCGCCTGGCAGTTGCAGCCTCGGTGACTGTTGCCGTGTTGGCCGGTGTTCGCCTGTACAATCAAGACGAAATCGCGGGTGCCGAGCTCGCCCAACAGACTCAGCAGCCGGTCATGGCCGGTCCGCAAGTCAAAGGCCCAGCGGTACTGGCCGGCTACAAGGAAAGCTCCGACACCACCGGCCCTATGGCTAACGGTGTGTTGCAAGGGCAATCCGGCTGGCAAGACCAGCGTCTTCCAGGTTACCTGCGTCAACACGCACAGGAATCAGCCCTGAAAGGCACTGAAAGCGCTCTGCCATACGCTCGCGCAGCAAGTCTGGAAAACCGCTAATCCGTAAGGAGCTCTATGCGAGCCATACCGCTCCTTACGCTTTTGCTCAGTAGTTGGTTTGCACTCCCCGCCCACGCCGATGAAGCCCAAGATTGGCTGACTCGACTTGGGCGTGCAGAGCAGCAGCAGAGCTTTCAAGGTACGTTCGTTTACGAACGTAACGGCAGTTTTTCTACCCATGACATCTGGCATCGTGTCCAGAATGGTCAAGTCCGTGAGCGGCTCTTGCAACTCGACGGTTCCGCCCAGGAAGTCGTGCGGTTGGACGGTCGTACACAATGTGTCAGCGGCACCCTCGTCGCAGGCTTGGGCAATTCACGTGATGCACCCTCACGTGCGCTGGATCCGCAAAAACTCAATGAATTCTACGAACTGGCCGTCATTGGCAAATCCCGTGTGGCCGGTAGAAATGCGGTCATCGTATCGATCACGCCGCGCGACCAGTACCGTTATGGGTTTGAATTGCACTTGGATCGAGAGACCGCGCTGCCGCTCAAATCCCTGTTGTTGAACGACCAAGGGCAATTGCTGGAGCGCTTCCAGTTCACGCGGTTGGATACCTCGCAGGTACCTGACGAACGTGATCTGCAACCTAGTGGTGAATGCACGCCTATCGCCGTCGCTAATGGCAAGGCGCCAGAAGTGCAGTCTACCGAGACTTGGCATATGGAGTGGTTGCCACCCGGTTTTCAACTGACCCGTAGCAGCGCCCACAAAGACACCCACACCAAAGCGACTGTCGACAGCCTGATGTATGAAGACGGGCTGGCGCGTTTCTCGGTGTTCCTTGAGCCGATCAGCGATGTGAGCGTGACCGAAACCCGCACTCAGCTGGGCCCTACGGTTGCAGTATCGCGTCGCCTCAATACGGTGGACGGCGAGATGATGGTGACGGTGGTGGGTGAAATACCCATCGGCACCGCAGAACGTATCGCGTTGTCGGTGCGCGGTGAAAAAAAGCCAGTCCCCCAGCCGTGAGTCGTTAATCCTATGTTCATCCTGACCTTTCACTGTATTTCCATGCCAGGTTGGCTGCCGAGAGCATGAAATGTCTGGATCAGCATTTTCACTTGCAAAAATCCTTCATGTTTTTTATAGGTCAGGGCTTGTCGGCTCTGGCCTTGATTTGTTCGCGGAACAAAGATGTCGGTCGCAGTTTTCGGCGTTTCTTGAACCCTGTCGCTCAACCCTGCTCGTCGTAACGGGAGCTGTATGTCGATACCACGTTTGAAGTCTTACCTATCCATAGTCGCCACAGTGTTGGTGCTGGGTCAGGCCTTACCTGCGCAAGCAGTCGAGCTGCCTGACTTCACCCAATTGGTTGAGCAAGCCTCGCCTGCAGTTGTGAATATCAGTACCACGCAAAAACTGCCGGATCGCAAAGTCTCCAACCAGCAGATGCCGGACCTGGAAGGCCTGCCACCGATGCTGCGCGAGTTCTTCGAGCGTGGCATGCCGCAACAGCGCGCACCGCGCGGCGGCGGTGGTCAACGTGAAGCTCAGTCCCTGGGCTCGGGCTTCATCATCTCGCCGGATGGCTATATCCTCACCAACAATCACGTGATTGCCGACGCCGATGAGATTCTCGTGCGCCTGGCTGATCGCAGTGAGCTGAAAGCCAAGCTGGTCGGCACCGATCCACGTTCCGATGTGGCTTTGCTGAAAATCGAAGGCAAAGACCTGCCTGTGCTGAAACTGGGTAAATCCCAGGACCTGAAAGCCGGCCAGTGGGTGGTTGCCATCGGTTCGCCGTTCGGTTTTGACCATACCGTTACCCAAGGCATCGTCAGCGCCATCGGCCGCAGCTTGCCGAACGAAAACTACGTGCCGTTCATCCAGACCGACGTGCCGATCAACCCAGGTAACTCTGGTGGTCCGCTGTTCAACCTGGCGGGCGAAGTGGTGGGCATCAACTCGCAGATCTACACGCGTTCCGGTGGTTTCATGGGTGTCTCGTTCGCGATCCCGATCGACGTCGCCATGGATGTTTCCAATCAACTGAAAAGCGGTGGCAAGGTCAGTCGTGGTTGGTTGGGTGTGGTCATCCAGGAAGTGAACAAAGACCTGGCTGAGTCCTTTGGCCTCGACAAACCGGCCGGTGCCCTGGTCGCGCAGATCCAGGACGACGGTCCGGCTGCCAAAGGTGGCCTGCAAGTCGGCGACGTGATCCTGAGCATGAACGGCCAGCCGATCGTCATGTCGGCCGACCTGCCGCATCTGGTAGGCGCACTCAAGGCTGGCAGCAAGGCCAAGCTGGAAGTGATCCGCGAAGGCAAGCGCCAGAATGTTGAGCTGACGGTGGGCGCCATCCCTGAAGAAGGCGCAACGCTGGATGCACTGGGCAACGCCAAGCCAGGTGCCGAGCGCAGCAGCAATCGCCTGGGTATCGCCGTGGCCGAGTTGACCGATGAGCAGAAGAAGAGCTTCGACCTCAAGAGCGGCGTCGTGATCAAGGAAGTGCAGGACGGCCCTGCCTCCCTGATCGGCCTGCAGCCGGGTGACGTGATTACGCACCTGAACAACCAGGCAATCGACAACACCAAGCAACTCACCGACATCGCCAAGGCGTTGCCGAAGAACCGTTCGGTGTCGATGCGCGTGCTGCGCCAGGGGCGTGCCAGCTTCATCACCTTCAAACTGGCTGAGTAAATCGGTAAAAACAAAAAGCCCCGCCTTCGTTTAACGAGGGCGGGGCTTTTTTGTGCCTGGTCGGTTTAGCTCATCATCCCTTTAACCAAGCGTTCCTGCTCGATCAACTCACGCTGGCGTGCGTCGATGCGCGACGACAGTGGGAAATTGTTACCGGCCCGACGCTTGGCAAAGTCCAATTGCTGAATGGCCTGCTGGAAATCACCCACCAACGCAAAGTATTCGGCGCGGGCCTGATGCAGGCCGATGATGTTGCCGGACAACCCGCGTGTTTCGGCGACCTGGTACCAGACGTCCGGATCATCCGGACGCGACTTGAGCAAGCTGTCCAACGCCTTTTCCGCGTCCGCCGTGCGGTTCTGCTTGAGCAGCAGATCCACGCGCACCTGATTCAACGGATAGTTGCCCGGATACTGGGTCAGCATCCGATCCGTCCGTTGCTGGGCATCCGGCAGGCGGCTGTTGTCGATGTCCAATTGGATCTGCGCCAGGTTGTAAGTGATGTCGTTGGGCGCCTTGGCCAGCAGCGCCGCCAGGTTTTCCCGTGCCTGCTTGAACTGAGAGCCTTTGATTTGTGCAATAGCCAGGCCGTAGCGCGCCACATCATTCTTCGGGTTCTCGTCCAACTGCGCCTGGAAGCGCTTGGCGGCGAGGCCCGAGGTGTCTTCGTATTGCAACTGCACCCGCGCGCGAATCAGCTGATAGCGCAGGCTGTCTTCCTTGCCACCAGGCTTGGACTGCTCGGCACGGTTGCGGGTGTCGGCGATCCGCGATTCGGTGACTGGGTGCGTCAGCAGGAATTCCGGTGGCTTGGCATCGAAGCGGTACTGGCGCATCAGGCGCTCGAACATGGTCGGCATGGAGCGCGGGTCGTAACCGGCTTTTTCCAGGTTGAGGATGCCGATGCGGTCCGCTTCCTGTTCGTTCTGGCGGGAGAACCGTCGTTGTTCCTGGATCGCGGCGGCCTGGGTGCCGGCAATGGCGGCGATACCGGCATCACCGGCACCGGCGGCTGCCGCGATGATGCCGCCGAGCAGCGCGGCCATCATCGGGATCTGCATGCGCTGTTGCGCTTCAACGCCACGGGCGAAGTGGCGTTGGGACAAGTGCGCCAATTCGTGAGCCAGTACCGAGGCATATTCGCCTTCGGTCTGGGCGTTGAGGAACAGGCCGCCGTTCACACCGACAATCCCGCCAGGCGCGGCGAAGGCGTTCAGTTGCGGGCTGTTGATCAGGATGAACTCCAGGCGCCGGTCGTTGACCTGGCTGGTCTCCACCAGTTTGTACACGCTGGTCTCGACGTAGTCCTTGAGTTGCGGGTCGTTGAGCTGCGAGACCTGGCCCCGCAGGTAAGCCAGCCACGCACGGCCCAGCTGGTATTCCTGTTGTGGCGAGACAATGGCAGAACTGGCGTCGCCAAGTGACGGTAGGTCGTCAGCGAAGCCTGGGGAGGCCAGCAGGCAAGCCAGCGTCAGCAGGGTAGGGCGCAAAAAAGTCATGCACAGAGCCTTTCGACAAAGAGCTTACTGTAGCCGGACACTGAGCTTCGGACCAGATATTCTAAGCAACCCAAACGCGTGCCCGGAGTAAAAACATGACCGACGCTGTAGCCTTTGATGCCGAACTCGATGCCAGCGGCCTCAATTGCCCGTTGCCCTTGCTCAAGGCCAAGCTGGAACTCAATCGTTTGGCCAGTGGCGCAGTGCTTAAGGTGATCGCCACGGACGCTGGCTCCCAGCGCGACTTTCGAACCTTTGCCAAACTGGCCGGCCACACCCTGCTGCATGAAGAAGACGCCGCCGGTGTGTACCGCTATTGGTTGCGCAAGGCCTGAACCGTTTGCCCCCACCACCCGAGGTTGATTGATGTTCAAAGTGTTACGAGACTGGATTCAGCGCTACTTCTCCGATGAGGAGGCCGTGGTGCTGGCGGTCCTGCTGTTTCTGGCCTTTACGGCCGTGCTCACCTTGGGCGGCATGCTGGCGCCCGTATTGGCGGGGATGGTGCTGGCTTACCTGATGCAGGGCCTGGTGACCACGCTGGAACGCTTGCGCTTGCCGGGCGGTGCTGCGGTGGGGCTGGTCTTTGCCTTGTTCATGGGCCTGTTGGTGCTGTTTATCGTGGTGGTATTGCCGTTGTTATGGCATCAGCTGATCACGCTGTTCAATGAGTTGCCGGGCATGCTCGCCAAGTGGCAATCGCTGTTGTTGCTGTTGCCGGAGCGCTACCCGCATCTGGTGTCGGACGAGCAGGTGTTGCAAGCCATCGAAGTGGCGCGCGGCGAGATCGGAAAATTCGGCCAGTGGGCGCTGACCTTTTCCTTGTCCAGCCTGCCGCTGCTGGTCAACATCATGATCTACCTGGTGCTGGTGCCGATCCTGGTGTTCTTCTTTCTCAAGGATCGCGCCATGATCGGTCGCTGGGTGCGTGGCTATCTGCCCCGCGAGCGCGCGCTGATCACACGCGTGGCCGAAGAGATGAACCGGCAGATCGCCAACTACATCCGTGGCAAGGTTATCGAGATCATCATCTGCGGGGGCGTGACCTACATCGCGTTTATCGCCCTGGACCTGAACTACGCGGCCTTGCTGGCATTGCTGGTCGGCATTTCAGTGGTGGTACCGTACGTCGGCGCCGTGGTGGTGACCGTGCCCGTGACCCTGATCGCCTTGTTCCAGTGGGGGTGGAGCGATCAGTTCATCTACCTGATGGCGGTATACGGGATCATCCAGACGCTGGATGGCAACGTGCTGGTGCCGCTGCTGTTCTCTGAGGCGGTCAACCTGCACCCAGTGGCGATCATCTGCGCAGTGCTGTTGTTTGGTGGGCTGTGGGGTTTCTGGGGCGTGTTTTTTGCGATCCCGCTGGCAACACTGTTCAAGGCGGTGCTGGATGCATGGCCACGACAAGAGCCGGTGGTAGCGCCGCTGTTGTAACGTCACAAATAACTTACTGTAGTGAGCGGGCTTGCCCCGCGCCGGGCTGCGCAGCAGCCCCAAAACCTGCATTCGCGTTTTATCTGAAAGACCGCGGCGGCTGTATTGGGGCTGCTTCGCAGCCCAGCGCGGGGCAAGCCCGCTCACTACAAACGCCCGCGTTTCAGGCTTTGTTTAAAGCCTGTGCTGCCGCCAATACGGCATCCACATGGCCTGGCACCTTCACGCCGCGCCATTCCTGGCGCAGCACACCTTCGCTGTCGATCAGAAAGGTGCTGCGGTCCACGCCCAAGTATTCCTTGCCGTATAGCTTCTTCAACTTGATCACATCAAACAGCTGGCAAACCGCTTCATCCTTGTCGCTGATCAGCTCGAAGGGGAATTCCTGCTTGCCCTTGAAGTTCTCGTGCGACTTCACGCTGTCGCGCGACACGCCGAACACTTCGGTGTTGGCCGCCTTGAACGCTGCGTACTGGTCGCGAAAGCCCTGGCCCTCGGTGGTGCAACCCGGCGTGCTGTCCTTCGGATAGAAGTAGATCACCACTTGCTTGCCCTTGAGGGCTGCGAGGCTGAAGGTCTGGCCGCTGGTGGCCTGGGCTTCGAAATCAGCTACAGGTTTGTCGATGACTACCGTCATGAAAAACTTCCTTACATTGGGTTCTGTGGGCGCCATGGCTCGATCAAGGCGTCGAGGTTCAGGGCATCGGCGAAATCCAGGAACTGGTCGCGCAGCCAACTGATCTGCACGCCAGCCGGCAAGGTCACGGTAAACGTGGCGTTCAACATGGTGCCGCCGGTTTGCGGGGCCAGGTAGGTGTCGCAGGTCAGGTTCTCCAGTTCGACGTTGTGGTCGATGAAGAACTGGCACAGCTCGTTGACGATGTCCGAGCGATAGGCGGAACTGACATAGGCGACATAAGGCAGGGCCTGGGGACGATTCTCCAGGGCAGCACTGCGTACCACATTGACGGTGAAATCATGCTTCTTGGCCAGGCCCGGCAGGCCCGTCTCCAGGCGCGCCAGGGCATCCCATGTGCCGGAGATCTGCAAGACCAGCGCGCTGCACTCGCCATGGCGGGTCAGGCGGGAGGTCACGACGGCGCAGCGGTTTTCATGGCTGGCGCGGCACAGGACGTTGGTCAGCTCCATGGGGTTGGCGCCGAGGGCACTGATAACAAGGAATTGTTCGCGAACTGTGGGGGTGGACATGCAGCCTTCCTAAAACGATGAGCGGTCGATACCGTGAGGGCTGTATCGATCAAAGGATGAAGGGTAGCGAAAACCGCCGCCAAGGGATAGGAGGTGGCGTTTTCATTACGTGATCGGTCTGATTTCATCGTGCGTCAGAGCATGCTTTTGTCCAATGATGGCATTGCCCGTCGTTTAGTTGCGCCAGAACGCATCCTCACGCGGTACTTCGCTTGTACAAGCATCTTGGCGCCAGTACCATTACGGCTCTCTTTTTCCGGCAGGAGCGGTTGCATGATTGCGGGCAGTATGGTGGCACTGGTCACACCCATGGATGCACAAGGTCGTCTCGACTGGGACAGCCTGGGCAAACTGGTGGACTTCCACCTGCAAGAAGGCACCAACGCCATCGTGGCGGTCGGCACCACCGGTGAATCGGCCACCCTTGATGTGGAAGAACACATCCAGGTGATCGAATTCGTGGTCAAGCGTGTCGCGGGCCGTATCGCCGTGATCGCTGGTACGGGCGCCAACTCGACGCGTGAAGCGATCGAGCTGACCAAAAACGCCAAGAAGGCCGGCGCCGATGCCTGCCTGCTGGTGACCCCGTACTACAACAAGCCGACCCAGGAAGGCTTGTACCAGCACTTCCGCGCCATTGCCGAAGCGGTCGCTATCCCGCAGATCCTCTATAACGTGCCGGGTCGTACCGCGTGCGACATGAAGGCCGAGACCGTGATCCGCCTGTCCACCGTGCCGAACATCATCGGTATCAAGGAAGCCACCGGCGACCTGCAGCGCGCCAAGGATATCCTGGCCGGCGTGAGCAGCGATTTCCTGGTGTATTCCGGTGACGACGCCACCGCGGTCGAGCTGATCCTGCTGGGCGGTAAAGGCAACATCTCCGTGACCGCCAACGTGGCCCCGCGTGCCATGAGCGACATGTGCGCCGCCGCCATTGCCGGCGACGCCGTGACCGCCCGCGCGATCCACGAGAAGCTGATGCCGCTCAACAAGACACTGTTTATCGAATCCAACCCTATTCCCGTGAAGTGGGCGCTGACTGAAATGGGCATGATGCCGGACGGTATCCGTCTGCCGCTCACCCGTCTAAGCGAAGCCTGTCACGAACCGCTGCGACAGGCCCTGCGCCAGTCCGGCGTCCTGGTTTAATTGAGGAAGCACTACGCATGAAGCGATTGGCCGGACTTTCCGCACTTGCCTTGATTATCTCCAGCACCAGTGGCTGCGGTTGGATCTGGGGCCCGGAAGGCTACTTCCGTGACCGCGGCAGCGATTACCTGGAAGCACAACCCACCAAACCGATGGAATTGCCGCCGGGCGTCAACGTCGCCAAGCGCCTTGACCCGTTGCTGCCGATCCCGCGCAACGTCGCCGACGACACCACCAAAGGTGAATACGTGGTGCCACGTCCACAGCCGATCTCGGCCGTGGCGGATGCCAGCGACTACAGCCTGCAGAAGAGCGGCGACTCCCGCTGGATCGTGGCCCAGCGTCCACCTGCCGAAGTCTGGCCAGTGGCGGTGCAGTTCTTCCAGGACAACGGTTTCCGTATCGACGAGCAGCGCCCGCAGACCGGTGAATTCACCACGGCATGGCAGCAGGGCAGCGAATTGTCCGCCACCATGGCCAAGCGCCTGCAGGCCGGTGGTGTAGCCGCCGACAGCGAAGCCCGTGTGCGTGTGCGCATCGAGCCAGGCGTGCAGCGTAATACCAGTGAAGTCTACGTGGTCAGCGCCGAGCGTCCTGCCGGCAGCACCGCCAACGTTGATTTCACCAACCGCTCGGTCAACACCGGCGTCGACTCGGCACTGGTCGACGAAATGCTGGCCAGCATGAGCCGTATCTCCGAGAAGGGCGGCTCCGTGTCCCTGCTCGCCGCCCGTGATTACGACACTCCGAGCCGCGTCAGCCTCACCGAAGACGGCAGCGGCAACGTGGTGCTGAACCTGGGTGAAGACCTTGATCGCGCCTGGGCCAGTGTCGGCCGCGCGTTGGAGCAGGGCCCTTGGCGCGTAGAAGACATCAACCGCAGCCTCGGCCTGTACTACATCAACGTGGCTGAAAAGGCCGAGCGTAAAGATGAAGAGCCCGGTTTCTTCGGCAAGCTGTTCGGTAGTAAGCCGACCAAGGAAGAAATCGAGACTCGCGCCGAGCGTTACCAGGTTCGTTTGAGCAAGGTTGGCGAAAGCGTGCAGGTTACCGTCGAGAAGAACATCAATACCGTTGCGCCCGCTGAAACGGCGCGCAAAGTGTTGGGCGTGATTCAAGACAACCTGGGCTGATCCGGTGCGTTTTGCCGTTCTCGGCAGCGGTAGCCAAGGGAACGGTACGCTGGTCGCCCACGACGACACGTACGTGCTGGTGGATTGTGGTTTCTCATTAAAAGAAACTGAGCGTCGCCTGTTGCGCCTGGGGGTTCACCCCGCGCAGCTGAGCGCGATTCTGGTGACCCACGAACATGCCGACCACGTGCATGGCGTGGGTTTGCTGTCTCGGCGCTACAATCTTCCGGTGTACCTCAGTCGCGGTACCTTGCGCGGGATGCGCAAACCCATTGAACCCGCAGGTTTCCTGGCCGGTGGCGAGCAGCTGCAAATCGGTGCCTTGAGCATCGATGTGATTGCCGTGGCGCACGACGCCCAGGAACCGACGCAGTATGTCTTCAGTGACGGTGAGCGGCGCTTCGGCGTGCTTACCGACCTGGGCTCCTACTGCGCCAAGGTGCTGGACGGTTACCGGAACCTCGATGCCTTGATGATCGAGTCCAACCACTGCCGAGACCTGCTGGCTCGCGGTCATTACCCCTACTTTCTCAAGCAGCGGGTGGGCGGCGAACTGGGACACTTGAACAACCACCAGGCGGCGTACCTGGTGTATGAGTTGGGCTGGCAAGATTTGCAACACTTGGTCCTGGCCCACCTGAGCAGCAAGAACAACCTGCCGCAGCTGGCCCGGCAATGTTTTGTCGACACCCTCGGGTGCGACCCGGACTGGCTGCAACTGGCCGATCAAGATTCAGGGCTCGACTGGCGACACATCGCCTAGCCCACCATTTAGCAAGCGGAGCCCATCATGGAAAAACGTGAAGAACTCTACCGCGGCAAAGCCAAGTCGGTGTACAAGACCGACGACGCCAACCGCCTGATCCTGCTGTTTCGCAACGACACCTCGGCGTTCGACGGCAAGCGCATCGAACAACTTGATCGCAAAGGCATGGTGAACAACAAGTTCAACGCCTTCATCATGCAGAAGCTCGAAGCGGCCGGCATTCCGACCCAATTCGACAAACTGCTGGGCGACAACGAGTGCCTGGTCAAGAAGCTCGACATGATCCCGGTTGAATGCGTCGTGCGTAACTACGCCGCCGGCAGCCTGGTCAAGCGTTTGGGCGTGGAAGAGGGCCTCAAGCTCAATCCCTACACCTTCGAACTGTTCCTGAAGGACGACGCCAAGGGCGACCCGTTCATCAACGAATCCCACGTCGTGGCATTCGGCTGGGGCACCGCTGAGCAACTGGCGCGCATGAAGGAGTTGTCCCTCAAGGTCAACGACGTACTGAGCAAACTGTTCGACGACGCAGGCCTGCTGCTGGTGGACTTCAAGCTCGAATTCGGTGTGTTCCACGACGGCTCCATCGTCCTGGGTGACGAATTCAGCCCGGACGGCTGCCGCCTGTGGGACAAAGACACCAAGAAGAAGATGGACAAAGACCGCTTCCGCCAGGGCCTCGGTGACGTTATCGAAGCCTACGAAGAAGTCGCCAATCGTCTCGGCGTACCGCTGTAATCGACGCAAGCATCTGATAGCACGGAAAAAATTCGCTTCGGCGCTTTGCTTTCCTGATCCACGCTGTTATGATGCGCGCCGTTGGAGAGATGCCAGAGTGGCCGAATGGGACGGATTCGAAATCCGTTGTACCTTCACCGGTACCTAGGGTTCGAATCCCTATCTCTCCGCCATATTATTGATGCTCTTGTAAATCAAGCACTTACAAGAGGTCACATAAAGCGTTTGTACCAGCGCTTTGTACCAAAATAAATAGCCCTGATCTGCGGATCGGGGCTTTTTTTGTCCAAAATTTGACCAGTTAATGTGCTTGTGGGGCCTGTCTGGCTTTTACCTTGGCATTCCTGTCTTCATCCATGATTATTTCGCCTTAGAACCCCTGTGCAGGGTAGTTTGTACTGAAAATGACAGTAGGGTAGGTTGGTTGTTCGTAAGCGTCTCAATACGCTTCACAGCCCTACCCAAGGGAAATTATTTGATCGTGGTTCTGCCTGAAAGCCTACAACGCGCAAGGTGTGAAGGTTAAGTTCTTCACCGCAGATGACTTGATCACAGACAAGCTTTTCAAGCGGATCAGCGCCAAACATATCGTAGGGCATGACGTAACGATTGTTCCAAAGTCCAGGCGCTACCACTACTTCACAATCAGCTCTGTCACGTCCCTGAAGCTCAGAGGCCTGGCTCGCCTAGGCTTTCCCTACGCTGGTCGCAACGATCAAGGGAAGCTTGCACAGCAAGCTCACAGCGCCTGCTGTTGGAGTTGGTAGCCCTGATGACGCCGCTTTCTACCTAAAGGCATTGCGCGAGACGTTCGTGTACAAATCAATGCTGCATGGTGATGCGCTGGTTGACGATGTGAGCGATAGGAAGGTGGCAAGAGGAGCCTTTGCAGAACAATACAGCGGCGATGACGTGTTGGCCTTCCTAATGAGTCAGAGCCACATCCAATTGAGGGAGAATGCGTTTGAGCATGCTGTTAATGCTATAAATATCTGATTTTATAGTAAAAATACCAAAAATATGCACAAATGCATATTGTCGGTTGTGTGTAGAACTGGTTTTATGTACAGTTGTTTTGCCTGGTGTCTAGCATCGTATGAAGACAAGCAGGACGCAGCCTGCTTTTGGGCTGCTGAAATTTAAGATTTGTGCATTTCTAAAAAATGCCAAGTCACATGGAGATTCTTATGTCTACAACAAATGGAATTGAGCTACCCCCTATCATCGTCACACCAGATCCACCTCCGCTTCCACCTGTACCAGTTGTTGTACCGGGAGTACCCGGCGCACAGCCTCCAAATTCAGTAGATGTGCCTGTTGGTACCGACGTTGAGACCCTTCTGAGCCTTCCTGGAATCCGCTCCTCTTCGGATTATGTTTTGCCCATTGCAGGTAAAGCAGCTCGAGCTCAGGTGGACATTGAAACGGCCTATAATGCAAATTTTCCTAATATTCCAACCCAAACCGAAAGCGAAGTAGCCGCTGCGCTTGGTGATGTCGGCCTTCTGAGTGAATTGGAAAAAGCACAAAAAGAGAAAGCGGTAGTAGATGGGCTGGTTGCACAAGCACAAGAGTTACTTGTTAATAGTAATGCAGTTGCGAACTCTTATTTTGGAAGAGATCCTCTTGCAGTAGAATTCAAAAAGAATTCCGCCATTCTCGCAACTGATATTGTTAACGGAAAACGCCCAGGCACGCCGATTGAAATCTATCAATCTTTTATCGCTTCGATTTCAGCTGTTTATGAAAGTAAAAAGCTGGCTGAAAAAATCCGGATCCTTACTGAAAAGTCTAACGCTTTGACCCTTGCTGTTGCAGCAGCACAAGCTGCAGAGGATGAACGTATTGCGGCTGAAGCCGCAGCCAAAAAAGCTGCAGAGGAAGCAGAAGCAAAACGAATTGCCGAAGAACAAGCAAAGGCAGAAGAGGAAATTAAGGGGGCTATCAAATTCACTGCTGATTTCTACAAAGAAATCGGTGAAAAATATGGCGCTCAGATGTCTGCATTAGCTACAGATTTGGCTGAAACTGCAAAGGGTAAAACGCTTCGCAGTGCTGAAGAGGCTTTGAAGGCTTTTGATCAATACAAGGATCATCTGGATAAGAAATTCAGTGCTGCAGATCGTGCCGCCATCGTGAATGCTCTGGATTCACTTGATCGAGCTGAGCTGGCAAAAAACCTCAACCTCTTCGCGAAAGGGTTTGGCTATGCAAGCAAAGCATTTGATGTGTATGACTTGGTTGAGGAGGTCAAAAAAAGCTACGCATCGGGTGATTGGAACAATACTGTGCTGAAAATGGAAACACTTTTTGCCGGCAGTGCAGCGACAGGTCTAATTGCTTTTGCTTTCGGAGTGACCGTTTCCACACCGATTGGTATCGTAGCTTTTGCGCTAATTATGGCACTTGTCAGTGCTTATATTGATGACGCGCACGTGAAGCAATTTAACGATGCGCTTGATGCAATGCTGCCTTAAAAGAGAAGAGAGGAAGTGGTCTTTTTAGGCCACTTTTTTTAATGCCATATACATTAGATAAATACCACAAATGGGAACTGCTAGGATCGTACAGACTACATAAAAGATAGCATATAGGCCATTTTTCCCAGGTGACTCAGTAAATAAGCCGGTAGTCCAGAATTCTGGCGTTGTGAAGCGAAGCGCAGTTTTTTCGATGATCATCCGCGAAAAAGGGAATAAAAAAGTACTGCATACACCCAGCGTTAAAAAAATGGGGTTTGTTCTTTCTACGAATGTTTCCCCACCAAACCAATTGGTAAAGAATAAAATGAAAATTCCTACCGAGATTATCAAGTTCCGGAAGTAGTATTTTATATACAAAGTATGCTCGCGTTTAAATTCAATTTTAGTTTGAATGCTACCGTGCTCAGTATTACATAGCAAATGTCATAGGTGGCGATGGGCTAATAGTGAGCCTCACCGACACATGATTTTCCTCATACCCGACGCCGGTGTATTCAAATGCACCACATTGAGTATCAGCGCTACAGCAAAGCGTTGATGCCTGAAGGGCTGCCGGGCTACTACGATGCCCATCTGCGTGATAAGACCATGAACCCGGAAAATGGAACAGGGGTGAGCACGGCAGCTAAAGCCAAGATCCTGGCAGATAAACTTATTGAGAAATGTGCTGCCAGCTAACAACCGCGGTTGTAGGTTGATCTGAACATCGGGGGCCATGGAATGCCATGAATGGTCAGAGGTTGCGCTCTCTGATCGGACCCCAGAAACGAAAAAGCCCCGTAATTTATTCAACTACGGGGCTTTTTCGTTTCTGGGGCGCGGTCAGGCGGGTTGAGCCGCCAAGCTATTACTGACCTTCCGCCCCAGCACCAGCACCGTCACAAAACCTGCACCCACCAGCGCCGTGGCCAGGCTCAACAGCACCGCGCTGCCCAGTTGGTCGACGATACGCCCGCCAAAGAACGAGCCCAAGGCAATGATCACTTGGAACAGGGCGACAAACAGCGGCATGCCGCGCTCCACATCTTTCGGCGCTACGACAAACATCCAGATACTGGCGCACGCCGGGAAGGCGCCAAAGGCGAAGCCCCATAGCCCGATCAGCATCGCTGCGCCGGTCATGCCGGTGGCGAAGTAGGGGAAAAGGGCGGTGCTGGTGCCGATCATCAGCGCAACCAACAGCAGGGTGTGACGTACGCTGCGGTTGGCGGCGAAACCGGCAAAAATATTACCGAATACCCCGGCCACGCCAAAGAGCAGCAACAGCGAGCCAATGGTCGGTCCGTCGAAGCCGGAGCTGTATTTGAAGAACGGCGCGACATAGGTGTACGCGGCAAAGTGCGCAAGGCCGATCAGCAAGACAGCGATCAACCCGACACGAGCTTGCGGGTTGATAAACAGGGCCGGCAGGTCACTGACGCGAATCGCTTTTTCCGGGTTGAGTCGGGGGAGGAGGAAGACCTGCGCCAGCAGCACCGGTACGCCCACCAGTGCGGTGACCAGGAAGGTCATGCGCCAGCCCATCAGGCCACTGAGCCAGGTGCCGACGGGCACGCCCAGTACGGTGGCCAGGGTCACGCCCATCATGATGATCGAAGTGGCCTTCGCAACATCCACGCCCTTGGGGGCCAGGCGGCCGCTGAGGGCGATGGCCGTGGCCCAGAAACCGCCGATGCTGATGCCCAGCAATACACGGCCGAACAGCAGCAGGCTGAAGTCGCTGGCGAAGGCCACGACCGAGTTGGCGATGATCATGATCAGCGTCAGGCCGATCAGCAGGTAACGACGGTCCATGGCGCCAATGCTCACAGACAGCAAGGGCGCGGCGAGGGCGGCCATGATGCCCGGCAAGGTCACCATCAACCCGGCGTGGCCGGCGCTGATGCCGAGGTCGCTGGCGACGTCATTGAGTACGCCCACCGGGAGAAACTCACTGGTCACCAAGGCGAAGGCGCCCACGGCGACCGAGAGAATCGCCAGCCACTGCTGCTTGAGACTTTGTTGATTGTGTTCGGGAAGGCCGCTAGGGGCCTGGCTGGCACTTGGCATAGTGTTGGGTTCCAGGGTTAACGTCGCCTGAAGCCAGGCGAAAGGGGAGGGAATAGGGAAGGGATTATAGGAACCCGTCTTGAAAATCGAGCAGGCGCTCCGTTCGATAGTAATCATCAGTGCAATCGATGCGACGCTCTAGCACGCACTACATGACCGGTACACCTTTCGCACATGCTTCCAAAACGTTGCCTACAAGCAGCGCGTTGCGATACCCCGGGCAACGCTTTACTTTGTGGTGGCGCTCGAGATGGAGTGCCCACAACTGCAAAGGAATTGCATCATGAGCAAGAATACGAAAGAAACCTCCGACAAGGTCGCGACGTTGGCGGCCCAAACGCTCAACAGCCCAGCCTCCTCAGCCCTCGCCAAAAGCCTCGCGGCTTCAGCGCTAGCCCAGAAAGACCACGACAAGCAGACGGGTGCAGAAATGGAGGCGAAAGCCGGGAGGGTACTCGGCGCCAATCACTACAACGAAACCACCAAAACGCTTGCCGCCTCGGTCCTTTCACAATCCAACAAAGAGCGCGGAAGCTGAGTCACCTCCGGTCGCTAAAAGAAGCCCGTGGTCGAAGAGGTTACGGGCTTTTTCGTAGCTGTATTTTTCTCCTTTTTCCCAGCAGCAGAAATATTAAGTAGCACTTTCATCCGCATCGCTAAAGTCCTGCCCCAGCAGGCCGAAACGCTCTTATACGACATCGTATCCCCAATAAGAGAGTCTCCTGAAAATGTCCCTTCGCAGCCTGTCCATCGCCCGCCGTGCGGGTCTGGGTTTCGCCTTGATTGCTTTGCTGGTGGCCCTACTGGGTTTTTTTGCGCTGTCGAACATGGCAAGCATCCGCGCCAGTGCGGTGCAGGTTGAAAGCGGGCTGGTGCCCAAGATGCGGCTGGTGGCGGACATCCGCGAAATCATGCTGCGCATTCGTACGATCTCTTTGCGCATGGCGCTGGACCCGAACCCCGCCAGCCTTGCGCAGTATCGCAGCCAGATGGACACCCGTAGCCAAGACCTGACGAAAAGGCTGGCCGAGCTCGATGCGGTCATCGACACCCCTGAAGTGCGCTCGCTCTATGACCAGTTTCAGGTGTCGCTGCGCCTGTACCAGCAAGGTCTGGCACAGTCCTTCGTCCTCGCCGACAAGCAGCAGGGCGCCGAGCTTAACAAGTTGCTGCTGGTGGACATGAAAACCGTGGTCGATGGTTCGGGTGCGCAACTCAATGCCCTGGCTGACTACTACAACGCGCAGGTCAATCAGCAGGGCCAGGAGGCCGAATCGCAATACAGCCGTTCGCGCACCATGGTGGTTGGCTTCGTGCTGCTGGCCGCCTTGAGTACGGTGGCGCTGGCGTGGTTGTTGACTCGCAGCATCGTCGGTCCGCTGAGCCATGCGGTGCGGGCCGCCGAAAACGTGGCCCACGGTGACTTGACTCAAACGGTAGACGTGACCGGCGACGACGAAGTAACCCGCTTGCTCGTGGCGCTCAAGACCATGCAGTCCAACCTGCGCGGGACCCTGCAACTGATCCGCCAGTCGGCAGGGCAGATGGCATCATCCGCCACCGACCTGAATGGCATCACGGATCAAAGCAGCCGCAGCCTGCAAAAGCAGACCGCTGAAATTGAACAGGCCGCCACCGCCGTGAACGAGATGACCTCGGCGGCGGATGAGGTGGCGCGCAATGCCGTTTCCACCTCCGAGTCCACTCGCCTCTCCAATGAAACGGCGCGCGAAGGCCAGCATCGTGTCGGCGAAACTGTCAACGCCATCCAGGCCCTGAGCTCTAACATCGGTGAAACGTCGACGCTGGTGCAGAACCTGGCCGAGCAATCGCGCGATATCGGCAAGGTACTGGACGTGATTCGCTCCATTGCCGAACAGACCAACCTGCTGGCCCTCAATGCTGCCATTGAGGCTGCGCGGGCCGGCGAATCCGGGCGTGGCTTTGCGGTCGTGGCTGATGAAGTGCGTGCATTGGCGCACCGTACCCAGCAATCAACCCTGGAAATCGATCAGAT
Organism: Pseudomonas fluorescens group sp.; assembly: GCF_020093335.1. NCBI lineage: Bacteria > Pseudomonadati > Pseudomonadota > Gammaproteobacteria > Pseudomonadales > Pseudomonadaceae > Pseudomonas > Pseudomonas fluorescens group sp. Next base: position 206,022 of record NZ_JAIOKW010000004.1, on the reverse strand, counting down.
GGTGACCGCGATGCGCACGGGGTCTGACCATGCACTCACATCAATGCAGTCGAGTACCCAGCGTGCCACCGATACCTTGGCGTTGGCTGAGGGCGCAGGTGGTGCATTGAGCCAGATCACCGACTCCATCGACCAGATTCACCAGCGCAACCTGGTTATTGCCAGCGCCGCAGAGGAGCAGGCGCAGGTGGCCAAGGAAGTTGACCGCAACATCGTCAATATCCGCGACTTGTCTGCTCAGTCCTCGTCCGGCGCCGGGCAGATCAATGGATCGAGCCGAGAGCTGGCGCAGTTGGCCGTCGCGCTGAACGAGGCGGTGGCGCGTTTTCAGCTGTAGCGGGACTACGGTGACGGCGTGAGTGAATCGGACATCAGTTCCAACACCCGATCTCTTCCGCCTTCGGCCAGTACATAGGTTCCTCGACCGGTCGGCACAATCGACTGCGGCGCCTTCAGGAACGATTGGGTGTTCAGCCAGGAGTTTTCAGGTGGCTGAACACCTCCGGGTCGCTGCCGTCCTGAGTGAGTTCGCGCACCACGCCTTTTTTCTTCTCGGTATAGACATGCGCCCATCCGTGCAACGCACGATGGACTCGCCTTCCTGGACCCGGTCGCGCAGCACTGTCAGGCTCTGGTCGCTCCAGCGATAGCGCAACAATCGCCCGAAGGGCTTGCGGTCTTCAATGGCGTAGAGGTCGTCGCCGTCATCCCACAAGCCCTGCACGTTCTCACCTCTGAACAGTTCGGTGACGACGCCGTCCTTGAGGAAAGTCCGCCGAGGGTGAGTAGGATTCAATCCTGCTTGACCATTGGCGTGATGCAAGAAGCAACTGATCGATGCCGATATCCGGCGTCTTGTCGTCTGTCCAGAACTGATGGGTTTCCATGGGTGGCTACGTCTTCCGTTGTGTAGGTCAGGCCGCAAGTATTGACCCATTTCGACGATTGCGTGGCTGCAGACGGCCTATAACCTATTGATATGTATGACTTAATATTTGTAGTAGGGTTATTACCGCAAACCTTTCTGCCATACATGGCGCCCCACCGGCTCCCATACGATAATGCCCACCACCCCGACCACTCTGGCTTCCCTCCCGTGATCATCAACTTCGACCTCAACGACCTCCAGGCCTTCCGTGCCGTGGTAGACAAGGGCAGTTTCCGAGGCGCCGCCGAGGCCATCCGCATCTCGCAACCGGCCCTGAGCCGGCGGATCGAAAAGCTCGAAACCGCCCTCGACGTAAAACTGTTCGAACGCACCACCCGGCGGGTCAGCCTGACCATGGTCGGCCGCGCATTCCTGCCCCAGGTCGAACGCATGCTCGACGATCTTGATGTGGCATTGATGGGCATCAGCAATGTCGCGTCCACGCGCATGGGCAATGTGACCATCGCCTGTGTGCCGTCCACCGCGTATTACTTCATGCCCCACGTGATCTCCGAATTCCACAAGCTGTACCCGAAGATTCGCCTGCGGGTGCTGGATGCCAGTGCTGGTGAGGTGTGCAATGCGGTGGAGAGTGGCGAGGCGGATTTTGGCGTGAGTTTCAGCGGTAGCCTGGCCGATGAAGTGGAGTTCGAACTGCTGTTGCAGGAGCGCTATGTCCTGGCCTGTCGCCGCGACCACCCGCTGGCCCAGCGCGACAGCGTGACCTGGACCGAAGCCTATGAGTACGACTACATCACCGTCGACAAAACCTCCGGCAACCGCAGCCTGCTGGACCAGGCCTTGCGTGGCGTGCGGGTGAAAAAGCCGAGTATCTGCGAGACGCACCACGTGACTACGATGATCGGGCTGGTGGAGGCCGGGCTGGGCGTGGCGATGGTACCGTCGATTGCGATGCCGGCGCTGGAACACCCGATTCTGGTGAGTGTGCCGTTGGTGGAGCCACAGGTGATGCGCAATGTGGGTTTGATCAAACGCCGCGGGCGGACATTGCCCCCGGCGGCGCTGGAGTTGGAGCGGTTAGTGCGTGAGATGCCGTTTCGCTCAGCGTGACACCGAGTCCAGGCCGGTGGATTGCACCACCGGTTGCGCCTCGGGCGAGGCCAGGTAATGCAGCAGCGCCTTGGCCCGCGTCGGGTGCTCGGCGTTGACCGGAATACCCGCCGCAAAGCGCGTCACCGATTGCACGTCCTCCGGGATCTTGCCGACATAGGTCACACCCGGCACCGGCAACAATTCCGCAACCTGCTGCAAGCCCACTTCGTAGTCTCCCTTGGCGACCTGTTCGGCCACCGGGAGGCGTTCGATCATGGTGCCCTTGGCGGGCATGCCGAGCTTCTTGAACAGCTCTTTCTCGACATACACACCGCTGGCGCTGTCCGAGTAAGCCACGGATTTGGCTTGACTCAGCACGGCTTTCAGTTCGGCGTCAGTCCCGATGGCAGGCTTTGGCACGCCTGCCTTCACCACCAGGCCGATGCGCGAGTCCGCCAGTTCCACACGGGAGGCCGGGTCGACCTTGCCTTGCTTGATCAACTCATCCAGGGCGTAGCCGACCATGATCACCACGTCGGCGTGTTCGCCACGGGCCAGGCGGTTGGGAATCGCTTCCGGCGCCTTGCCCATCGACGGGCCGAGAATGGTGTCCAGGCTGTCGCCGCTTTGCTTGGCGTACTGCGGGCCGAGCAATTTATACGCGGCAGTGAAGCCGCCGGAGGTCATCACCTTGAGCTGTTCGGCCTGGGCCGTCAGCGCCACGGCGCCGAGGGCCAGGGCCGTCAGGGTCTTGAGCAGTGGCTTCATCACGCGGCCCCCTGCATGACTTGCCCACGGGCATTGGCGCGGCGATACAGCGCCAGGGTCGAACACAGGGCGCACAGCGCGGCGAACATCAGCCAGTAGGCCGGCGAGGCCTTGTCTTCGGTGATGTGGATGAACCAGGTGGAAATTGCCGGGGTAAAGCCGCCGAAGATCGCCGTTGCCAGGCTGTAGGCCAGGGAGAAGCCCGCCACGCGCACTTCCACCGGCATGATTTCGGTCAGCGCCGGAATCATCGCGCCGTTGTACATGCCGTAGAGGAAGGAGAACCACAGCAGGGTTTCCAGCATATGGGCGAAGCTTGGCGAATTCACCACGTAGGACAGCGCTGGATAAGCGGTGAGAACGGTCAGCGCAGTCATGGCGATCAGTACAGGCTTGCGGCCAAAACGGTCGCTCAACGTACCGCCGATCGGCAGCCAGACAAAGTTCGACACGGCCACCAGCAGCGTCACCAACAGGGCATCGGAAGTGCTCAGTTGCAGCACGGTCTTGCCGAAGGTCGGCGCGTACACGGTGATCAGGTAGAACGCAGTGGTGGTCATGGCCACCATCAACATGCCGCCAATCACCACCGTCCAGTTTTTCGCCAGGGTTGCCAGCACTTCGCGCATGGTCGGGCGATGCTTGCGGTTGGCGAACTCTTCGGTTTCCTGCAGGCTGCGACGCAGGATGAAAATGAACGGGATAATCACGCAGCCGATGGCGAACGGAATGCGCCAGCCCCAATCGGCTACCACCGCCGGCTCCATCCATACGTTCAGGCCATAACCCAGCGCGGCGGCGACCACGATAGAGATCTGTTGGCTGCCCGATTGCCAGCTGGTGTAGAAACCTTTGCGGCCCGGTGTCGCCATTTCAGACAGGTACACCGACACGCCGCCCAATTCCGCGCCGGCCGAGAAACCTTGCAGCAGGCGGCCCAGCAGCACCAGCAAGGGCGCCCACAAGCCAATGGTGTGATAACCGGGCACCAGCACGATCAGCAGCGTGCCGCTGGCCATGATCGACAGCGTCACGATCAGTCCTTTGCGGCGACCCACGTCATCGATGTAGGCACCCAAAATAATCGCGCCCAACGGCCGCATCAGGAAGCCCGCGCCGAACACGGCGAAGGTCATCATTAATGATGCAAACTCATTAGCGGAGGGGAAGAACGCGGCAGCGATATAGGTGGCGTAGAAACCGAACAGAAAGAAGTCGAACTGTTCGAGGAAGTTGCCCGAAGTAACGCGGAATACCGCACCAACTTTCGAGTGGGCAGAGTTGGGTCGGGTAGGGCTAGTCATGGTTTTGTGTCTCCAGCGTTCTTTTTGAAGTGCTTGTCTCGCTTAAGACCTGGAATAGTGGCTGACACATTTAGAAATGAAAAGTGACAAATTTAAATGGATTGATGTTCGTTGGCTATCAATCGGCGGTGCAGTCGAAAATTCATCAGCTGTTTGTGCGTGCGATTTGGAGATGGGAAACTATTTGACATATTTGATTTGTGATCACATATTGGGGCCATAAGAACGACAACACAGGTTTTGCCTCATGACAGATGGTCCGCTCCTCCTGCCCACCCTGCGCCAGGTGTCCCGCGATACCTTGCAAGACCAGGTCTATCGCCAGATCCGCGAAGCATTGATGAGTGGCCGTTTCCAGCCCGGCCAGAAACTCACCATTCGCGGCCTCGCCGAAGCCCTCGGTTCCAGCCCGATGCCGGTGCGCGAAGCCCTGCAACGCCTCAGCGCCGAAAACGCCTTTGAAGTCACCGAAACGTCCCGTCTGCGTGTACGCCTTATGACGGTCGAACGCCTGCGCGAAATTCGTGATGCGCGGGTCGCCCTTGAAGGGCTGCTGGCGGAAAAAGCCGTGCTGCTCCTGCAAAAGGCCGACCTCGATGAAATCACCGACCTGTGCCAGCAAATGCAGCACGCCGCCGACGAAGTCGACGTGTCGCGCTACCTGTGGACCAACTTTGCCTTTCACCGGCGTATCTACGCCGTGGCCCAGGCCGAGTTGACCATGGCCGCCGTGGAAAACTTCTGGCTGCACATGGGCCCGTGCTTTGCGCTGGTCGCCCCGGATAAAGCTCACCTGCAACGCTCGATGGAGGCGCACACGCGCATTGTCGAGGCCCTGGCTGCCCGTGATGGCGCCGGTGCACGCGCGGCGGTGACCGATGACATCATGCAGGCCGCCGATTCCCTGGCGCGCCTGCTCGTCAAGAGCGACCGTTCGCGGTCGTCTGCTTCAGGAGGTAAACGAGCATGAGTGTCCTACAGCGGCTGCAGCCCTATCCTGGGTTACGTGTATTGATTTCCGGCGGGGCTGCCGGCATCGGTGAAGTGCTGGCGGCGGCATATCTGGAGGCCGGTGCCCAGGTGCATGTGTGTGATGTGAGCGAGCCAGCCCTGGCCGCGTTTCGCGACAAATACCCGGGCACCGTCGCCACCCGCGCCGACGTCAGTGATGCCGCGCAGATCGAGGCGGTGTTCAAGGTACAGCGCGAGCATTTCGGCGGCCTTGATGTGCTGGTCAACAACGCCGGGATCGCCGGGCCTACCGGCGGCATCGATGCGATCAGCGACGCCGAGTGGCAAGCCACCATCAACATCAATCTCACTGCGCAGTACCGGTTTGCCCATCACGCGGTGCCGATGCTCAAGGAATCCTCCCACGGCCACCTGCTGCATATCGCCTCGGTGGCAGGGCGCTTGGGCTACGCGTGGCGCACGCCGTATGCGGCGACCAAATGGGCGATTGTCGGTTTGATGAAATCCCTGGCGTCGGAGCTGGGCGAGAGCGATATCCGCGTCAACGCCTTGCTGCCCGGCATCGTCGAAGGCCCGCGCATGGACGGTGTGATCCGCGCGCGTGCCGAACAGGTCGGCGTGCCCGAAGCCGAGATGCGCCAGGAATACCTCAACAAGATTTCCCTCAAGCGCATGGTCACCGCCGAAGACGTGGCAGCCATGGCCTTGTTCCTCTGTTCGCCCGCCGCACGCAATGTGACCGGCCAGGCGATCAGCGTCGACGGTAACGTCGAGTACCTGTAAGCCACGGAAGAACATATCGCGCTGTACCCAGGATTTTTTTCATAAGAATAAAAGTCGGAGATTCGTCATGTCCAAAAAACGTCCTGTCATCATTACCTGTGCCGTTACCGGTGCGATTCATACGCCGTCGATGTCGCCGCATTTACCGATTACCGCGCAGGAAATTGCCGATGCCGCCATCGGCGCCGCCGAGGCTGGCGCCGCGATTGTCCACCTGCATGCCCGTGACCCGGTTGACGGCCGCCCCAGCCAGGACCCGGCGCTGTTCGCCGAATTCCTGCCGCACATCAAGGCCGCCAGCGACGTGGTGATCAACATCACCACCGGCGGCGCACCGACCATGGGCGTGGAGGAGCGCCTGCAACCGGTGATGCAGTTCAAGCCGGAACTGGCCTCGCTGAACATGGGCTCGATGAACTTCGGCCTCTACGAAATGCTCAACCGCTTTACCGAGTTCAAGCACGACTGGGAACGGCCTTACCTGGAAGAGAGTGACGACCGGATTTTTCGCAACACCTTCCGCGACATCACCCACATCCTCAATTCGTGCGCCGAGAACCGCACGCGGTTTGAGATCGAGTGCTACGACATCGGCCACCTGTACACCGCCGCGCATTTCCTCGAACGCGGCCTGCTCAAGCCGCCGTTGTTTATCCAGTCGGTGTTCGGCCTGCGCGGTGGTATCGGCGGCCACCCGGAAGACTTGGCACACATGCGCCGCACCGCCGACCGCCTGTTCGGCGACGACTACGTGTGGTCGATCCTCGGCGCCGGGCGTGGGCAGATTCCGCTGGCGACCATGGGCCTGTCCATGGGCAGTAACGCCCGTGTCGGCCTGGAGGATTCGCTGTGGGATGGCCCGGGCAAGCTGGCGGCGTCGAATGCCGACCAGGTACGGCGTATTCGCACGGTGATCGAAGCCCTCGGGCATCGGGTCGCCACGCCGGATGAAGCGCGGGAAATCCTCGGGCTCAAGGGGCGCGACCAAGTCAATTTCTAACCCGACAAACCGCCGCGTCAAGGCGCGGCCTGCATCCCGCACAACAACAATAAGGGGATCACCATGCGTATCGAAGTGCTTGTGGACGTCAAGACCACCCTGGGCGAAGGCCCGGTATGGGACGTCGAGCAACAACGTTTGTATTGGATCGACAGCGCCGACGGCCGCATCCTGCGCTGCACCGAGGATGGCCGCGAGTTGCGCGCCTGGGAGGTGGGCCAGAAGATCGGCTCCATGGCCCTGCGTCACGCTGGCGAGTCTGCGATTGTCGCGCTGCAGAACGGCGTGCACACACTGGACCTCAGCAGCGGTGAGCTCAACCTGGTTATCGACCCGGAACCGCACCTGCCCGATAACCGCCTCAACGACGGCAAGGTCGACCGGCAGGGCCGTTTCATCTTCGGTTCGATGGACACGCTGGAAGACAACGCCAGCGCCAAGCTTTACCGCCTGGACGCCGACCTGAGCCTGCACACCCTGGACGAAGGCATCATCGTGTCCAACGGCCCTTGCTGGAGCCCGTCGGGAGAGACCTTTTACTTCTGCGACACCTGGTCCGGCGAGATCTGGGCCTACGACTATGACCTCGTCACGGGCAATGTGAGCAACCGCCGCACCTTCGCCAAGGTCGACACCTGCGGCGGTGGCGCCGCCGACGGCTGCACCGTGGACGCCGAAGGGTGCCTGTGGCAAGCCCTGGTCTATGCCGGGAAGCTGGTGCGCTACACCCCGGAGGGTCAGGTCGACCGCGTCATCCAGATGCCGGTGAAAAAGGTCACCAGCCTGACCTTCGGCGGGCCGAACCTCGACACCCTGTTTGTGACCTCCATGGCCAAGCCGCCGCTGCCGCGTTTCCCGGCAGACGGCCAGCAGCGCGGAGCGCTGTTCGCCATTACCGGGTTGGGCGTGCAAGGAATAGCCGAGCGACGGTTCGCCAGCTAGCGCGTGTGTTCAAAAAGGCATATTCCTTCGCAACCTTGTGTCAGTGCGCGCCCTTGCGCGCCTGGAGAGGCCCATGGCAACTATAAAAAAAGCGTCGCTGCGCAGCATTCACCGGCATTCCTGGGTATCCCTGCTGGTCTGCTGGATGATCTGGATCCTCAACGCCTACGACCGTGAGATCGTATTGCGCCTGGGGCCGACCATCTCCAAGCATTTCGATTTGTCCGCCGATCAATGGGGCACCGTGGCCACGGTGGTCATGCTGGCCTTGGCGTTGCTGGATATCCCCGGCTCGATGTGGAGCGACCGCTACGGTGGCGGCTGGAAACGTGCGCGCTTCCAGGTACCACTGGTGCTGGGCTACACCGCGATTTCGTTCCTGTCCGGCTTCAAGGCGTTGAGCGGCAACCTCGCCACCTTCATTGCCCTGCGGGTCGGCGTCAACCTCGGCGCCGGCTGGGGCGAGCCGGTCGGCGTCAGCAACACCGCCGAATGGTGGCCGGTGGAACGTCGCGGCTTTGCCTTGGGCGCGCACCACACCGGCTACCCGATTGGCGCGATGCTCAGCGGCATCGTCGCGAGTTTTGTCATCACGGTGTTTGGCGAGGACAACTGGCGTTATGTGTTCTTCTTTGCCTTTGTGGTGGCGCTGCCGTTGATGATCTTCTGGGCGCGTTATTCCACCGCCGAGCGCATCACCGCGCTGTAGGTCGACATCGCCGCCAAAGGCATGACCCCGCCGGACAACGCGCCGGCCAGCCAAGTCAAAGGCGAAGCCTGGCGCACCTTTGTCGCCACCTTGCGCAACCGCAATATCGCCCTCACGGCCGGTAACACCATGCTCACGCAGGTGGTGTACATGGGCGTGAACATCGTGCTGCCGGCCTACCTCTACAATATCGCCGGGCTGTCATTGGCCGAGTCGGCAGGGATGAGCGTGGTGTTCACCCTCACCGGCATCCTCGGGCAACTGGTGTGGCCGTCGCTGTCGGACATCATCGGCCGGCGCACCACCCTGATCATCTGCGGGCTGTGGATGGCGGCGAGTGTCGGCGCGTTCTACTTCGCCAATACCCTGACGTTGATCATCGTTGTGCAACTGCTGTTCGGCCTGGTCGCCAATGCGGTGTGGCCGATCTACTACGCGGTGGCCTGCGACTCGGCCGAGCCGTCGGCGACCTCCACCGCCAACGGCATCATCACCACAGCGATGTTCATCGGCGGCGGCCTGGCGCCGGTGCTGATGGGCAGCCTGATCGCCATGGGCGGCGGTTGGACCACGCTGCACGGTTACACCGTGTGTTTCTTCGTGATGGCCGGCTGCGCCCTGGGCGGCGCGCTGCTGCAACTGTTTTCCCATCGCCCCCAGGCGCTGGTTGTGCAACTCGACTCCTAGAACAACACCGATGCGCCCCCCAGCCTGGCTGGCGGGGCGCCAAGAGGAATTGCCGATGACTTCCGCCCCCCACGCCCGCGAGCCGCAGGCGTTGAACAAACTGATGTTCGTCAAGCTGATGCCCTTGCTGATCATCGCCTACATCCTGAGCTTCCTGGACCGCACCAACATTGCCCTGGCCAAGCATCACCTGGACGTCGACCTGGGCATTTCCGCCGCGGCCTATGGACTGGGCGCGGGGCTGTTTTTCCTGACCTATGCGCTGTCGGAAATCCCCAGCAACCTGATCATGCACAAGGTCGGCGCCCGCTTCTGGATTGCGCGGATCATGGTGACCTGGGGCCTGATCTCGGCGGCCATGGCCTTTGTGCAGGGCGAGACCTCGTTCTACGTGCTGCGCCTGTTGCTGGGGATTGCCGAGGCCGGTCTGTTTCCAGGCGTGATGCTGTACCTGACCTACTGGTTCAACCGCGAACAACGGGCGCGCGCTACCGGTTATTTCCTGCTCGGCGTGTGCTTCGCCAACATCATCGGCGGCCCGGTGGGCGCCGCCTTGATGCGCATGGACGGTCTGCTCGGCTGGCACGGCTGGCAGTGGATGTTCCTGCTGGAAGGCCTGCCGGCCGTGGCGTTCGCCTGGGTGGTGTGGCGCAAACTGCCGGACCGTCCGAGCAAGGCGCCCTGGCTGTCGGCCGAGGAAGCACGCGGGATCGAACAACGCATCGCGCTGGAAACCGAAGAGGGCGCGGGCGAGGGTGGGCACTCATTGAAAAACTGGCTGACCCCACAAATCCTGCTGGCGATCTTTGTGTACTTTTGCCATCAGATCACTATCTACACGGTGATCTTTTTCCTGCCGAGCATCATCAGCAAATACGGCGAGTTGAGCACCATGAGCGTTGGCCTGCTGACCTCCTTGCCCTGGATCGCGGCGGCACTCGGCGCGGTACTGATCCCGCGTTTCGCCACGACGCCGGGGCGTTGCCGTCGACTGTTGGTCACCGGGCTGCTGACCATGGCGCTGGGGTTGGGCATTGCGTCGGTGTCGGGGCCGGTGTTCAGCCTGCTGGGCTTTTGCCTGTCGGCGGTGATGTTCTTTGTGGTGCAGTCGATCATCTTTCTGTACCCGGCCTCGCGTCTCAAGGGCGTAGCACTGGCGGGCGGGCTGGGGTTCGTCAACGCCTGCGGGCTGTTGGGCGGGTTTGTCGGGCCGTCCGTTATGGGCGCGATCGAGATGAGCACCGGCCATGCGATGAACGGCTTGAAAGTGATTGCGCTGGTGCTGGTGGTGGCCGCGCTCGCGGCATTGCGTCTGCGCCAGGGCCAGGAGGCGGCTCAGACCAGCAGCGAAGTCGGAAACCCGGAAGCCAGCACCAGATAAGCCACGACCGCCGCCAGGCATAACCCGACAAAGGCGCGCAGCAGTGTCCTGGCGGTGGGATGAGCGATGAACTTGATGGCCCAGAGCAAAACGCCGCCGAGCAGGATGCTTAAGGCAAGAATGACCAGCACGGCGGTGTTCCTGTGACCATTGAGAGCTGATTTATAGTCGCAAAGCGCCTGGATGAACAGTGCGCGCATAGACGCAGCCCCCCGCACTTTCTAAACTGCGGCTTGGCTTGGGGAAAGGGGCTGGCGCCGATGAATCGCAATGAATTACGCAAGGCCGACATCAACCTGATGGTGGTGTTCGAAGCGTTGATGCTTGAGCGCAATGTGACGCGGGTGGCGGAGAAGCTGTTTCTCGGCCAGCCGACCATCAGTTCGGCCCTCAACCGCTTGCGCACGCTGTTCAATGACCCGCTGTTCATCCGCGTCGGCCACCGCATGGAGCCCACCGCGCGGGCCGAGGAAATCATCCAGCACCTGTCGCCGGCCCTGGATTCGTTGTCATCGGCCTTGAGCCTGACCCACGATTTCGACCCGTCCGTCAGCACCATGACGTTCCGCATCGGCCTGTCCGATGATGTCGAGTTCGGCCTGCTGCCACCGCTGCTGCGCGCCTTGCGCCAGGAAGCGCCGCAAGTGGTGTTCGTGGTGCAGCATGTGGACTACTGGCGCATTCCCGACTTGTTGGCCTCCGGCGATATCACCGTCGGCATCACCCAGACCCGTGGCCTGCCGGCCAATGCCAAGCGCAAGCTGCTGCGCCATATCCGCCCACGCTTGCTGCGCGCCGATGCGTCGGACACACCGCTGACCCTCGATGAATATTGCTCACGGCCCCATGTGCTGGTGTCTCACACCGCCAACGTGTCGGGGTTTGCCGATGAGTGGCTGGCGGAAATCGGCCGAAAACGCCACGTGGTGCTGTCGGTGCCGCAATACAGCGCGCTGCCGGCCTTGCTGGCCGGCACGGACCTGATCGCCAGCCTGCCGGACTACACCGCCGAGGCCATGGCGGTGTCGGGCCACCTGTTCTGCGAGCCGTTTCCGTTCGAGACGCCGACCCTGGATTTGTCCATGGTCTGGCTCAGCCATGTGGACACCGACCCGGCCGAGCGCTGGGTGCGTTCGCGGCTTGAGGCGTTTATGAGTGATCGAGGGTTGGCGACCCAGGCCTGATTCACGTGATATATCTACAACTCTTCCTACAACAAATTCGGAGCCCTCCATGCCACATCTGCACTTGGAATACACCGCCAACCTGACGAACCTGGCCGTTGAGAAAACACTGCTAAGGCTCAACAACGTGCTGATGGCGTCCGGGCAGTTCGGTTCCGAGTTCGATATCAAAAGCCGGGCGGTGAAGGTCGAGACTTTTCTGGTCGGTACTTCCCTGAGCCCGCGTGGCTTTATGGCTGTGAGGCTGTCACTGCTCAGTGGGCGGTCGCCACAGGTCAAGAAACAGTTGTCGGAGAGCCTGCTGGCAGCACTGCAGGATCTGGGCGATTGGCCGGCGGATATCCAGGTTCAGCTGAGCGTCCAAGTGATAGATATGGATCGCGAGTCCTACAGCAAAGTCGCCATTGGCTGACACACCATCAACTGTGGCGAGGGCGCTTGCTCCCGCTGGGCTACGCAGCGGCCCCAACATCTTGGGAGCGCTTCGCACTGGAGCGCCAGCCCGGTCCAACGGGAGCAAGCGCCTCGCCACAGACGTTAGAGTAACCCCTGATCCGCGCACACCTTCACCACCTGCTCACGAAACCAGGTATTGGCACTGTCCTGTTCACTGGTTTCATTCCACTGCATCTCCAGCGTGAACCCCGGCAAGCCGTTGGGCACTTCGCAATGGCCGAACACCGTCGCCGGCGCCAGCAGTTTTTGCACGCGGCGCGGCAGGGTGACGATGAAGTCGGTGCCGGTGATCATCTTCAGCGCCGCGCCGTAGCTGTTGGCGCGGGCGATCACTTGGCGCTTGCGCGCCTGGCGCGCCAGCCAGCCGTCGATCATGTTGGTGTCGGAGGTCCACGGCGTGGGGAATACATGGCGCCGCTCGACGAAGGATTGCAGGCTGAAGGCCGCTTCCCGCGGTGCCGAGCGCTTATCGAAGACGCACACCAGATCGTCCTCCAGCAACATCTGGGTGCGGAAGTCTTTATGGGCACGGTGGAAGTTGGGGCCGAAGCAGATCACCAAGTCCAGGCGGCCCTCACGCAGGTCATCGGCGGGGATGTCGGTTTCCAGTTTCTGCACATTGACGATCACCGGCAGGTCGGCGTGATCGAAGTGTTTCAACAGGCGCGGCAGGATCAACTGTTCGAAGTATTCCGGCGCGCAGACATTGAACGTCACGGCTTTCTGGGTCGGGTCGAAGGCCTGGCCACCGGCGTGGCACAGGTTGATGCTTTCGAGGATCTTCTGCACATGGCCGTACATGGTGGTGGCCTTGTACGTCGGCCGCATGCCCGCCCGGGTGTTGATAAACAGTTCGTCTTCAAAACTGGTGCGCAGCTTCTTCAGGCTGTAGCTCACAGTGGACTGGCTGACAAACAGCGTTTCGGACACCTCGGTAACGCTGCTCTGGTCGTAGACGGCGATAAACACCATCAAGTCCTGCATATCGAGTTTTCTGAGCAAGTTACTGTTTAACATCGGTTTCGTCCGTAAACCCGTTGTACCGAACTCAGTACAAGACAGCGCAAAAGCTTAACGGAACGGACGTGCCAATAGAAAGCGCTGTAGGGCGTTTCTATGTTTTCTGTGGGACAAATACTGTTTGCAACACGACCTCAGCGGATATGGTGCGCGTAATGCTTGGGGTTAAAACGCACGACGATCAGCAGCATCACCACGATCACTGCCGTCAGCGACCACCAGGCCCATTCGAAGCTGCCCAGCTGGTCGCGGATCATCCCGGCGATCAGCGGCGACAGCCCGGCAATCAGGTAGCCAATACCTTGCACAAACGCGGTGAGGCCACCGGCGCGGCGCGGGTTGTCGAGGTGGTCGAGGGACAGGATCAGGCTCATCGGGAACAGGCCGCCGATGCCCAGGCCCAGCAGGCAAAGCCACAGCAGGCTCAGGTGTTGCGGGCTGAGGATCAAGCCGCAGAAGCCGAGGATGATCAGCACCAGCAGCACGGCCACCACCCCGCGTTTATCCTGGCGGCGGTTGGCGATGGCGGGCGTGACCAAGCCGGACACCACTTCCATGGCCGTCAAAAAGCCCAGCAGCAACCCGGCGTTCTGTTCGCTCCAGCCTTGCTCCACGTAGTACGGCGCCAGCCAGGCGAGTACGCAGGTGTAGGACGCGGTGCCCAGGCCAAAGAAGACTGCCAGCAACCAGGCGCGGCCATTGCCGAAAAACGATTCTTGAGGGCCGGCGCCGGCTTGGGGCAGCGGCGGCAGCGCTGAGCGCTGCGCATACCAGAACACCAGGGCCAGCACGGCGAGCACGGCCCAGATCGCCAGGCCAATGCGCCAACTGCCGGTCTGCACTTGCACGAAGGGTGCAAACGACGCCGCCAGCGCCGCACCGCCCATGATCGCGGTGACGTACAGGCCCATGAACAGCGAGACGTTATCGCTGAACCGCGATTTGATCAGCGCCGGCATCAACGCCTGGATCATCGCAATCCCCACCCCGGCGGCGATGGCGCTGACGATCAACTCCAGCGCCGAGTCGAGGAACAACCGCGACAACGTGGCCACGCCAATCACCAGCAGCGACACCACGATGCTGCGGTGCTCGCCAAAACGCTTGGCCAGGCCCATGCCAAAGAACATCGCCAAGCCCATGGCCATCACCGGCAACATCGTCAGCAAGGCGGCGCTGCTGAAACTCAACGGCACATCGGTGCGAATCGACGACAACAGCGGGCCCACGGCGGCCATCGACGGGCGCAGGTTGAGGGCGACCAGCACGACGCTGATCATCAGCCACAGGGCTGTGGTGGGTTTGGTGTGAACGGTTTCCATGGGACGGCCTTGAGTGAACAAGGGGGCATCAGGCCATGGGCGGGGGAGTGGGGCAAATGAGAAAGTCGCTAGGTCTATCTAAAAATTGCGCTGATCAACATGTGGGAGAGGGCGAGCCCCCGATAGCAGTGGTTCAGTCAGAACATTGTTGACTGACACACCGCCATCGGGGGCAAGCCCCCTCCCACATTTGACCTGCGCCGTCAGTTGGATCTGATCACATGCTTGATCTCCTGAAACGCCGCCAACCCCCACGGCCCTAGCTCGCGGCCGATGCTGCTCTGCTTGTAACCGCCCCACGCCGCTTGCGCAAAGATCACTTGCGGCGCGTTGATCCACACCAGCCCGGCCTGCAAGGCATTCGCCACGCGCTCGGCGGTTTCGTTGTCACGGCTGACCACGCTCGCCACCAAGCCGAAATCGCTGTTGTTGGCCAGTGCGATGGCCTCGTCCTCAGTCGCAAACCGTCGTACACACAGGACCGGGCCGAAGATTTCTTCGTTCCACAATGCGCTGTCCAGCGGCACATCGGTGAACACGGTGGGGCGAATGAAAAAGCCCTTCGGCAGATCCGCCGGGCGCTCACCGCCGCAGAGCAAACGGGCGCCGTCTTCGATGCCGCGCTGGATATGCCCCAGCACCCGCTGATACTGCACGCGGTTGATCAGCGCGCCCATTTCTACTTCATCGGCAAAGGGGTCGGCCACGCGAATGCTTTCAGCGCGTGCCTGAACACGCTGCAGGAATTCATCCGCCAGGCTGTCAGCCACCAGCACGCGACTGGTGGCTGAACACATCTGCCCAGCGTTGAAAAATCCACCGCCACAGGCCAGTTCCACCGCCAGGTCCAAGTCGGCATCCGCCAGCACCAACAATGAAGATTTGCCGCCCAATTCCAGGCTCACGCCCTTGATGGTTTCGGCCGCGCGTTGCATCACCTGCACACCGACGGCGTTACTGCCGGTAAAGGAGATCTTCGCCACTCGACGGTCTGCCGCCAACGGCGCGCCGACGTCCAGGCCGGTGCCACACACCAGGTTGAACACCCCGGCCGGCACGCCTGCCTCGGCGATAATCCGCGCCAACTGCAACTCCGCCAACGGTGTGACTTCCGATGGCTTGAGCACCACGCAGCAACCGGCCGCCAGGGCCGGGGCGAGTTTCCAGGCGGTGGTCACCATGGGGAAATTCCACGGCACGATCAGCCCCACCACGCCGCACGGTTCGCGACGCAGGCGTGCGCTGAAGTCAGCGCTGGGCAGCGCCACCGGGCGGTCCTGGCCGGCGTCCAGGTCGTCGGCCACCGTGGCGTAATACTCGAAGGTGGCGATCACGTCGTCCACATCGATCGCGGCTTCAAATAGCGGCTTGCCGTTGTTGCTCGACTGCAGGTGCATCAACTGTTCGCGCTGCTCGCCCACGCCCTGGGCGATCCTGCGCAGCAGGGCGGCGCGATCGCGGCCGGTGCTTTTCGACCAGTCGGCGAGGGCTGCGCTGGCGGCGTCGACCGCCAGGCTCACGGTGCCCGCATTGCCGACGCTGACCTGGGCCAGGATGGCCTCGGTGGCCGGGTTGATCACCTCCAGCACGGCCTCTCCGGCACGCCACTCACCGTTGATATACACACCGTTCACGACCGGGCTCATTGCGCCACCTCCCGCATCCACTGGCCTTGGTCGATTTCAATCAGTGTCGGTCCCTGGCGATCAGCGGCGTTGCGCAATGCCGTGCGCAGCTGCTCGATGCCCTGGATGCTTTCGGCCGCACAGCCCAGTGCCTTGGCCACACCGATAAAGTCCGGCGTGTAGATGTCCACGCCGACCGGCTCGATGGCACGGTTGAGCATGTATTTCTTGATCTCTTCATAGCCGTGGTTATTCCACAGCAGCACGATGATCGGCGTGCGTGCTTCCACGGCGCTGGCCAGTTCCGGCAGGGTGAATTGCAGGCCGCCGTCGCCGATCAGGCACACCACCGGTTGCCCATCGCCACGCCCCAGCCAGGCGCCGATGGCGGCGGGCAGGGCGTAGCCCAAGGTGCCGTAGCCGGTGGACGAGTTGAACCAGCGGCGCGGGTGGTCGAGGTTCAGGGTCAGGTTGCCGCTGTACACCGGTTGGGTCGAGTCGCCGACCAGCACGGCGTTGGGCAGTGTGTCCAACACAGTGTCGAGGAACAGGGTTTGCGCACGGGTGGCGGCGTCCCAGGCAGGGTCCAGTTCGGCCCACAAGCGTGCGACACGTTCAGCGCCCCAGGCACTGTTGCGTGGCGGCAATGGTTGGCTGCTCAGCGCGTTCACCAACGCCTCGGCGGCGATCTGTGCGTCGGCCACCAGCGCCACCTGTGGCGGGTAGTTGCGCACGGTCTGGTCCGGGTCGATGTCGATGCGCAGCAAGGCTCCGGGAATCTCGAAACCGCCGGCGAAGGTGACGTCGTAGTCGGTCTCCGCCAGCTCGGTGCCGATGGCCAACACCACGTCTGCTTCGGCCACCAACGCACGGGTGGCGACCAGGGTCTGGGTCGAGCCGATCAGCAGCGGGTGGCGTGCGGGCAGCAGGCCTTTGGCGTTGATGGTCAGGGCCACCGGCGCGCCGAGCGCCTCGGCCAATTGCGTCAGTGCCGGGGCCGCGTCGATGGCGCCGCCACCTGCCAGAATCAAGGGCCGCTTGGCCGCCGCGAGCAACTGGCTCATCTGCTTGACCGCCGACGGCGCCGCACCGGCACGGGCCACGCTGACGGGCTCACTGCCGAGCAGTGCGTCGGCATTTTCCACCAACACATCCAGCGGGATTTCGATATGCACCGGTCGTGGTCGCCCGGCCTGGAATAACGCAAAGGCCCGCGCCAACACGCCGGGTAATTCCGCCGCCGACATCAAGGTGTGGGAGAACGCCGCCACGCCGGCCATCATCGCGCCCTGGTTCGGCAGCTCGTGCAACTTACCGCGCCCGCCGCCTAATTGGCTGCGTGACTGCACGCTGGAAATCACCAGCATCGGGATCGAGTCGGCATAGGCCTGGCCCATGGCGGTGGTGATATTGGTCATGCCGGGGCCGGTGATGATGAAGCACACGCCGGGCTTGCCACGGGTGCGCGCATAACCGTCGGCCATGAAACCGGCGCCCTGTTCGTGGCGCGGGGTGACGTGACGGATGCTGGAACGGGCCAGGCCGCGGTACAACTCCACGGTGTGCACGCCGGGGATGCCAAACACCTGGTCCACGCCGTAGCCTTCCAGGAGGTTGACCAATACTTCGCCGCAGGTCGCCATAGAGGTCGCTCTTGTTATGGATTCGAGGCGCTATTGGAGCGGCTGGCCGGTAGCGACAACAATCGATAAAAAGTCATACTAGCCATGTCCTCACGTCATGGCTCCGCCCGTTATGAAACGCCTCCCGCCACTGCCTGCGCTGCACACCTTCTGGGTCACGGCCCAGTGCTGCAATTTCACCCGCGCCGCCGAGCAATTGCACATCACCCAAGGCGCGGTGAGCCGGCAGATTGCCGGGTTGGAAAGCCATTTGGGCTACGCGCTGTTCCAACGCCAGGCGCGGGGCTTGAGCCTGACCGAAGAGGGTCGCGAATGGTCACTGCGTGCCCACCAGGTATTCGGCCTGATCAGCGAGGCAGTGGAGCAGATCGGCAGTCGCCGCCAGACCCTGCAACTCAAGGCCTCCACCTGTGTGATGCGCTGGCTGCTGCCGCGCCTGATGCAATGGCAGCGGGAGCGCCCCGACGTGCCGGTGGAACTCACCACCACCGTGGCCTACACCGTGGACTTTCGCCGTGAGCAATTCGACGCGGCGGTGATCTATGCGCCCATCGCCGAGCAGTCGGCCGAGGCCCGGCACCTGTTCGATGAGCAACTCACCCCGGTCTGCGCGCCGGCGTTGCTCGGTGGCTTGCACACGCCGGCCGACCTGCAGCAACAGGTACTGCTGCACCCCACGCGCGATGAGCGGGATTGGGCGTTGTGGCTGAAGGCGGCGAATACGCGGCTGAACAATTTGAGCCAGGGGCATCATTTTGAAACGCTGGATCTGGCGATGACGGTGGCGTCCCAAGGTTCGGGCGTGGCGATTGGCGACAGTGCGTTGATTGGCGAGGATTTGAAAGCGGGGCGGTTGGCGACGCCGTTTGAATTGAGGGTACCGACGGGGATGGGGTATTACCTGGTGTATCCACCGGACACCAAACCATCGGCGGGGCTCGAAGCCTTAATGGTTTGGTTAGTGAGCCAAGCAGAACAACCGTAGCGCTGAAGATCAACTGTGTTGTGTCAGTAGCCGACGGTGAAGCGTTCGGTGCGAGTGCTTGGGCGATTCAACGTTTCCAGCGACTTGAAAATCCCAATGTGGGAGGGGGCTTACCCCCGATGGCGGTGGTTCAGTCAACGATATTCCAACTGACCCACCGCTATCGGGAGCAAGCCCCCTCCCACAGTTTTAACTGTGTTGTGTCAGTAGCCGATGGTGAAGCGTTCTGTGCGAGTGCTTGGGCGATTCAACGTTTCCAGCGACTTGAAGATCCCAATGTGGGAGGGGGCTTGCCCCCGATGGCGGTGGTTCAGTCAACGATATTCCAACTGACCCACCGCCATCGGGAGCAAGCCCCCTCCCACAGTTTTAACCGCGCTGTGTCAGTAGCCTACGGTGAAGCGTTGGCGGGAGTGTTTTGGCGATTCCACTTCGTCGATCAGGGCAATGGCATAGTCGGCAAAGCTGATCCAACTGCGGCCTTCAGTGCTGACCAGCAGATCATCCTGGCCTACACGGAATGTGCCGGTGCGTTCGGTTTCAACGAACTCCGCCGACGGCGACAGGAAGGTCCAATCCAGCTCTTTTTCCTGACGCAGTGCTTCGAGAAATGCTGCGCCGGCACTGGCTTCGGCCTTGTACTCTGCCGGGAAACCCTCGCTGTCGATCACTCGCCCGCCACCCGGCAGCAGCAGTGAACCGGCACCGCCCACTACCAGCAGACGTTTCACCCCGGCTTTTTTCACCGGCGCGATCACGGCGCTGGCGGGTAGGGTGGCGAAGTGCGCTGCGCTGATCACCACGTCGCTGCCGGTGATGGCCTGTTGCAGCGCATCTGCATCCAGTGCGTCCACTTGCTTGACGGTGACACCCGGGCGCGCCGCCAGTTTGTCGGTGTTACGCGCAATCGCCACAACGCTATGCCCACGACGCAGCGCTTCTTCCAGCAGTTGGCTACCGGCACGGCCGGTGGCCCCAATGATTGCAATCTTGCTCATGACGTTCTCCAGTACGTTAGGGTTTAACACCATTCACCACTTCATTTCGCCCTTGGCGACTTTAGCGCTCAACTCCAGCGAGCTTTCGTCGGCGAGGGTGGGGTAACGCTTTTTCATGGCCGCGATCAGGGCGGCGGAGTTCTTGGCCTTGGTGGTCTCGGCGTCAAAGGCCTTGATGTAGTCGGCGGTAAAGGCCACGGATTTCAGAGACGGTGTGCCCAGGTAATGGCCTGGGATCACGGTGCGCGGCTTCAGGTCTTCGATGCGTTGCAGGGTGGTCAGCCAGTCTTTGTGGGATTGCGCACTCTGGGTGTCGGCCATCCACACGTGAATGTTTTCGGCGACCACTACGCCACCGACCACGGCCTTGATCGACGGGATCCACACAAAACTGCGGTCCGGCTGCGGGCCGTCGAGGCCGATTACGTCCAGTTGCTGGCCTTCGAGGTTCAGGCTGTGGCCTTCGAGTACCTGCGGCACGAGGGTTCGGGCGGGTTTATCGGCGCCCATTTTCGGGCCCCAGAACGCAAGCTTGCCGTCCACGGTCGCCTTGATGTGGTCGACCACCGGTTGCGGGGCCAGCACCTTGGCGTCGGGGAAGGCGGCGGTGAGGGTATCGAGGCCGAAGTAGTAGTCCGGGTCGCCATGGCTGATGTAGATGGTGGTCAGGTGTTTGCCGCTGGCGCGGATCTTCTGGACCAACTGTTCGGCCTGGCCCTTGCCAAATTGGGCGTCCACCAGGATCGCGTCCTTGGCGCCGCTGACCAGCACCGAGCTCACCGGAAAGATCGCGGCCTCGCCTGGGTTGTACACCTCCAGAGTCAGGTCGGCTGCCGCCGCATGGGCGGCGAAGGCCAGGGCGGCGGTCGTCAGGGTCAAGCGCTTGAAAGTTGAGAACATCGGTCAGCTCCAGCATCGGTAAGGGATGCACAGAGCTTAGTTGCACAAAACCAGACTAAAAATGCGATGCTGGGACATAGTTTGTTTCTGAAATCGGGCAGATCATGGATCGTCTTCAAGCAATGCGCGTGTTTGTCACGGTGGTGGACCTGGGCAGCCAGTCCGCCGCTGCCGATCATCTGGACCTGTCGCGCCCGGTGGTGTCGCGCTACCTGGCCGAGCTGGAAGATTGGGTCGGCGCACGCCTGCTGCACCGCACCACACGCAAGCTCAGCCTCACGGCGGCCGGCGGTGAAACCCTGCCACGTTGTCGGCAATTACTGGAATTGTGTTGCGATATGCAGGCCGCCGTCAGCGAGCCGGATGACGCGCCCCGTGGCCTGCTGCGCCTGAGTGTCAGCACCTCATTCGGCCAGGCGCAATTGGCCGAGGCCATCGCCGAGTACGTCAAGCGCTACCCGCTGGTGACCGTCGACCTGCAAATGCTCGATCGCACGGTGAACCTGGTGGATGAACGCATCGACCTGGCCATCCGCACCAGCAACGACCTGGACCCCAACCTCATTGCGCGGCGCCTGACCGTGTGCCGCTCCGTGGTGTGCGCCTCACCGGCCTATCTGCGGGCGCATCCGGCCCCTCGGAAAGTCGAGGAACTGGCCGCGCACAACTGCCTGACCCATTCCTATTTCGGCAAAAGCCTGTGGCATTTCGAAGAGGGTGGCGAGCACGTCTCGGTGCCCATCAACGGCAACATCACCTCCAACGAAGCCAGCACCTTGTTGCGAGTGACGCTGGCCGGGGCCGGGGTGTCGATGCTGCCCACTTACCAGGCCGGTGATTACATCCGCCGTGGCGAACTGGTGCGCCTGCTGCCCGAGGCTGAGCCTCGGCAGATGAACATCTACGCGGTCTACGCCTCGCGCAAGCACATGCCGTCGGCACTGCGCAGCCTGTTGGATTTCCTGGTGCTGAGGTTCCCTGAAGAGCCGGCGTGGGATGTCGGTCTCTAGGCCGACATAAACGTGTTGAATGTCGCCCGATAATGGCAACTTGGCCTGGTTGACCTATGCTTTAGACAGCACCGTGTAGATCCGCTCAGAGGTCTGTGCCATGAGCATTAAAACCAGAAAGTACCTGATGATTTTCAGCCTGTGCGCCATTGCCAGCGCACTGTACGGGACTGCCGCCTACCGCGTGGAGCAGACCCGTATGCAGCCCACCTTTGCGATCAGCTGCCATCAGGATCAATGCGTTCCCCATACTGGCAGTTTCAGCGCGTTGCGCTAAAAATGGCCCACAGGGGATGCAAAGGTGGCAGCCCGCGCCCACCGTTAGCGCTGCGGTGTTTCGGCCTTGAGTTGTTCGCGAAACGCCTTGGGCGAGAACCCGACGCGTCGGCGGAACAGCCGAGAGAAGTTGGTCGGGTCGGAAAACCCCAATACCTCTGACATTTCATTGATGGTCATGCTGGTGTAGGTCAGCAGGCGCTTGGCTTCCAGCAATTGGCGGTCGTGCATGATCTGCAGCGCCGGCTGCCCACCCAATTCCCGACACGTGCCGTTCAGGTGTGAGACCGAGATGCCCAGTTTGTGGGCCAGGTCTTCGATCTTCGGGTGTTCGCGGTAATGCTGCTCGACCAATTGCGTGAACTTGCGAAAATACTCGCGCCCCCGTGGCGCCCGTGGGTGGCGACGCTGGAGGGCTTGGCGGCTGATCCACACCAGCAGCACGCTGACCAGCGCATGCATCATCATGTCCCGCGCCGGTTGTTCGTCGGCGTATTCATCCTGCAAACGGGCGAACTGGCTGTTCAGGTAATCACTGTCCTTGCCCGCCGGGTAGTTGCCCAGCGCCTGTAAACCGTCGACCGTGGTGCCCAACTGAGTTTGCAAATGGCTGACCAGCGGCGCCGCGAGCGTCACCACGTAACCTTCGACATCCTCGGAAAAACGAAACCCGTGCACACACAGCGGCGGCA
Source organism: Pseudomonas fluorescens group sp. (assembly GCF_020093335.1). Taxonomy (NCBI): domain Bacteria; kingdom Pseudomonadati; phylum Pseudomonadota; class Gammaproteobacteria; order Pseudomonadales; family Pseudomonadaceae; genus Pseudomonas; species Pseudomonas fluorescens group sp. The sequence continues at coordinate 183,384 of NZ_JAIOKW010000004.1, read as the reverse complement.
ATACCTGCAATGTCGCTTCGTTCAACGTGGAGCGCTGACCTTCGATCTCCAATTCTGCCTGGCCTTTGTGCACATACAGCAACTGGCACAGATCCGCGTGCCGGTGGGGCTGGATTTCCCACTGGTATTCCCGACTGCGCCGGGAAATGGTTTCACAGTGCAACAAATCGGGCGTCGGCCATTGCTGGTTTTCCCCGTAAAGCTTGAAGACCGGAATCGCGGTTTTGGTCATGGTTTCAATCCGATACCCAGGAGAGTGGTGCGGTAATCGCCCCGATTGGCAAAAAGCGCAGGCTTTGGCTCAGTTTTCACCTTCTTATGCTGGCCACTCAAGTGAAAAATGTCAGCTACAAGACCACTGACAATTCTTTCACCCTATCCGTTCGGGTGAAGCATGCGGGCGATAAAAATAATGAAAACGCTGAAAACCCAAGTCGCCATTATCGGCGCCGGTCCCTCGGGACTGTTGCTAGGCCAGCTGTTGCACAATGCCGGTATCGAGACCCTTATCCTAGAGCGCCAGAGCGCCGATTACGTGCAAGGCCGCATCCGAGCCGGCGTATTGGAGCAAGGCATGGTCGACCTGCTGAGGCAGGCGGGCGTCAGCCAGCGTATGGATAGCGAAGGCTTGGTGCATGATGGCTTCGAGTTGGCGCTCAATGGCCAGCTTACCCATATCGACCTCAAGGCACTGACCGGCGGTCAGTCGGTGATGGTCTACGGCCAGACCGAAGTCACCCGCGACCTGATGGCCGCCCGCGCCGACGCTGGCGCGATCACCCTCTACGAAGCCCGTGACGTGCAGCCCCATGGCCTCAAAAGTGATCGACCCTGGCTGACGTTTGAGCATCAGGGCGAAGCCTTTCGCCTGGAGTGCGACTACATCGCCGGGTGCGATGGTTTCCATGGTGTGGCGCGTCAATCGATCCCGGCGGAGTCCCTCAAGGTCTTCGAGCGGGTCTACCCCTTCGGCTGGCTGGGCATCCTTGCCGATACACCGCCGGTGCACGCTGAACTGGTGTACGCCAAGCACCCGCGTGGTTTTGCCTTGTGCAGCATGCGTTCGCCGACCCGCAGCCGCTATTACCTGCAGGTGCCGGTGGACGAACCGATCGATGAATGGCCCGACGCGCGCTTCTGGGATGAACTCAAAACCCGCCTGCCCAACCACCTCGCCGAGGACTTGGTCACCGGCCCGTCGATCGAGAAAAGCATCGCGCCGCTGCGCAGTTTCGTCGTGGAACCGATGCAGTACGGGCGCCTGTTCCTGCTGGGGGACGCCGCGCATATCGTGCCGCCCACCGGCGCCAAGGGCTTGAACCTGGCGGCCAGCGATGTGAGCACGCTGTATCGGATTTTGCTCAAGGTCTACGGCGAAGGGCGGGTGGACTTGCTGGAGCGCTATTCCGCCATCTGCCTGCGGCGGGTGTGGAAAGCCGAGCGGTTTTCCTGGTGGATGACCTCGATGCTGCACCAGTTTCCCGAGGCGGACGGCTTTAGCCAGCGCATCGCCGAGAGTGAGCTTGAATACTTCATCCACTCCGAGGCGGGGCGCAAAACCATCGCAGAAAATTACGTTGGACTTCCTTACGAAGCTATCGAATAGCCTGCTATCGTATCGAGCATTCCCGCGGGCCGCCTTTTCCCGCGGGCCTTGCTCGAAGGTCCTGCCGTGACGCACCTCAATCAGCCCGCTCCGCCGCTGCCCGCCGTACGCAGCATCCTCGCCTCACTGATGATGGCGATCTTCCTGGGGGCCCTGGACCAGACCATTGTCGCCGTGTCCATGCCCGCCATCTCCGCGCAGTTCCACGACGTCAACCTGCTGGCCTGGGTCATCTCCGGCTACATGGTGGCGATGACCGTAGCGGTGCCGATCTACGGCAAGCTCGGTGACCTCTACGGGCGCCGGCCGATGATGCTGATCGGCATGGGCCTGTTCACCCTGGCCTCGCTGTTCTGCGGCATGGCGCAAAGCATGGAGCAACTGGTGCTGGCGCGGATCCTCCAGGGTATCGGCGCCGGCGGCATGATCTCGGTGAGCCAGGCGATCATCGGCGACATCATCCCGCCCCGCGAACGCGGGCGCTACCAGGGCTATTTCAGCAGCATGTACGCGGTGGCCAGCGTCGCCGGGCCGGTGCTCGGCGGCTACATGACCGAGTACCTGTCATGGCGCTGGGTGTTCCTGATCAACCTACCCTTGGGCGCAGGCGCCTGGTACGTGGCCCATCGCACCCTGGTGGGGCTGCCGGTGCCGCAACGCAAGCCGATCATCGATTACCTCGGCACTGTGCTGATGATTATCGGCCTGACCGCCTTGCTGCTGGGCATCACCGAAATCGGCCAGGGCCACCCTTGGCGTGACGACGAAGTGCTGGGGCTGTTGCTGGCTGCCTTGGTGGCATTGACGTTATTCGTGTGGCACGAGCGCCGCGCACGCGAGCCGTTGCTGCCGATGCATCTGTTCGCCAACCGCAGCGCGGTGTTGTGCTGGTGCACGATCTTTTTCACCAGTTTCCAGGCGATTTCCCTGACGGTGCTGATGCCGCTGCGCTATCAGACGGTGACCGGCTCCGGGGCCGACAGCGCGGCCCTGCACCTGCTGCCGCTGGCCATGGGCTTGCCGATGGGCGCCTATTTTGCCGGGCGCATGACCTCCGTGACCGGACGCTATAAACCGATGATCCTCAGCGGCGCATTGCTGAGCCCCTTCGCCATCCTCGGCATGGCCCTGAGCGCGCCCCAGGCGGTGGGGCTGACGGCGATGTTCATGCTGCTGTGCGGCATCGCTGCCGGCATGCAATTCCCCACCTCGCTGGTAGGCACGCAAAACTCGGTGGACCAGCGCGACATCGGCGTCGCCACCAGCACCACCAACCTATTCCGCTCCCTGGGCGGGGCCGTGGGGGTAGCGTGCATGTCGGCACTGCTACTGGCGCTGCTGCAAGATTCCAGCTTCGCCCACCTGGCCACCGGCGCAGTGGTGGCGGAAGGCAGTTCCGGCAACGTACTGCTCGACGGCCTCAACGCCGCCCCCGGCCCCGCGCAGGACGCCCTGCGCGGCGAGTTGGCAGTGACATTCCGGCATTTGCTGATGGTCAGTGCAGCGGTGTCACTGCTGGGGCTAGCGGCGGCAATCGCAATGCCGAACCGAGTGCTGCGCGGCCGTGAGGACAAGGCAAAATAAACCGCAGTGACGCCGAGTTATCTACACAAGCGTGTAGCACTCAACCGTAACCACGATGCGAAGCGAGCCGCTCTTGATCTTGATCTTGATCCCGCTTTTGATCTCAGGCGCCCCGTCAAACACGCTGGCCGTAATCCGACAGGGATTTGGGGGGTAAACCGGCAGGGATGCCGGTTTAGCCGCCCCGCGCCATGGATGGCGCGTGGCGGCGGCCCCCCAAATACCTGTCGGATTACGGGCACACCGAGCGTGAGCGAGGTGCCGAGTGTTGGGGCAAGAGCCTTTTGGTTACTTTTGGGCTCCTTTCAAAAGTGACCCGCTGTAAGAGCGGAACCAACAGTGGCCGTTACCTAAATAACGGATATGTACTCAGTCTGATCCAACATCCAGGTCGGCTGTCAGGCCGCCTTCGCGAGCAAGCCCACACATTTGGATCGCAGGGCAACAGTCAGATTGCGGTCGGCCGTTAGGCCCCAGTGCGAGCCCCCCCACAGGACATCGTATTTCAAAGCCCCATCAAGGGCTGTAGTACCCGACCGCCACCATAAAATGCCCAGCCTTGCGCACATACGCATGCTTATTCTCAACCCTGTCAGTCACCGGGTTCTTCCAACGGTACTTGTATTCCCCCTGATCCTGCTCCGCCATCATCCTGAGAATCGGCTCCCCCACCGGCTTGCCATCCGGATCCTTGATCTTGCTGAAGTCAGTATTCACCAGCCGCAGATTAGTGCCATGAGCCACATAGCGCTGGGTATTCAGGTCGACCACAAACACATAGAGATCATCCTGCAAGAACCCCCCCTGCAATGAGTTAATGGCCTTGAGCGTACCGCTTTCATCCTTGAGCAACGCGTTCACCGCCTTGTTGCGCAAGGCCCTGGCCTGTTCCGGCGTGGCCCGAGGCAAGTAATAACCCACCGCCAGGATGCGTTCGCCCACACGCTGATAAAACACGTGTTTATGCTCGACCTTGCCATCGTTCCAATTCTGCCAGCGGTAATCGGCCTGCTGGATGCCCTGGCCTTCCGGACGCTTGAGCGCGTCCTTGAACGACTCACGCAAATCCGGGCCGAGCACTTCAGACACATCGCGGCCGATCAAGGCAGAGGAGGGCCCACCACTGGCCAGCAACACGCCCTGGGTGTCGACCACGAACACATAGCGGTCGTGGTCGACGAATTCGCCCTGCCGGCTGAAGGCGGCAAACGCCTTGTCGCCGTTGCTCTTGTAGTAAGCCAAGGCTTTTTCCAGCAATGCCTTGGCCGCCTGCGCGTCCTCGTCCTGAGTCGTCGCGGCGTGCACCTGGCTGAAACACAACAGCAGCAGCCAGGTGAGTCGGAGCAATCCCTTCATGGCCCATCCCTCGTTATTGTTGGTGTGACCACAGCGTAGACGCCTGTGGCTCAAGGCGCCGCCAGCCATTGATTAACAATGCCGTCATACACCCCGGTGGCCATGCTCAAGTGCAACCACTGGTCGACATAGCTCTTCCACGCCACATCATCACGCGGCAGCAAAAAGGCTTTTTCGCTGTACTGCATCTGCCGCTCCGGGTTGACCGCGCACAGGCCTGGCTTGAGTTTTTGCTGGTAACGCGCTTCGCTGGCGTCGGTGATCATCACGTCGGCTTTACCCGCCAGCAGCTCGTCGAAGAGGGTCACGTTGTCGTGCAAACGTATTTGCGCCTGGCCCAGATGGGTGCGGGCGAACACTTCGTTGGTGCCACCCGCCGGTTCGATCACGCGCACCTGGGGCTGGTTGATCTGCTCGACGGTCTGATAGCGCTGTACATCGGCGCAGCGCACCAGTGGGATCTTGCCGTCGACGCCCAGGGTTTGGCTGAAGAAGGCTTTCTTCTGGCGTTCCAGGGACACCGAAATTCCGCCCACGGCAATATCGCAGCGCTGGGCCAGGAAGTCCGGCATCAGCGTTTTCCACGTAGTGGGCACCCATTGGATTTTAGCGTTGAGGCTTTTTGCCAGGGACTCGGCCATGGCGATGTCGATGCCTTCATAACTGCCATCGGCGCGCAGGGACGTGTAAGGCTTGTAGTCGCCGGTGGTGCACACCGCCAGCGTGCCGCGCTGGAGTACTTCGTCCAGGCGCGAGGGGGCGGTGTCGGCCAGGGCGCTGGTCGCCAGACCGAGTACACACAGGGCTAAAAGAGCTTTCATGCGGTCGAGTCCTTGGGGCATGTCGAGGGCGCTCATTATTTCCAGCGCGGGGCAGGGTGGCAAGGTGCGTCGAATGTTTAGCCAAGCTGCAACCAAACTCCGTCAACCCTGGATTTAAACACCTATACAGGCGTGTGACGCTCGCGCTTATCTCTCGCACTGTGATTCCCGCATGGACGGCTCCTCCGACACTCACCCCGCGACACTGCCGTCCGATCTCGCGTTCTGGGCCCTGTTCCACTGCCGACACGCACGCCCACCAGACACCTTATTCCTACGTTGATCCATCCCCTGGATGGCGCGCGCCTGTGCGCCTGCCCGACACATACGTATGAGAATGCCCATGAGTGTTTTTGCCAGTCTGCACGAAGCCCAGTCTTTCCTCGAACAGCACCCAGACATCGAAATGTTCGAGCTGTTTATCCTCGACAACAATGGCGTACCGCGCGGCAAGCTGTTGCACCGCGATGAGTTGCTGGCGGTGTATGAGAGTGGTCGGCCGCTGCCCAGCACCATTCTTGGCCTGACCATCAACGGCGACGACGTGGAAAACTCCGGGCTGGTCTGGGACGTGGGCGATATTGACTGCCGCGCCTACCCGATCAGCGGCAGCTTGCAGCGCATGCCGTGGCGGCTGATCCCCACTGCAGCGGTGCAAGTCAGCATGCATCCGACAGAAGGCCTGCCCGCGACCGTGGCCGACCCCCGGCATTTGTTGGCCAAGGTGATCGACGGCCTCAAGGCCGATGGTTATTACCCGGTGATGGCGGCGGAACTGGAGTTCTACCTGCTCGACCAGAAGCTCGACAGCAATGGCCGCCCGCAACCGGCGCGCGATGTGGATGGCGGGCGCCCGCGCTCGACCCAGGTCTACGGCCTGCGCGAACTGGAGCAGATCGAGCCGTTCCTCGCCGACCTCTACAGCGCCTGCAAGCTGCAGGGCATTCCTGCGCGCACGGCGATTTCCGAATACGCGCCGGGCCAAGTGGAAATCACCCTGGAGCATCGCACCGACGCCCTGCAAGCCATGGACGAAGCCGTGCGCTACAAACGCCTGGTCAAGGGCGTGGCACATAAACACGGGATGACCGCCTGCTTCATGGCCAAGCCGTTCGACGACCTTGCCGGCACCGGCATGCACATGCACGTGAGCCTGGCGGATGCCGAGGGCAACAACCTGTTCGCCAGCGAAGCCGCCGACGGCACGCCGCTGCTGCGCCAGGCGGTGGGCGGCATGCTCAGCACCTTGCTCGATTCGCTATTGATGTTCTGCCCCAACGCCAACTCCTACCGCCGCTTCCAGGCCAACAGCTACGCGCCGCTGGCCGCCACTTGGGGCGTGGACAACCGCACCGTCAGCCTGCGTGTACCGGGCGGGCCGGCCCACTCCCGGCATATCGAACACCGTATCTGCGGCGCCGACGCCAACCCTTACCTGGCCGCGGCGGCGATCCTGGCCGGCATCCACCGCGGCATCCGTGAACAACGCGACCCCGGCGCCCCGGTAGAAGGCAACGGTTACGCCCAGGCCAAGGAGTTGCTGCCCACCGACTGGTTGACCACCCTGCGTGCCCTTGAAGATTCACGCTGGGCGCGAGAGGCATTCGGCAGTGAATTCCTAGGCGTGTACCTGGCGGTAAAACGCGCCGAATACCGCCAGTTCATGGGCGAAGTGGGCGAGCAGGATTGGCGTTGGTACCTGCACCCGGCGTGATCAGGTTTACGGCAGTGAAGGCTTCGACCTTTTTTTGACATTGCAGTGGTTAAGCTACGAATCAAGGTCGTTCACTACCGTTCAACCCACATGAGCCCGCGATGTCGCCACAATCACCTTCCTCCATCGAGATCGAATACGCCGAGCGTTGCGACCGTGAGCACGCCAGGGTCTGCGGCGAAACACATCCGCCCGGGCTGCGACAGCGCCTGGCGTCGTGGCGCGACGAATGGATGGTGCGCCAGGCGCTGAAAGTCGCCGGTGAACCCGGGCTGTTGCTCGACCTGGCCTGCGGCTCGGGGCGCTTCTGGCCGGTGCTGGCCGAACACGTCAACCGGGTGATCCTGGCCTCGGACAACTCCCAGGACATGCTCGACCACGCCCGCACCCACCACCCCGTGTCGTTGCTCAAGCGCGTCAAGACGTTCCAGGGCTCGGCGTTTTCCATCGGGTTGTCGGCGAATGCGGTGGACTGCATTTTCTGCCTGGAATTGTTTCGCCATGTACCCTGCAGCGAAGGGCGACTGGCGTTGCTGCGCGAGTTTCACCGGGTCAGCCGCGACACGGTGATTGTCTCCGTGCCTTCTCGTACCGCCGTAGAGGACGAGTTTCGCCAGTCCGGCTTCAAGGTCCTGCATCATCAGGAATTCATGCCGGGCTCAAGCCTGTGGCGGGTCTATGTGTTACGTAAGAGAGGATAAGTCCCGCCTGTCGGACTATTCTTCACCTCCTGTCTGAGTTTTCATGGTCGCCTGTGCACTGCGAATGCTCGCAAGTCCCTTTCGCGATATATACTGCGCGCCATTCTTCAAGGGAGAGCCGTGTGGCCATCGATATTCACTGGATCTGCGACAACGATAGCCTCGGCCAGCACTGCGCCGAATGGCAGCAGTTGCCATTCGTCGCCCTCGACACCGAATTCATGCGGGTCGACACCTTTTATCCCATTGCCGGGCTGATCCAGATCGGTGATGGCGTACGCGCTTACCTGATCGACCCCCTGACCATCGACAACTGGCAACCCCTGGCCGCCTTGCTGGAAAACCCGGCGGTGATCAAGGTGGTGCACGCGTGCAGTGAAGACCTCGAAGTGCTGCTGCGCTTGACCGGCAGCCTGCCGGTGCCGTTGTTCGACACCCAATTGGCGGCGGCTTACCTGAACCTCGGTTTTTCCATGGGCTATTCGCGCCTGGTGCAAGCCGTGCTGGATATCGAGCTGCCCAAGGGCGAGACCCGCTCGGACTGGCTGCAGCGGCCGCTGTCCGAGACGCAGATCAGCTACGCCGCCGAAGACGCGGTGCACCTGGCCGAGGTTTACACGCGTTTGCGTCCACGACTGTCGGACGAAAAGTACGCCTGGGTGCTGGACGACGGTGCCGAACTGGTCGCCAACCTGCGCCGCGAAGTCGACCCGTACGAGGTGTACCGCGACGCCAAGCTGGCGTGGAAACTGTCGCGTGCCCAACTCGCCGTGCTGCGTGAACTGTGCGCGTGGCGCGAGCAGCAGGCCCGTGCGCGTGACCTGCCGCGTAACCGCATCATTCGTGAACACTCGTTGTGGCCCCTGGCCAAATCCCAGCCGGATAACCTCGCCGCCCTGGGCAAGATCGAAGACATGCACCCGCGCACCGTGCGTCAGGACGGCCAGTTCCTGCTGGACCTGATCAAACGGGCCGGCAGCGTGCCGATGGACCAATGGCCGCCCGCCGTCGCCGAACCGTTGCCGGTGGATGCCGCCGCTCTGATCAAGCAACTGCGCGCCTTGGGCCAAACGTTCGCCGAGCGCCTGGACATGGCGCCGGAACTGATGCTGCGCAAGAAAACCCTGGAGGCCCTGGTCAAAAGTGGCTACCCCGACGGGCCTTATAAATTGCCAGACTCGCTGCGTGGCTGGCGCCGCGAGTTGATGGGCCAGGCGCTGCTCGACAGCCTGGCCACTGCCGGAGAACAGCCTTGAAACGTATTTGCTCCATCTATCGCAGCAAGAAAAAAGACGGGATGTACCTCTACGTGCTGAAAAGCGATGCCCTGGAGCGGGTGCCTGAACCGTTGATGGAGGCCTTCGGCAAGGCCCATCACGCGTTCGACATGGTGCTGACGCCCGAGCGCAAACTGTCCCGCGAGGACATCGCTGTGGTCTTGGAAAACCTCGACAAGCAGGGCTACCACCTGCAAATGCCGCCGGCCGAGGACGAGTACATCGAACACTTGCCCGAAGAGCTGCTGCGCCGTAACGACCCGATGTGATCGATCCGTGCCCCGTTCGGGGTACTTGCTTTAATGGAATCGTATAAGTGAGCGGTGGCCGTAAGGATGCGGGCGGCCGCTCGTACTGTTTTTGAAAGGTTTTAAGCATGCGTGTTCTGATTGCTGAACAGGATCACCCGCTCTACGCCCAATTGCTGGGCGAGGCGGCACCGGACCTGGAAGTGCTGACCAGCGGCGACTCGGCCGAGCTGTCACGCCTGGCCGCCGATTGCCCGGTATGGCTGGGCCAGCCGGACCTGCTGGCGACGTTATTGCGTCAAGGCCATCATCCGCAATGGCTGCAATCGACCTGGGCCGGCATCACCCCGTTGCTGGCCGAAGGCCTGCCCCGCGATTACCGCCTGACCCGTGCAGTCGGCATCTTTGGCCAGGTCATGGCCGAGTTTGTCCTCACCTACATGCTCGGGCACGAGCGCGAAGTGTTGGCGCGTTTGGTCAGCCAGGTCGAACGTAAATGGGACAACCGCATGGGCCAGAGCCTGGCGGGGCGCAAGGCGCTGATCGTCGGCACCGGCGATATCGGTCAGCGTGTTGCCGATTTCCTGCTGCCATTTGGCGTGAAGCTGTACGGCATCGCCAGCACCGCACGCGAACAGGCGCCGTTTATCGAAGTGGCCGGGCTCGACCAATTGGGCCGGCTGGTGGGGGAGGTGGACTACGTGATCAACCTGCTGCCCAACACGCCGAGTACCCATGACCTGTACGACGCGGCGCTGTTCAAGCAATTCAAGTCGACGGGCTTGTTCATCAACGTCGGGCGCGGAGTGGCGGTGGTCGATGCCGACCTGGTCGAGGCGTTGAAAGAGGGCCATTTGGCGGGCGCGGTGATCGACGTCTGCCGGCAGGAGCCGTTGCCGCAGCGTCATCCGTTCTGGACCGCTTGGGGGCTGCTGCTGACCGGGCACAGCTCGGCGCCGACGTCGCCGGAGTTGATGGTGGAGCTGTTTGTGCAAAACCTGCGGGCGTATGAGGCCAAGGAAGCGCTGCGCGGCGAAGTGGATTTCGAGCGCGGTTACTGACACAGCGCAACTCCAAATGTGGGAGGGGGCTTGCTCCCGATAGCGGAGTGACAGTCACTAATTGCTTTGACTGATCCACTGCAATCGGGAGCAAGCCCCCTCCCATATTTCGGATTGCGTCAGGCTTAGAGGCTGAAATCACCCTCGGACACCAGCTCGCTCAGCGGCTTGCGCGGGCTGGGTGTTTCGCGGCCTTGCAGGTATTCAGGCAATGTCGACTTATCGCCCAACTTGCCCACGGCAACGGCGGCATGCAGTGCATAACCTTCCGGGATTTTCAGCTCTTTGCGGGTCAGTTCCTGATCGAAGCCGGCCATGCCGTGGGTGTGCCAGCCGCTGAGGCTGGCTTGCAGCGCCAGATGGCCCCACGCGGAACCGGTGTCGAAGGTGTGCCACAGGGCCGGGGTTTCTTCCGTGGCGCCGGGGGCGATGAAGTCGGTTTTCGAGGCAATGATCACCAGGGCCGACGCATGCTGGGCCCAGCCACGGTTGAATTCATTCAGCAAACCGAGGAAACGCTCCCAGTCCGGCGTGTCGCGGCGCGCGTAGAGGAAACGCCACGGCTGCGAGTTGTAGGCGGAAGGTGCCCAGCGTGCGGCTTCGAAAAAGCTCAGCAGGGTTTCCTGGGAGATGCTCTCGCCCGTGAAGGCACGAGGCGACCAGCGGTCGGTGAACTGGGTGTGGATCGGATAATCGGCAACACGGGTCATGAGCAGTTCCTGATCGTCAATTCGGCGCTCAAAGCTACTGCGCGGTCACTAGACTGACAAGTGTTGTTACACCGCCAGTCGCTAGCGCTTGGTTCCAGGCGCCGTGGGCACTAGACTGGCGGCCTTTTCACCTACCGATACTGATGTAGAGCCATGGCCGCCAAAGTCGAACCTTTCTGGATACGCAAAACCCTTGAACACCTCGACCAGGAGGAGTGGGAGTCGTTGTGCGACGGCTGTGGCCTGTGCTGCCTGCAGAAGCTTGAGGACGAAGACGACAACAGCGTTTATTACACGCGTATCGCCTGCAAGCTGCTCGACCTGAAAACCTGCCAGTGCACCGACTACCCCAACCGCCGTGCGTCGGTGCCGGACTGCATTCAACTCACCCCGGGCCAGGCCGACCAGTTCAAATGGCTGCCGCCGACCTGCGGCTACCGGCTGGTCAGCGAACGCAATGACCTGCCGCTGTGGCACCACCTGGTCTGCGGTGACCGCGACGCCGTGCACCATGAACGTATTTCCCAGTCCGGGCGCATGCTCAGCGAAGGCAGCGTGCCCGAGGATGACTGGGAGGATTACCTGATTTTCCGCGCGGGCTGAACAAGGAGTGGGTATGAGGGGGGGATTCAAGCGGGCGGTACCTGTGGTGCTGCTGGCGCTGAGCACGCCGGCGTGGTGCGCAAAGAAAGTCGACCTGGATTATCACGTCAAACTGTTGCCCCAGAGCGATCAGGCCGAGGTACGTGTAAGCCTGTCCCAGGGCTCGGCGGTACGCAGCCTGAACTTCGACCTGGGCCGCGATGGCGACTACAGCGACTTCAAGGCCGACGGCCAGTGGAGCGTCAACGAGCACCGTGGCCTCTGGCAGCCCAGCGCCAGCAAAGCCAGCTTGACCTACCGCGTGCGCCTTACCCACGCGCGCAAACCGGGTATCTATGAAGCGCGCATGACGCCGAGCTGGGCGTTGTTTCGCGGTGAAGACCTGGTGCCAACCGCACGGCTTGACCAGCAGGACGGCGTCGAGTTGGTCTCGCGCCTGGTGTTCGAGCTGCCGGCCGGCTGGAAGAGTGTCGAGACCGCCTGGCCGCGCATCGGCAAGAACACGTTCCGTATCGACAACGTCTCGCGCCTGTTCGACCGGCCCACCGGCTGGATGCTCGCCGGCAACCTTGGCAGCCGCCGCGTGCGCCTGGGCGAGACGGAAGTCACCGTGGCCTCGCCCAAGGGCCAGGCGATGCGCCGTATGGATGTACTGACGTTGCTGACCTTCGTCTGGCCTCAGGTGGAAGCGGCGTTCCCGCGGCATCCGGCCAAGCTGCTGGTGGTGGGCGCCAGCGACCCGATGCGCCGCGGGGCGTTCTCGGCACGCGACTCGATCTACCTCAACAGCCGCACGCCGCTGGTCAGCGAAAACGGCAGCAGCCCGTTGGTGCGTGAAGTGGTGCAGGCGATTGGCCGCTTCAATGACCACGACACCAGTGACTGGATCAGCGAAGGCCTGGCCGACTACTACGCCATTGAACTGGTGCGCCGAGCCGGGGGCATCACCGATCAGCGGTATCAGGCGATACAGGCGCGCCTGGCCAAGGAAGGCAAGGACGTGACCAGCCTGCGTGGCGAACACGTCAGCGGCGCGACGGTGTCACGGGCGGTGGTGGTGCTGCAGGAGCTGGACCGCGAGATCCGCGTGAAGACTCATAACAAGCGTTCACTGGATGACCTCGCGCAAGCGGTGATGCGGGCAAACAGCATCACCACTGCGGAGTTCGTGCAACTGGCCGAGAGCATTATCGGCGAGTCGTCAGTGGTGCTGGATTCCAAATTAGTGCATTGACGCAGACCCACCGTGGGAGGGGAAACCCCTTCCCACGGTGGGATCTTCAATCTCTTTGAGCGTGGCGTCAGCCAGCGGTTTTGGTAGCTTTCTCAACCGCCACTTCGGCTTTGGTCTTCAAGTTCTTCAACTCTTCCCCGGCCCGTTCGATCTTCGTGCGCACCGTGTTCATTTCATGGCGGCCCTGTTCCAGCTTGTCTTTGAGCGAACTGTGCCCAGTGAAGCCACGTGCCAGCGCCACGCCGCCGATCGCTATCTGGATCAGGCCGAAAAGCCCGCCACGGCGCAGGCCTTTGCCGACCATGATCACGCCACCGGCCACCGAGCCGATACGTTCCCAGCCGTGCACGTTTTGCGTGGGCTGAGGTTCAAACGGGGTGTGCTCGATGATAGGGCGCAAGGTTTTACTGTCGCTCATGGTCTGTCTCCAACAAGGGCTAGTGATAAATAGCTGACTGCCCGCAGGCGCCGGATGTTCCCAAAAAATCAGTACTTGGGGCCCGAACGGGTGTTGTTGCCCTTGGCCAGGCGGTCATAGAGCACCACGTTGACGGTGGCGGCGAGGTTCATGCAGCCGGTGGTCGGGATGTACACAACGTCTTCACACCAGTCGCGGATCTCTTTGTCGAGGGAGCCGTCTTCCGGGCCGAAAATGTACAGCGCGCGGTCGGGGTGGGTGTATTCCGGCAGCGGGCGGGCGCCTTCCACCAGTTCCACGGCAACGGGAATGCAGCCCAGCGGCAGGATCTTTTTCAGGTCATCGATGCCGATCAGCGGAATGTCGTGGTGGACTTTCTTGGTGTCGGTGATGAAGTCCCGGGCGCGCTCGTAACGCACGCCGGTGTAGAACACCGAGGCCACGCCGTAGCAGCCGGCGGCGCGCATGACCGAGCCGACGTTTTCGGGGGATTTGGGGTTATACAGACCGATGCAGCTGTAGCGTTTATTGCCCACGGGGAAGGGTGCCTTGGAGAAAAACGGCGATTATACGGGGATTGGCCTAAACAATGTGGTGAGCGGGCTTGCCCCGCGCTGGGGCGCGAAGCGGCCCCAACGCCAATTACCGCCTGTTTACCTGGCTTTATTGGGGCTGTTGCGCAGCGCTAGCCCGCTGACCCCATTCAGTCGTCTTTCTTCATCAACCCCGCCAACGCCGCAAACGGGTTATGCGTGGCCTTGGCAATCGTCGGGCTGCTGGTGGAGCCTTCGCCGAAATACTGCTGGTCGGTATAACGCGAGTGCTCGTTGTCGTGGCAATACAGGCACAACAACTCCCAGTTGGAACCGTCCTGGGGATTGTCATCATGATTGTGGTTACGGTGGTGTACGGTCAGTTCACTCAAGCGTTTGCCGGCAAACTCACGCGCGCAGCGGCCGCACACGTGGGGGTACATCTTCAAGGCTTTGTCGCGGTAGCCCATTTCCCGGTCGCGCTGGGCATCGGCGAGGATGCGGTCCAGCTTGGCGGTGTGGGAGGGCGGGTTGGTTGAGCTCATCATGGCTCCTGGCTATTTGATGGTTCACGGATAGGGTTGATTCTAGCCGCTCGCGTTGTAAATAACCGCTTCACTTTATCGATAAGGATTTGAAACTCATGCGTCTGCATTCATGGACTGTTGCATTGTTGCTGTGTGGGATGGCTGCCCACGCCCAGGCATTCTCTACACCTCAGCCTGGGCAGGTGATCGAGGTGGCCCTCGAACAATTACACCCGACCCAGGCCGTGGTGGGTTTTGACCAGATTTACTACAGCCTCGGGCTGTTTGCCGACAAACCTGCCAAGGTCTTTGATGAATACTGTGAGACCAATGGCCAGGGCGAGGCGGATAAAGTCCCCAAGGGCGCCGACCTGCATAAGCCTGCCAGCTTTACCTGCAAGGACCCGGTGGGCAGCCATCCCGAGGACATGAAAACCGTGGTGGTCGGCCCCGGTGGCCAGTTGTACCTGACCGACGGTCACCACAGCTTCACCACCTTGTGGGAAGTGCCCGGCGGCGGCCCCCGCTTGAAAATGTGGGTCAAGGTTACGGATGACTTCAGCAACAGCCCGGACATGCAGCGTTTCTGGCAGCGCATGCAGGCCGCGCGCAAAGTCTGGCTCAAGGACAATCAAGGCCAGGCCCTGCCGCCTGAGCAGTTGCCGGCTCACCTGGGGTTCAAGCATCTGCAGGACGACACCTTTCGCAGCCTGGTGTATTTCACTCGTAAGGCTGCTTATGGCAAGCCTGATGCTGGCGAAGTTGCGCCGGAGTTCCTGGAGTTTTACTGGGGGAACTGGTTGCGCACGCAGATCGACCTGGGGGCTTTCAATCTGAACAAGAAGGGCGGCTATAGCGACGCCATTGAGGCGGTGGCCAAGCGGATGGTCAGCTTGGCGCCGGGGGCGCAGGTCGGTGACAGCGGGTTTACTGCCCATCAGTTGGGCGGTATGACCAAGCTGGACCGCGATGAGCTGGAGAAGACTTTCGACAAAAAAGTGCCGTATGTGATGGATTACCGTAAATCTCGAAACTGATGCGGGACGAGATGTGGGTGCTGGTTTGGCTGTGATTTGGGCACCTGGGTGTATGAGGTTCACCGTATAGGTATGGGGCTGGACCTGTGGCGAGGGAGCTTGCTCCCGCTGGCGACCTAACGGCCGACCACCATCTAATTGTTAGGCTGCGATCCAAATGTGGGAGGGGGCTTGCCCCCGATGGCGGTGTGTCAGTCGATTCATCAGGTGACTGATTCAGCGCCATCGGGGCCTCGGTATCTACACAATTCTGGGTATGGCGCAGGACCTGTGGCGAGGGAGCTTGCTCCCGTGGCGGCCTGACGGCTGACCTGGATGTTGGATCAGACAGGGTACATATCCGTTATTTAGGTAACGGCCACTATGGGTTCCGCTTTTACAGCGGCTCACTTTTGAAGAGCGCAAAAGTAAGCAAAACGCTCTTGCCCCAACACTCGGCACCTCGCTCACGCTCGGTGTGCCCGTAATCCGACAGGTATTTGGGGGGCCGCCGCCACGCGCCATCCATGGCGCGGGGCGGCTAAACCGGCATCCCTGCCGGTTTACCCCCCAAATCCCTGTCGAATTCCGGCCAGCGTGTTTGACGGGGCGCCTAATATCAAAAGCTAGATCAAGATCAGGATCAAGAGCGGCTCGCTTCGCATCGTGGTTAGCTTTGGGGGGCTCCCACAGTGCGTTCAGCCTTTGAGCTTCTCGGCAATCCAGATGGTATGCCGCGTGCCCTTGTTGCCGTGGGCAAACACTTGCACTTCTTCGGCCTTGAATCCGGCTTTGCGCAGTTTGTCGCTGAACAGTTTATCGGCGCTGGCCGACCACACGGCCAGTACGCCTTTGGGGCGCAGGGCTTTGGCGCATGCCGCCAGGCCGCCGGCGGAGTAGAGCCAGCTGTTGGCTTTTTGGGTGAGGCCTTCGGGGCCGTTGTCCACATCCAGCATGATCGCGTCAAAGCCCTGGGGCTCGGCTTGCAGCACCTTGGCCACGTCTTCCAGGCGGATCACCGTGCGCGGGTCCAGCAACGGGCGGCCGGATTTTTCTCCCAGTGGTCCGCGGTTCCATTCCACGACGCCGGGCACCAGCTCGGCGACGACTACTTCGGCGGTCTTGCCTAAATGCTTGAGTGCCGAGGCCAGGGTAAAACCCATGCCCAAGCCACCAATCAACACCCGCGAACCGGGGCGGCCGGCGACTTTGCGGCAGGGGATTTCCGCCAGGGCGTCTTCGGAGTCGTGCATGCGCGTGTTCATCAATTGGCCGCCGTCACCGCCCTGGATCTTGATGACGAAATCTTCACCGTATTCGAACAGGCACAAGGCACCGCCGTTGTCGGGGATCGGGGTGGTGTCCAGCAGAACGAAACGTTTCATGGAAATCTCATTGGGAAGGGCATTCTTGCGCGGTTGGGAGTAGCCTTACGACATTCCGGTCAGGCCATGGAGCCATCGATGAAGTGCAGCATTCTAACGGTCATTGTGTTGAGCGCGCTCGCCTTGGGTGCGGCGCAGGCTCAGGAGTTGCAAACCGTACCGGTCGCGCCAGCCCCAACGCCAGGCGCACCGGGCACCCCGACGCCGACGCTGTACCCGCAAGTGACCCCGCCTGCCGTGCCCAAGACGAACGGTTCGCCACCCTTGGTGCCCATCGTGCTGCCAACGCCGCCGAAGGACCAGACCGTGCCCGGCCTGCAGCAAAACGACAGCAAGCCGAAGACGCCCGGCGGTTAAAACTGTTGCGAGAGTAATTGGCCGTCGGCCATGCGCAGGCGTTTGGACAGGGCAATGGCGATTGCGCGGATGATCTTGGCGGCCACCCTGGGCGCTTCGTTGAGCATCTTTTCCAGAGCGTCCTTACCCAGGTTCAACAGCACGCAGTCACTCGCCGCCACGCAACTGGCCGAGCGTCGTTCGCCGTCGAGTACCGCCATTTCGCCAAAAGCCCGGCCACTGCGCAGGGTGGCGATCGTCAGGCGCTGGCCATCGTGGTGGGTTTTCTGCACCGCCACCTGGCCGCTGTGGAGGATGCACATGAACGTGCCGGCATCGCCCTCGAGAAAAATCACCTCGTCACGGGCAATGCTGCTGATATTGAAGTAGCCGGCGGCGATGTGAAAATCCTCCGGCAACAGCGGGTCGAACAGGCCGCAGTCCATGAGCATGTCACGGATCTCGGTATTCATATGTGTCGGTAGTGCCATGGCTGCAATCTTGGTCCATCAATCATGTAGGGCGGTCCTGTGTTCAGACAGAACCGCCCGGCTAAGTTCCTTAAACCAGCCCCAGCGCCTTGAACACAAATCCATATTCGAGCGCTACGTCACGTAATCCCTGGTAACGACCGCTCATGCCACCGTGGCCGGCGCCCAGTTCGGTCTTGAGCAACAGCAGGTTGTCGTCGGTCTTGGTGTCACGCAACTTGGCGACCCACTTGGCGGCTTCCCAATATTGCACGCGGCTGTCGTTGTAGCCGGCGATCACCAGCATGTGCGGGTAGGCCTGGGGGCTGACATTTTCGTACGGCGCGTAGCCCTTGATGCGTGCATACACCTCGGGCTCCTGCGGGTTGCCCCACTCGTCGTACTCGGTGATGGTCAGGGGCAGTTCCGGGTCGAGCATGGTGTTGAGCACGTCGACGAACGGCACTTCGGCAATCGCCGCCTGGAACAGCGCCGGGCGCTGGTTGAGTACCGCGCCGATCAGCAGGCCGCCGGCACTGCCGCCGCTGATCGCCAGTTGCTTGGAGGTGGTCAGGCCCTGGGCGATCAGGTGTTCGGCGCAGGCGATAAAGTCGCTGAAGGTGTTCTGCTTGTGTTCCTGCTTGCCCGCGCGGTACCAGGCTTCGCCCAGCTCGCCGCCGCCGCGCACATGCGCAATGGCGAAGGCCACGCCACGGTCCAGCAGGCTCAAGCGTGCATGGGAGAACCACGGGTCGAGGCTTGAACCGTAGGCGCCGTAGCCGTACAGGTACAAAGGCACAGGTTTACCGAGGTGGTCGCGCTTGACCACCAGGCTGATCGGCACTTGGGTGCCATCCGCCGAGCTGGCCCACAGGCGTTGGCTCACATAGTCATCGGCGTTGAACACGCCCAGTACCGGCGTTTCCTTGAGCACCTGCTGCGCACCGCTGGCCAGTTCCAGTTGGCGGACCTGGGCCGGTCGGTTCAACGCTTCGTAGCGCAGACGGATCTTGTTGCTGGAAAACTCCAGGCTGTTCTGTACGTAGAGGCTGTAGGCGGCGTCAGGCAATTCCACGCGATAGGCCGGCAGGCCTTCCGGGTGCACTTCGATCACCGGCAGGCCACCCATGCGCAGGCTCAGGGTCATGGCACTGGTATTCAGGCTCACGCCGTCGAGCATCACCTCGTCGCTGTGGGGGATGAGGTTTTGCCACTCATCCTCGGTCGGCACGTCGCCGATGTCGGTTGCCACGAACAGTGCGTAGTTGATGCCCTCCCGGTTGCTGCGGATAAACCAGGTCCACGCGCCATTCAGCTGGCCGTGGTCGACATCGTATTCGTGGTCCTCGACCCGCGGCGCCAGGCAGGTGAAGTCCAGGTGCGGCTGGTTGGCGTCCAGCGCCCAGACCTCGCTGGTGGTCTTGCTGCCCAGCGACAGCAGCAACTGGCGCTCGGAGCTGGAACGGTAGCAATGCAGGAAAAATCGGCCGTCTGGCTCATGGAACACTTCCTGCGCGGCCGTGCCATCCAGGCGGTAGCGATACAGTTTGTGCGGACGGTGGGTGTCGTCCAGTTCGCCGAAGAACAGCGTCAGGCTGTCGTTGGCCCAGGTCATGCTGCCGTCGCAGTCCTGGAATTCCAGTTCGCTGACCTTGCCGGTCGCCAATTCCTTCACGTACAGGGTGTAGATCTCTTCACCGCTGGTGTCGAGGCTGTAGGCCAGGCGCTGGTGGTCGGGGCTGATGCTGAACGCGCCGAGGGAGAAGAAACCGCCATTGGCCAGCACGTTCGGGTCCAGCAACAACTCCTCGCTGCTGTCATCCACCTGGTTGCTGTCGTCGGCCGGGCGACGGCAGCGGTAGTGACGGGCGTACTCGTCACCGGCGGTGGTGCGGGTGTAGTAGAGGTACGGGCCCCAGGGCGAGGGCAGGGACAGATCGGTTTCGAGAATGCGGCCCTTGATCTCCTCGAACAGGGTTTCGCGCAGCGTCTGCTTGTCGGCGAGCTGGGCTTCCTGCCAGGCGTTTTCGGCCTTGAGGTAGTCGAGCACCTCAGCGCTGTCACGCTCCTGCAGCCAGGCGTACGGATCTGGGCCTGGGGCCTTGCGGGCAATCGGGGGGAGCGATATAGGCATGGATTATTCTCTATCTGGCGGACGGTGGCAGGCATTGCAGCCGCGACACGCAAAAGCCGTTATCATAGCCGCCTGTTTGCCTACCTTGCCATGGACACCATGACCGAGAACGACTATCTGACCGCTTGGGGCCTTTACGCCTTCGCCGCTTTGGGCTGCCTGTTGGTGTGGTGGCGCATGACCCGCTGGATCTGGCGCTGGCTGCGCGAGCCGCTGCAATTGCTGATGGCGGTGCTGTTGTTCAGCCCGACCATCGTCGACCCGGTCAAGACTCAGTTCGCCCCGGCCGTGGCCATCACCGCCCTGGACCTGGTGCTCAAGGTCGGCAACAACGCCTGGCGGGCCATCTCCGATCTGTTCATGTACACCATGATCGCCTTTGGCGTGTACATCGTGTTTGTGCTGATCCGCTGGCCCATCGAGCGCGCCGCCAACGCCCGCCGTGAGCGCAAGGCCGCCGCCGATGCGGCCCTGGCCGCCGAACCGGATGAAGATGAAGACGACGTGCCTTTCCGCCGTCCTGCACCTGTGAGCGGTATGCGCGTAGAACCGCGCCTTTAACGTCGTCCGCCCTGCAGCGAGAGCCCTGGCATGTGTGAATTATTGGGCATGAGTGCCAACGTCCCCACCGACATCGTGTTCAGCTTTACCGGGCTGATGCAACGCGGTGGGCGCACCGGCCCCCACCGTGACGGTTGGGGCATCGCGTTTTACGAGGGCCGTGGCCTGCGTCTGTTCCAGGATCCGGCTGCCAGCAGTGAATCCGAAGTCGCGCTGCTGGTGCAGCGTTACCCGATCAAAAGTGAAGTGGTGATTGGCCATATCCGCCAGGCGAATGTCGGCAAGGTCAGCCTGGCCAATACCCACCCGTTCGTGCGCGAACTGTGGGGCCGCAACTGGTGCTTCGCACACAACGGCCAGCTGGCGGACTTCAAGCCCCGCGCCACCTTTTACCGCCCGGTGGGCGACACCGACAGCGAAGCGGCCTTCTGCGACCTGCTTAACCGCGTGCGCGAGGCCTTCCCTGAACCGGTGGACCTTGAACAGGTGCTGCCGGACCTGATCGCCGCCTGCTCCGAATACCGCAGCAAAGGCGTGTTCAACTGCCTGCTCAGTGATGGCGACTGGCTGTTTTGCTACTGCTCGACCAAATTGGCGCAGATCACCCGCCGCGCACCCTTCGGCCCTGCACGCCTGAAAGATGTCGACGTGATCGTCGATTTTCAGGCCGAAACCACGCCCAATGATGTCGTGACGGTGATCGCCACCGAGCCTTTGACCGACAACGAAAACTGGACCCGCTACGAACCGGGCCAATGGAGCCTGTGGCGACGCGGTGAATGCGTCAGCCAGGGCATCACCGAGTAAGGATATCGCCCATGTTGCTCAGTTATCTGCGGTTGGTGCTGTTTGCCATTGGCCTGTTGGTCGGCGTGCAAGTGCCCGGGTTTATCAACGACTACGCCAAGCGCGTCGAAGCCCACTTGATCGAGGCCCAGACCGGCCTCAGCGGGTTTGAAACCACCGCGCGGCAGTTCTTCAACGGTGACTTGAAGGCGTTGGTGGCGCATTACCGTGCCAGTGACGACCCGGTGTTCCAGAGCGACGCCAACAGCCTCGGCGCGATGCTTGACCGCCAAGTGGCGTTGGACAAGCAATTCCAGGCCATGCAAGGCCCGTGGTACATCCGCGCCCTGCAAGTGGCGGTGGCGGCCGACCCGGACATTCGCCAGGAAACCTGGAAGGGCTACAGCTATCAGATTCTGCTGACCCCCGAAGCCATGGGCTGGGGATTGGGCGGGGCGATGCTGTTGTCGTTCGGCATCGAGTGCCTGTTCCGCCTGATCGATTGGGTGGTACTGGGCGGCAAGCGCCTGCGCCAGAGCCGGCCGATCGAAGAGCGAGATCTCAAGGGCCTCTAAAGGTTCAACTCGGGGAAAATGTGGGAGGGGGCTTGCCCCCGATAGGGGAGTGTCAGTCAATAGATCAGTGACTGAACCACCGCCATCGGGGGCAAGCCCCCTCCCACAGTTTTATCCAGTGTCTTCAGTGAGGTTGTGCACTCAGCACCATCCGCTCCGCACCGACCTCCTCGGCATACCGCGCCACCACCTTGTGGCACAACCCCACAATCTCCTCCACCAACTCCACCCCCACGCGCCACGACACCACCACCTGCAAATTCGGCAGTTTCTGCGCCATCGGCAACATCACCAATTCCCCGCGCGCCAGTTCTTCGCGCACCAGCACCGGCGGCAGCGCGCCAATGCCAAAACCATCGCGCAACAACCGCGTAATCGCCGACACCGAATTCACGCAGTTCATCCGTGGCGCCGCCACGCCGTTGGCCTGCATCAGGCTGATAACGTCCTGGTGCGGGTGGGAGTTTTTCGAATACGTGATGATGCGCTCCTGGGCCAGTTCGGCCAGGGAGGCGTAGTCACGGTTGTAGATCGACTGGCTGGCGACGATCCAGGCCATGGGGTGGCTGGCCAGTTCCAGGCTGCGCACGGTTTCGAGGCGCAGCAGGTCGGTTTGCAGGATCAGGTCGAGGAAGCCTTTTTGCAGCTGATCGCTGAGGTTCAGCGCGGTATCGGCGACCAATTCGATTTCCACTAACGGGAAATGGTCCATCAGTTCCGCCACCAGTGGGCTGAGCCAGGTGTGGATCACCGTGTCCATGGCGCCGATCCGAATGCGCCCGACCTTGCTGCTGGTGGTCTCCAGGGACTGCTTCAAGCCCTGCATGGTCACCATCATCTGCTCGGCGTAGTCGAGCACCTTCAAGCCTTCCGGGGTCAGGCTCACGCCACGCGAATCGCGCAGAAACAGCTTCACCCCCAGCTCGCTTTCCAGCACCGCGATGCGGCTGGAGATCGACGCCTGGGTGGTGAACAACTTCTCGGCGGTCAGGCGGAAACTCTTGAGCTTGGCCACCCAGACGAAGGTTTCGAGGAACTTCAAATTCATGGGATCAACTTTTTCTTATGCATGGATCGGTTTTTATTAGTTGGACGCCGTACCGGGCCAGCGCCAAAAATCGAGCCATTCCACGATAAGCGCCGTTGGGGTGTCAGGACAAGTTGCGAGTTCTGTGTAAAAAATCCCACACTACAAAAAAATAAAGCCTACAGGAGCGACAGACCGTGAGCCGACTTTTACTGAATTGCGACATCGGCGAAAGCTTTGGTAACTGGACCATGGGTCTGGACGCCGAGGTCATGCCGTTCATTGATTGCGCCAACGTGGCCTGTGGCTTTCACGCCGGCGACCCGAGCATCATGCGCAAGACCGTCAGCCTGGCGCTCAAGCATGGCGTGCAAGTCGGCGCGCACCCGGCGTATCAGGACCTGCAAGGTTTCGGTCGCCGCTCCATGGCCTACACACCCCAGGAAATCCAGGACCTGTTGCACTACCAGATAGGTGCGCTCGACGGTATTTGCCGGGCCCAAGGTGGGTGTGTCAGCTACGTCAAACCCCACGGCGCGATGTACAACGACATGATGGCCAACCCGGCCCAATTGCGCGCGGTGATCCAGGCCGTGGCGGCCTACGGCGAACTGCCGCTGATGCTGCTCGCCACCCGCGACAACAGCGCGGCCCAGGCCCTGGGCGACGAATACGGTGTAACCCTGTGGTTCGAAGCCTTCGCCGACCGCGCCTACGACAACAAGGGGCACTTGGTCTCGCGTCAACTACCCGGTGCCGTGCACCACGATTCCGACACCATCGTGCAGCAAGCCCTGACCATTTCACGCGGCGAAGCGCTGATCGCCAGCGACGGCAGCCCCCTGGTGCTGCAGGCCAATACGCTGTGCGTACACGGTGACAACGCCAGTTCGGTCGCGGCGGTGCAGCGCATCCGCGAGGCATTGAAGCCAGCATGAAGCCACGGATTGAAGTGGTGGCCATCGACTGCCTGATGGTGCGCCTGTTTGATGCAATCGCCGAAACCAACATGCCGTGGATGCTGGCCGCGACCCAACGCCTGCGCAGCGGGTTTGGCGCCGCATTGGTCGACTTGGTGCCGTCCTACACCACCTTGATGGTGCATTACGACCTCAGCGCAGTGAGCCCGGCCCAGGCACGGGAGCTGATCGACCTGGCCCTCACCGACCTGCAGCCGCAGGCCCAGGGCAGCGGCCAGTGTCATGTGCTGCCGGTGTGGTACGACCTGAGCGTCGGCCCGGAATTGACCTTGCTCAGCCAGCGCAGCGGCCTGGCCATCGACGACGTGATTCGCCGTCACAGTGCCCACGAATACCAGGTGTTTGCCCTCGGCTTCGCCCCCGGCTTTGCCTTTATGGGCCTGGTGGATGAAATTCTTGCCACCCCGCGCCTCAACACCCCTCGCAAACGCGTGGCGGCCGGCAGCGTCGGCATTGCCGAACGGCAAACCGCCGCCTACCCGGTGGTGTCGCCAGGCGGCTGGAACCTGATCGGGCGCACGCCGGCCAAACTCTTCGACCGCGAGCGCGAGGGCTACAGCCTGATGCAACCGGGCGACACCGTGCGCTTCGAGGCGGTCGACCGCGCTGAATTCATCACATTGGGTGGCGACGACACGCCGTTGGAGGCGCAGGCATGAGCTGCTTGATCATCGAGGCCAGCACGCCGCTGTGCCTGTTGCAGGACGCCGGTCGCTTTGGCGTGCGCCATTTGGGCGTGACCCAGGGCGGGGCGCTGGATTGGGTGTCGATGTCCTGGGCCAACTGGCTGCTGGGCAACGCGCTGGACGCGCCGGTGGTGGAAATCACCTTGGGCGGCTTTACCGTGCAGGCCGAGGAGTATTGCCTGCTGGCCCTGGCCGGTGCGGACCTGGGCGCCTATATCGACGAACGCGCCATCAGCCCCGGCCGCAGTTTTATCCTGCAAAAGGGCCAACGCTTGCGTTTCACGCAGCCGTTCAGCGGCGCGCGTGCCTACCTGGCGGCGCCCGGCGGGTTTGATGCGCCGGATGTGCTCGGCAGTTGCGCCACCGTTGTGCGTGAGGAACTGGGCGGGCTGGACGGTTTCGGCAAGGCGCTGGCCGAAGGCGGGCGGTTGGCCTATTCCGGTACCGGCGGTGCGATGAAGGTGCTGAGCGCGCAGACGTTGCCGGCCAAGGCGTCGCTGGACGTGATCGTCGGCGCACAGATCGGCCAGTTCAGCGGCCAGAGCCTGTTCGATGCGTTCAACACCGAATGGGCTCTCGACAGCCGCGCCGACCGCATGGGCATGCGCTTGCTGGGCACGCCGTTGCAGTACCAGGGGCCGTCGCTGATTTCCGAGGGGATTCCGTTGGGCGCGATCCAGGTGCCGCCGGACGGGCAGCCGATTGTGTTGCTCAATGACCGGCAGACCATTGGCGGCTATCCGCGCCTGGGGGCGTTGACGCCGTTGTCGCTGGCACGGCTGGCGCAGTGTCTGCCGGGGGAGAAGGTGCGGTTGACGCCTGTGGTGCAGGAGACTGCGCATCGGCAGCATGTCGAGTATTTGCGCCGATTTGCATAACACCGCATTTAAAATGTGGGAGGGGGCTTGCCCCCGATGGCAGTGTCTCAGTCAACACATCAGTGACTGGACCACTGCCATCGGGGGCAAGCCCCCTCCCACATTAGATTTCCTGCATTATTGCGGGCGGCGTTTATTTGGAGAGAAAGCGCATCCCTTCTTCCAGCCCGCGCAATGTCAGCGGATACATCTGATCCTCCACCAACTCCCGCACAATCCCCGTCGACGCCGTATACCCCCACGTGTCCTTCGGGTACGGGTTAATCCAGATGAGCTTCTTGTACTTGGCCATGAAGCGCTGCATCCAGACATATCCTGGCTCTTCATTCCAGTGCTCGACACTGCCGCCCGCCTGGGTGATTTCATACGGCGCCATCGACGCATCGCCGATAAAGATCACTTTGTAGTCGGCGCCGTACTTGTGCAGCAGGTCCTGGGTCGAGGTGCGTTCCGAGGTGCGGCGCTGGTTGTTCTTCCACACCGACTCGTACACGAAGTTATGGAAGTAGAAGTACTCCAGGTGCTTGAACTCGGTCTTGCACGCGGAGAACAGCTCTTCGCAGATCTTCACGTGGGCATCCATCGAGCCGCCGATATCGAACAGCAACAGCAGCTTGATGGTGTTGCGCCGCTCCGGGCGCATCTGGATATTCAGCAAACCGGCGTCGCGGGCGGTGTGGTCGATGGTGCCGTCGATATCCAGCTCTTCCGCCGCACCCTGGCGCGCAAACTTGCGCAGGCGGCGCAGGGCGATCTTGATATTGCGCGTGCCCAGTTCGACCTGAT
Organism: Pseudomonas fluorescens group sp.; assembly: GCF_020093335.1. Taxonomy (NCBI): domain Bacteria; kingdom Pseudomonadati; phylum Pseudomonadota; class Gammaproteobacteria; order Pseudomonadales; family Pseudomonadaceae; genus Pseudomonas; species Pseudomonas fluorescens group sp. The sequence goes on along the minus strand of NZ_JAIOKW010000004.1, from coordinate 157,371 downwards.
CGTCGAGGTTCTTGTACTCGCGCTGGTCCCAGACCTTCACGGCCTTGCCCTGGCGCTTGCCGGCATCGCCGACGCGGATGCCTTCCGGGTTGTAACCCCCGGAGCCAAACGGGCTGGTGCCGCCGGTGCCAATCCACTTGTTACCGCCGGCGTGGCGTTCCTTCTGTTCTTCCAGGCGTTTCTTGAATTCCTCGATCAGCTTGTCCAGGCCGCCGAGGGACTGGATCTGCGCGCGCTCCTCATCGGTCAGCGAGCGTTCGAACTCTTTGCGCAGCCAGTCCTCGGGAATCAGCGCCTGCAAGTGGTCGTCGAGTTTTTCCAGGCCGTTGAAGTAGGCGCCAAAGGCCCGGTCGAACTTGTCGTAGTGCCGCTCGTCCTTGACCAGGATCGCCCGGGACAAGTAGTAGAACTCGTCCATGTCGGCGAAGGTCACGCGTTGCTTGAGCGCGTTGATCAAGTCGAGCAGCTCGCGCACCGACACCGGCACCTTGGCGGCCCGCATTTCATTGAACAGGTTGAGCAACATCAGCGATTACCGCGACGGCTCATGAACGCCAGACGCTCCAGCAATTGCACGTCTTGCTCGTTCTTCACCAAGGCACCGGCCAGCGGCGGGATGGCCTTGGTGGGGTCGCGCTCGCGCAGCACGGCTTCGCCGATATTGTCAGCCATCAGCAGCTTGAGCCAGTCGACCAATTCGGAAGTGGAGGGCTTTTTCTTCAGGCCCGGCACCTTGCGTACGTCGAAGAACACGTCGAGGGCTTCGCTGACCAAGTCTTTCTTGATGTCAGGGTAGTGCACATCCACGATCTTTTGCAGGGTGGCGCGGTCGGGGAAGGCGATGTAGTGGAAGAAGCAGCGGCGCAGGAACGCGTCCGGCAGCTCTTTTTCGTTGTTAGAGGTAATGATGATGATCGGGCGTTTCTTGGCCTTGATGGTCTCGTCGATTTCGTAGACGTAGAACTCCATCTTGTCGAGTTCTTGCAGCAGGTCATTGGGGAACTCGATGTCGGCCTTGTCGATTTCATCGATCAGCAGGATCACCCGCTCCTCGGACTCGAAGGCTTCCCAGAGCTTGCCCTTTTTCAGGTAATTGCGCACGTCGTGCACCTTGTCCACGCCCAGCTGCGAGTCGCGCAGGCGGCTGACCGCGTCGTACTCGTACAGGCCCTGATGCGCCTTGGTGGTGGACTTGATGTGCCAGGTGATCAGCCTGGCGCCGAAGGATTCGGCCAGTTGCTCGGCGAGCATGGTCTTGCCGGTGCCGGGCTCGCCCTTGACCAGCAGTGGCCGCTCCAGGGTGATGGCGGCGTTGACGGCCAGTTTCAGGTCATCAGTGGCAACGTAGGCCTGGGTGCCTTCGAACTTCATCGGTCATTCCTCGAATTCATCAATGCCCGGACTATACCGCGCGGCCCCGGCGACTGTGAACGCAGGCGGATTATTCAGTCTCTGAATGACCGGTCACCTTCAATCCGCCGAGGGCTTGGGTTGTTCATAACGCGCATTGAAGGCCTGGATAAACCCGTTGCGCAAAATCGCCAAAAACGCCGAGAACGCGCTGACATTTTGCTGATGCACGCTGCCACTGAGCTCCACGCGGGTGGCGAACTGGTTTTTGCTCTGGTTTTTCAGCACGGTCTCACTGGCGCCGACCACGGCCTCCCAGATGGAGCGGAAGATGTTCTTGTCTTTGTTTTCCACGTCTTGTTTCCAGTCGAACACTTCTACATCCCGCAGCAACGGCTTGATGTAGCCGGTCAACTGGCCTTTTTCGGCCTGGGCTTCAATGACCACGTCGCCCGTGCCGGCTTTGAAATCGAACTTGCCGTAGGCCGAGGCGAAGTCATTCATGCGCTTTAACTGCAAGTCTTTGGCGCGGAAACGGAATTCGAACTCTTCGAAGTCGCTCAACGGGTCAAAGGTGGCGGTGGCTTCCAGCGGCGCCTGGCCTTGCAGCAACGCCTTGCCTTCAAAGCGCGCATCACGCTTGCCTTTGACGTCGACCACATTGGTCAGGTTGAAGAAGCTCGCGTTGACGTCCGTGGCGTTGATGTTGACCTGAGGCTTGGAACTGAAGTTATGAAAGGCGATCTTGCCCTCTTCGATACGCACCTCGTTCAAGGTGATCGGCAGCAGTTTGCTCAGCTGTTCCTGCCAGTCGGTGCCTTTACCGGTCTGGGACGCCTGTTTGTTGGCCCCGCCGTCGACGAAGTTGATCTCCGGTCTTACAAAGTGCCCCTCGGCCACCACCGCATGGTCGTACCACAGCGAATGCCAGCTCACGGCGAACTCGATCAGCGGCGCCTTGACGAACGGGACGGGCACCTTGCCGTCCACTTTGACGATTTGCAGGCCGTTGATCCGGTAGGCGCCGCGCCATAGGGCCAGGTCCACATCCGCCACCTGGCCGCGGTAATCGCCCATGTCGGCGAGCTTTTCATTCAGGTAATTGCGCACCAGGTAGGGCAGTGCAATGTTCACGGCAACCAGCACCACCACCAGCCCGGCGACGGTCCATAGCGGCCAACTGTAGCGACGTTTCATGGGGAGGGTCCTCTGTCCGTATAGGGCATGGACTGCCGGGAGCGCCGCAACGTTCCGCCGACTGGACGCCTCCGAGCCTGAGGCATACCCTTGGGGCCTTCCGGAAATCGAGCAATAGGACCCGTCATGAGCCGTATCTTTGCAGACAACGCGCACTCCATCGGTAACACGCCCCTGGTGCAGATCAACCGTATCGCACCGCGCGGCGTGACCATCCTGGCCAAGATCGAAGGGCGCAACCCGGGCTACTCGGTGAAGTGCCGCATTGGCGCAAACATGATCTGGGACGCCGAAAGCACCGGCAAACTCAAGCCCGGCATGACCATTGTCGAACCCACTTCCGGTAACACCGGCATCGGCCTGGCGTTTGTCGCTGCGGCCCGTGGCTACAAGCTGCTGTTGACCATGCCGGCGTCCATGAGCATCGAGCGGCGCAAGGTCCTCAAGGCTCTTGGCGCTGAGCTGGTGCTGACCGAGCCGGCCAAGGGCATGCCCGGTGCCATCGCCAAGGCCGCTGAAATTGTTGCTGGCGACCCGGCGACCTATTTTATGCCGGGCCAGTTCGAAAACCCGGCCAACCCGGCGATCCACGAGAAAACCACCGGCCCGGAAATCTGGAACGACACCGATGGCGCCGTGGACGTGCTGGTCGCGGGCGTGGGGACGGGCGGTACCATTACCGGCGTATCGCGCTATATCAAGAACATCGCGGGCAAGCCGATCCTGTCGGTGGCCGTTGAGCCGGTTGTCTCGCCGGTGATCACCCAGGCGCTGGCGGGCGAAGAGATCAAGCCCAGCCCGCACAAGATCCAGGGCATTGGCGCCGGTTTCGTGCCGAAGAACCTGGACTTGTCGATGGTCGACCGCGTTGAATTGGTGACCGACGACGAATCCAAGGCCATGGCCCTGCGCCTGATGCAGGAAGAGGGGATTTTGTGCGGTATTTCCTGCGGCGCCGCCATGGCCGTGGCGGTGCGCCTGGCCGAGAAGCCGGAAATGCAAGGCAAGACCATCGTGGTGATCCTGCCGGACTCCGGTGAGCGCTACCTGTCGAGCATGCTGTTCAGCGATTTGTTCACCGAGCAAGAGAACCAGGCTTGATGCATGTCCTGTGGTGATTAGGCTTACTGTGGTGAGCGGGCCCGCTCACCACAGTCATCGGTTGATGTGAATCAGCGTTGCTAAGCTAGGCCTTCTGCATAATGGCCCAACTGTTTATCATGGCCGGCTGCTACGTCTGCTGTTGGCCAGGCGATTATTTCCAGGAGTTGCTGCATGACCTTTTCTTTGGCCGCCAAGCTGTCGGTACTGGCGTTGTTTATCGGCAGCACGCTGTATGTGCACCTGCGCGGCAAGGCGCGTTTGCCGATGTTGCGCCAGTTCGTCAACCATTCGGCGCTGTTCGCCCCGTATAACGCCTTGATGTACCTGTTTTCGGCCGTGCCGTCCAAGCCGTACTTGGACCGCAGCAAGTTCCCGGAACTGGATGTGCTCAAGGACAACTGGGAAGTGATCCGCGAAGAGGCCATGCACCTGTTCGACGAGGGTTACATCCGCGCGGCGGAAAAGAACAACGATGCCGGCTTCGGTTCGTTCTTCAAGAAGGGCTGGAAGCGTTTCTACCTCAAGTGGTACGACAAACCCCTGCCATCGGCCGAGGCGCTGTGCCCGAAAACCGTGGCGCTGGTGAGCAGCATTCCCAACGTCAAGGGCGCGATGTTCGCGCTGTTGCCGGGCGGCAGCCACCTGAACCCGCATCGCGATCCGTTTGCCGGTTCCCTGCGGTACCACCTGGGCCTGTCCACGCCGAACTCCGACGACTGTCGCATTTTCGTCGACGGCCAGGTGTACGCCTGGCGCGACGGTGAGGACGTGATGTTCGACGAGACCTACGTGCACTGGGTCAAGAACGAAACCGAGCAGACCCGTGTGATTCTGTTCTGTGACATTGAACGGCCGTTGAGCAATCGCGTGATGACCCGTATCAACCGTTGGGTCAGCAAGCAATTGGGCCGCGCGACGGCACCGCAGAACCTGGATGACGAGCGCGTTGGCGGGATCAACCAGGCGTATGCCTGGAGCAAGACCTTCAGCGACAAGTTCAGTGGTGTGGTCAAGCAGTGGAAGCGCAAGCACCCGAAGGCCTACCGCATTGCGCGGCCGGTGCTGGCTGTGGTTGTCTTGGTACTGCTGTGGAAGTGGCTGTTCGGCTGATCTGAACGGTTAAACGCGGTCAAAATGTGGGAGGGGGCTTGCCCCCGATGGCGGTGTTTCAGTCACTGTATGTGTTGACTGATCCACTGCTATCGGGGGCAAGCCCCCTCCCACATTGGTTTTGCGGTGCTCTTAAGATGCGATCAGTTGGCGCAGCACATAGTGCAGAATCCCGCCCGCCTTGAAGTACTCCACTTCATTCAGCGTATCGATCCGGCACAGCACCTCGACTTTCTCGCTGCTGCCATCCTCCCGTGTAATCACCAGCGTCAGGTTCATGCGCGGGGTGATCTCTACGTCGGTCAGGCCGAGAATGTCGATCCTCTCCTTGCCGGTCAGCTTGAGCGACGTGCGGTTCTGATCCAGCTTGAACTGCAACGGCAGCACGCCCATGCCTACCAGGTTGGAGCGGTGAATCCGCTCGAAACTCTCGGCGATCACCGCCTTGACGCCCAGCAAGTTGGTGCCCTTGGCCGCCCAGTCACGGCTGGAGCCGGTGCCGTATTCCTGGCCGGCAATCACCACAAGCGGCGTGCCCGAAGCCTGGTATTTCATCGCAGCATCGTAGATCGGCATTTTCTCCCCGGTGGGGATGTACAGCGTATTACCGCCTTCTTCGCCGCCGAGCATTTCATTGCGGATACGGATATTGGCAAAGGTGCCGCGCATCATCACTTCATGGTTACCACGGCGCGAGCCGTAGGAGTTGAAATCGCGTGGCTCCACGCCTTGCTCGCGCAGGTAGCGGCCGGCGGGGCTGTCGGTCTTGATATTGCCGGCGGGGGAGATGTGGTCGGTGGTGACCGAATCGCCCAGCAGGGCCAGCACGTTGGCGCCTCGGACGTCCTTGATGACCGGCAAGGGACCTGCGATGTCATCGAAGAACGGCGGGTGCTGGATGTAGGTGGAGTCCTTCTGCCACACGTAGGTGGCGGCCTGCGGCACTTCAATGGCTTGCCACTGTTCGTCACCGGCAAACACCTCGGCGTATTCCTTGTGGAACATGCCGGTGCTGACTTGGGCCACCGCGTCGGCGATTTCCTTGCTGCTCGGCCAGATGTCCTTGAGGTACACCGGGTTGCCGTCCTGATCGTTACCCAGCGGCTCGCTGCTGATATCGATGCGTACGGTGCCCGCCAGAGCGTAAGCCACCACCAGCGGCGGCGAAGCCAGCCAGTTGGTTTTCACCAGTGGGTGCACGCGGCCTTCGAAGTTGCGGTTGCCGGACAGCACCGACGCCACGGCAAGGTCGGCTTTCTGGATGGCCTTTTCGATCGGCTCGGGCAAAGGCCCTGAGTTGCCGATACAGGTGGTGCAGCCATAACCCACGAGGTCGAAGCCAAGTTTGTCCAGGTACTGGGTGAGGCCCGCGGCCTTGTAGTAGTCGGTGACCACTTTGGAGCCGGGTGCCAATGAGGTTTTCACCCAGGGCTTGCGGGTCAGGCCCTTTTCCACGGCCTTTTTCGCCACCAGCCCGGCCGCCATCATCACGCTGGGGTTGGAGGTGTTGGTGCAGGAGGTGATTGCGGCGATCACCACCGCGCCGTTTTTCAGGCGATAGGTCTGGCCGTCGTATTCGTAGTCGGTTTCGCCCACCAAGTCGGCATTGCCCACGGCAACCCCGCCGCCGCCTTCGCTTTCGAGGCGGCCTTCCTCCTTGTTGGCGGGTTTGAATTGCAGGTCAAGGAAGTCGCTGAACGCTTGGCCGACATTCGGCAGGGACACACGGTCCTGCGGGCGTTTCGGCCCGGCCAGGCTGGCTTCGACACTGCCCATGTCGAGGGCCAGGCTGTCGGTGAACACCGGTTCTTGGCCAGCGGTGCGCCACAGGCCTTGGGCCTTGGTGTAAGCCTCTACCAACTTCACGGTTTCTGCCGGACGGCCGGACAGGCGCAGGTAGTCCAACGTCACTTCATCCACTGGGAAAAAGCCGCAGGTGGCGCCATATTCCGGGGCCATGTTGGCGATGGTGGCACGGTCGGCCAGCGGCAGGTCCGCGAGGCCGTCGCCGTAGAATTCGACGAACTTGCCCACCACGCCTTTTTTACGCAGCATCTGGGTCACGGTCAGCACCAAGTCGGTGGCGGTGATGCCTTCTTTCAATTTGCCGGTGAGCTTGAAACCGATCACTTCCGGGATCAGCATCGACACGGGCTGGCCGAGCATCGCCGCCTCCGCCTCGATACCGCCCACGCCCCAGCCGAGTACGCCGAGGCCGTTGATCATGGTGGTGTGGGAGTCGGTGCCGACCAGGGTGTCCGGGAAGGCATAGGTGCGGCCGTCTTCGTCCTTGGTCCAGACCGTGCGGCCGAGGTATTCGAGGTTGACCTGGTGGCAAATGCCGGTGCCCGGCGGCACCACGCTGAAGTTGTCGAAGGCGCTCTGGCCCCAACGCAGGAAGGCGTAGCGTTCGCCGTTGCGCTGCATCTCGATGTCGACGTTTTGCTCGAAGGCATCGGCGTTGCCGAATTTGTCGACCATCACCGAGTGGTCGATCACCAAGTCCACGGGGGAGAGCGGGTTGATGCGCTGCGGGTCGCCCCCGGCCTTGGCCACGGCGGCGCGCATGGCGGCCAGGTCGACCACGGCGGGAACGCCGGTAAAGTCTTGCATCAATACCCGGGCCGGGCGGTACTGGATCTCGCGGTCGGACTGGCGCTCTTTGAGCCAGGCGGCAATGGCCTTGAGGTCGGCGCCGGTGACGGTCTTGTCGTCTTCCCAGCGCAGCAGGTTTTCCAGCAGCACCTTGAGGGACATCGGCAGTTTATCCAGGTCACCCAGGCTCTTGGCGGCTTCGGGCAAGCTGAAGTAGTGATAGGTCTTGTCGTCGATTTGCAGGGTTTTAAGGGTTCTCAGGCTATCAAGGGATGACATTACATGACTCCTTATGGTCCGCACGGCTACGGACCTGACGGGACGAACAGAGCTTTCAAACTAGCCCTGTTTTCAGTAGCTGGCTAATTACTGGACTCTATGGACAGAACCAAGGTTCCGAACTCAGCTATCATGCGCGCGTTTTCATGACAGGCTTTGCGATAGCGCAAGCCAGTTGCCAGGAGATTCAATGAACACCCTTTTTATGCACTGCCGCCCAGGTTTTGAAGGCGAAGTCTGTTCCGAGATCGCGGAGCACGCCGCGCGCCTGAACGTTTCCGGCTACGCCAAGGCCAAGACCGGCAGCGCCTGCGCCGAATTTGTCTGCACCGAAGAAGACGGCGCCCAGCGCCTGATGCACGGCCAGCGTTTTGCCGAGCTGATCTTCCCGCGGCAATGGGCGCGCGGGGTATTCATCGACCTGCCGGAAACCGACCGCATCAGCGTGATCCTCGCCCACCTGCGCGAATTCCCGGTGTGCGGCAGCCTGTGGCTGGAGATGGTCGACACCAACGACGGCAAGGAACTGTCGAACTTCTGCAAGAAGTTCGAAGTGCACCTGCGCAAAGCCTTGCTGAACGCCGGCAAGCTGGTCGATGACCCGAGCAAGCCGCGCCTGCTGCTGACCTTCAAGAGCGGCCGCGAAGTGTTCATGGGGCTGGCCGAGTCGAACAACTCGGCCATGTGGCCGATGGGCATCCCGCGCCTGAAATTCCCACGGGATGCGCCCAGCCGTTCTACCCTCAAGCTGGAAGAGGCTTGGCACCACTTCATTCCCCGCGACCAGTGGGACGAGCGCCTGCACGGCGACATGACCGGCGTCGATCTCGGCGCAGCGCCGGGCGGTTGGACCTGGCAACTGGTCAACCGTGGCATGCTGGTAACCGCCATCGACAACGGCCCCATGGCCGAAAGTCTGATGGACACCGGCCTGGTCCAACACTTGATGGCCGACGGCTTCACCTTCGTGCCCAAGCAGCCGGTGGACTGGATGGTTTGCGATATTGTCGAGAAACCGGCGCGTAACGCCGCACTGCTGGAAACCTGGATCGGCGAGGGGCATTGCCGCGAGGCAGTTGTGAACCTCAAGTTGCCGATGAAACAGCGTTACGCCGAAGTGAAGCGCTTGCTGGAGCGTATCGAAGAGGGCTTCAAGGCGCGTGGTATTCGTGTGGAGATCGGCTGCAAGCAGCTGTATCACGACCGTGAGGAAGTGACTTGCCATTTGCGTCGGCTGGAAACAGCGAAGAAAACCAAGGCCCGCTGAGTCTAGGGCGGTCACCGCTCAAATGTGGGCGCTGGCTGGCCTGCGATAGCGGTATAACGGTCGATATCTATGATGAATGTGCCCCCGTCATCGCGGGCAAGCCCGCTCCCACAGTAGAGCGGGTCTGTTTCAGGAGTGAAGTATGAGTCATCCAGAAGAAATGCCTGTAGACGGCACCCTCGACGCCACCGGCCTCAACTGCCCGGAACCGGTCATGATGCTGCACCAGCACATCCGCGACCTGCCGCCCGGTGGCTTGCTCAAGGTGATCGCGACCGACCCGTCCACGCGTCGCGATATTCCCAAGTTCTGCGTGTTCCTGGACCACGAACTGGTGGATCAGCAGGAGCAGGCCGGTACGTACCTGTACTGGATCCGCAAGAACTCCGTTTAACCCAACGCCTTGTCTGCGCGAATGCGCCGGCGTGCACTGCGCGCCAGGCGCACCAGCAACATCCCCGCCGCGCAGCTCAGGCCTACGATCAGCCCTTGCCACAAGCCGCTTGGGCCGCTGGGTTCGCCCAGCCAGTCGGTCAGGCCCAAGGCATAACCCACCGGCAGGCCCACGCCCCAATACGCGAACAAGGTCAGCACCATGGTCACGCGGGTGTCCTGGTAGCCACGCAGCGCACCCGCCGCCGTGACCTGGATCGAGTCGGAGAACTGGAACAGCGCTGAGAACACGATCAACATCGACGCCAAGTGAATCACCACCGGGTCCGGGGTGTAGATCGCCGCAATCTGCTCGCGAAACACCAGCATCAGGCTGCAAGACAGGCAGGCATACGCCAGCGCAGTGCCCATGCCGACACCGGCGGCGAAGCGCGCTTCACGCGGTTCGCCACGGCCCAGGGCCTGGCCGACGCGCACGGTGACGGCCATGCTCAAGGAGTAGGGGATCATGAACACCAGCGAGCTGACGTTCAGGGCGATCTGATGGCCGGACACCACCGTGGCCCCCAGGCTACCGAGCAGCAAGGCGATTACCGCGAAAATGCTCGATTCGGCAAAAATCGCGATGCCAATCGGTAGGCCAATCCCCAGTACACGCTTGATCACCGCCCATTGCGGCCAGTCGAAGCGCTTGAACAATTCGCTGCTCTGGTAGGCCGGACCCCAGCGGGTCCAGCCGGCCAGGCCGAGCATCATCACCCACATCGCAATGGCCGTGGCCCAGCCACACCCCACGCCACCCATGGCTGGCAGGCCGAGGTGACCGTAGATGAAGATGTAGTTCAGCGGAATGTTCAGCGCCAGGCCACACAGGCCCATCACCATGCTCGGCCGCGTGCGGCCCAGGCCGTCGCTGAAACAGCGCAACACGTAATACAGCGCAATGGCCGGCATACCGGCGGCAATGCCATGCAGGTAGCCCATGGACGGCGCGATCAGGTCGGGCTCGACCTTCATCGCACGCAGGATCGGTTCGGCGCAGAGCAACAGCAGCGCGCCCGTGATACCGACCACCACGGCCAGCCACAAGGACTGTCGCACCAGCGGCCCGATCTCGCTGAACTGGCCCGCGCCGTAGCGCTGAGCAACTTTCGGCGTAGTGGCCAGCAGCGTGCCGGTCATCAGCAGGTACACCGGGATCCAGATCGAATTGCCCAGGCCTACGGCCGCCAGGTCCTGGGGGCTGACGCGCCCGGCCATGACCGCATCGACAAAGCTCATCGCCGTAGTGGCCAGTTGGCCGATGATGATCGGCAAGGCGAGCGTCAACAGGCCGCGCACTTCCCGGCTGATGCGGGCGGGGCGGGTGAGGGTGGCGGTGGCAGTGTTCACGTACAGGTGTCCAGTAGAAGGCAGCGCAAGGACGGCGGATTCTACGCCTTGACGCATCGGTCAGGAAAAAACCTGTGTTAGCGATTTGTAAGCGAGGGCTGCGATCCCTGTACACTGCGGGTCCGCCAAAGGAGCCTGCCATGCTGATTGTTGCCGACGAAAATATTCCGCTGCTCGATGCATTTTTCCAAGGATTTGGCGAGATTCGCCGCGTGCCCGGCCGTTCCCTCGACCGCGCTACGGTCGAGCAGGCTGATGTGTTGTTGGTGCGCTCGGTGACCAACGTCAACCGTGCATTGCTGGAGGGCAGCAAGGTTCGCTTCGTCGGCACCTGCACCATTGGCACCGACCATCTGGACCTCGATTACTTCAAGCAGGCCGGCATCCAGTGGTCCAGCGCCCCCGGCTGCAACGCGCGTGGCGTGGTGGACTATGTGCTGGGCAGCCTGCAGACCCTGGCCGAGATCGAAGGCGCCGACCTCAACCAGCGTACTTACGGTGTGGTGGGCGCGGGTGAAGTGGGCGGGCGGCTGGTCAAGGTGCTCAAGGGCCTGGGCTGGAACGTGCTGGTGTGCGACCCGCCACGGCAGATCGCCGAGGACGGCGACTACGTCAGCCTGGCGCAGATCATCGAGCAATGCGACGTGATCAGCCTGCACACGCCGCTGACCAAGTCCGGCAACGGTTCCACCTGGCACCTGTTCGACCGCCAGCGCCTCGAGCAGCTCAAGCCCGGCACCTGGCTGATCAACGCCAGCCGTGGCCCGGTGGTGGACAACGCCGCGCTGCGTGAGGTGTTGCTGGCGCGTGAAGACCTGCAAGCGGTGCTGGACGTGTGGGAAGGCGAACCCGAAGTGGACGTCGACCTGGCTGATTTGTGCGTGCTGGCCACGCCGCATATCGCCGGCTACAGCCTGGAGGGCAGGCAGCGCGGCACGGCGCAGATCTATCAGGCGTTCTGTGCGCACCTGGGTCAGGCGCCGAGCATCCTGTTGAGTGATCTGCTGCCGCCACCGTGGTTGGCCGAGGTGCACTTGAATGCATCGACTGACCCAGCCTGGGCATTGGCGACCCTGTGCCGCAGCGTGTACGACCCGCGTCGCGATGATGCGGATTTCCGTCGTAGCCTTGTGGGAACGGTGGAAGAACAGCGTAAGGCGTTTGACCTGCTGCGCAAGCATTATCCCGCACGCCGCGAGATCGAGGGTTTGAAGGTGCGGATCAATGGGGAGTCGACGGCCCTGGCCAGTATCGTGTCCGCATTGGGCGCGCAGGCAATTTAAACGCCAATAAAAACCCGGCCACCTGGGCCGGGTTTGAAAGAGCGTGGCGTTTCAGCCTTGCTGGGCAGGCTTGACCAATTTTTCTTCCAGTTCGCTGCAGGCTTGCTGGATCATCTCTTCGGTGATCTGCACTTCACGGCCCTGAGCGTCGATGTACGAGCAAGGCAGCTGCTGCGGCTGGCGGATCACTTCAATCTTGGCATCGCTGCTATTTTGCAAGGTCATGGCCTGTCTCCTCATCAGGTTGTGTACCCACTTTAAGACCCCCGCGTGACCACGCTGTTACAACTCCCTGCGGGATCACCGGTTCGAACACCCAGTCCACCAGAAACCGATACAAATTTCCAGCCAGGGGTTAGACCGATAGCCTCTAGGGATCAGCGTCGGCGGGCATAATTAACCTGACTCATTGCTATTTGCCCAAGTTCCCCCAATGTTGGGTGTAGATACTTATCTCCCCTGCGCAGGTGATGCCCTCCATGTTTTCAGTCCGTCAACGCCGTGCGATCCGCCTGGCCAGCCGCTTCATTGCGCCTTACCGCTGGCACGCACTCGGCGCCCTGTTGGCGCTCATCGTTACTGCCGGTATTACTTTGTCCATGGGGCAGGGCATCCGCCTGCTGGTGGACCAGGGTTTCATGACCCAGTCGCCGCACCTGCTCAACCAGTCCATCGGCCTGTTCATGGTGCTGGTGCTGGGCTTGGCGGTGGGCACGTTTGCACGGTTTTACCTGGTGTCGTGGATCGGCGAACGGGTGGTGGCCGATATCCGTCGGCAAGTGTTCAACCATCTTATTTACCTGCACCCGGGCTTCTACGAGAACAACCGCAGTTCGGAAATCCAGTCGCGGCTGACCACCGACACCACCTTGCTGCAATCGGTGATCGGCTCTTCGCTGTCGCTGTTCCTGCGCAATGCGTTGATGGTCATCGGTGGCATCGTGCTGCTGTTTGTCACCAACCCCAAGCTCACCAGTATCGTGGTGGTGGCGCTGCCGCTGGTGTTGGCGCCGATCCTGATTTTCGGCCGGCGCGTGCGCAGCCTGTCGCGACAAAGCCAGGACCGCATCGCTGATGTGGGCAGCTATGTGTCCGAGACCCTCGGTCAGATCAAGACCGTGCAGGCGTACAACCACCAGGTGCAGGACGAACAACGCTTCGCCGTGACGGTGGAAGACGCCTTTACCACCGCGCGCAAACGCATCACCCAGCGTGCCTGGTTGATTACCCTGGTGATCATGCTGGTGCTGGGCGCCGTGGGGGTGATGCTGTGGGTGGGTGGCATGGACGTCATCAGCGGGCGGATTTCCGGCGGTGAGCTGGCGGCGTTTGTGTTTTACAGCCTGATCGTCGGCAGCGCGGTTGGCACCCTGAGTGAAGTGCTCGGCGAACTGCAACGGGCTGCCGGTGCCGCCGAGCGCATTGGCGAGTTGTTGCAGTCGAGTAATGACATCCAGGCGCCCGCCGACGGCACCGTCCAACTGCCGGAGCGGGTCAGCGGCCGCATGGAACTGCAAGACCTGCGCTTTTCCTACCCTTCACGTCCCGACAGCTACGCCATCGACGGCTTGAATTTGACCATCAACCCCGGGGAAACCCTGGCGCTGGTAGGCCCATCCGGTGCCGGTAAATCGACCATTTTCGACCTGCTGCTGCGCTTCTACGATCCCCAGCAAGGCCGCATCCTGCTCGAAGGCCACCCGCTGACCGAACTCGACCCCATGGACCTGCGCCGCCACTTCGCCTTGGTCTCCCAGAGCCCGGCGCTGTTTTTCGGCAGCGTCGAAGAGAACATCCGCTACGGCAACCCGACGGCCACCACCGAACAGGTCGAAGCCGCCGCGCGCATTGCCCATGCTCATGACTTCATCCTGCAAATGCCCGACGGCTACCAGACCCACCTCGGCGACGGCGGCATGGGCCTCTCCGGCGGCCAACGTCAGCGCCTGGCCATCGCCCGTGCGCTGCTGGTGGACGCGCCGATCCTGCTGCTCGACGAAGCCACCAGCGCCCTCGATGCCCAGAGTGAACACCTGATCCAGCAAGCACTGCCGCAATTGATGCAGGGTCGCACCACGCTGGTGATCGCCCATCGATTGGCCACGGTGAAGAACGCTGACCGCATTGCGGTGATGGACCAGGGCAAGCTGGTGGCGGTGGGTACGCATCAGCAGTTGATTGCGAGCAATCCGCTGTATGCGCGGTTGGCGGCGTTGCAGTTCAGTGATGGTGCTGAGGGTGCGGAAAGCGAGGACTAGGCGTTTGATGTAGTGAGCGGGCTTGCCCCGCGCTGGGCTGCGTAGCAGCCCTAACACGGACGATGCGGTGTATCAGTCACCCCTACACTCACCCCTACACTGCGGCCACTGGATTGGGAGTGCTTCGCCCTCCAGCGCGGGGCAAGCCCGCTCACCACAAAAATCTAGGGTCACCCACAGCCCGCTCGACATCCAGGAGGAATCGCCAGCAGTGTGGCAGCCTCTGCCTAGGCCTTACTGATCATCAAAATACCGCTCATGCCAATCCACCAACGGCTGGGGTGAGTTGAGCTTCTGCCCGTAGATCACCGAATAAGACAGCACGTTCTGCACATACTGGCGGGTTTCGTCGAACGGGATGCTTTCCACCCATACGTCGAAACTCAGGTGATCCGCGCCGCGCAGCCACTGGCGCACACGGCCGGGGCCGGCGTTGTAGGCGGCGGAGGCGAGCACGCGGTTGCCGTTGAACTGGCTGTGCACCTGGCTCAGGTAGGCGGCGCCGAGCTGGATGTTTTTGTCCGGGTCCAGCACCTGGGCCGGGGAGGCCAGGGGGATACTGAACTTGCGCGCGGTTTCCTTGGCGGTGCCGGGCATCAGTTGCATCAGGCCGCTGGCGCCGACGCCGGAGCGGGCGTCGTCCATGAAGGCGCTTTCCTGGCGGGTGATCGCGAATATCCAGCTGGAGTGCAGGCCGCGCACCTTGGCTTCCCGCACCAGGGTGTCGCGGTGGGCCATCGGGAAGCGGATGTCCAGGTCGTCCCAGTACTGCGCCTGGCTGATGGTGCGGATGGCGGGGAAGTACCACTTCATGTCGTAGGCCAGCTTGGCCTGGGCGACCATCTCGTCGCGGTTGAAGTGACGGCTGACGTGGTACCACTCACGGCGGCCATCCACGATCTGGCCACGCGCATAGAACTCCAGCGCACGCCGTACGCCGGGGGTGTTGCGTACTTTGTTGACCAACGCCTGGCTCATCAGCAGGGGCTTGTTCTTCAGTTGGTACGGCGCCTTTGAGCGATCCGCCGCGAGGAAACCATAGAAGTCGCGTTCTTGCGCCAGGTGCTTGTACAGGACCAGCGCTTGCGGGTTGTTAGGCTCGGCCAGTTCGAGGCTGCGGGCTTGCCAGTAGCGCCAGCGGTTAGTGGTGGCGAGGTCTTGTGGGAGCTTGCGGGTCAGCTGGTAGGCATCTTCCCAGCGCGCCAGGCGCAACAGCAGGCGCAGGCGCCATTCCGAGACGGTGTTATCGCGCAGCTCGGGGTCGTACTTGGTCATCACCTCGAGGGCGCGCGGGTCGTAGCGCTTGGCCAGGGTCAGGCCGATTTCACGGGCGATCGACACTTTTTCGTCACGCGAGAAGTGCATGCTGCTGGCGTAGCCATCGAGCAGGGCCATGGCCTTGTCCGGATCCTGGCGTGCCAGGCGGCGCAAGCCCAGGCCCACGGCGTCGGACATGGCCTCGGTCGCCGGCAGGAAACGTGACGGGTCGCTGAGCATGTCGGGCTTTTGCGCCACGTCGACCATCAAGCGACCTTGGGCGCCGAGGGTGGGCAGGGTTTTCACCAGGCTGTTGGCCAGCGCGTAGTTGCGCGCTTCGGCGGCGAGTTTGGCGCGATCCCAGATCTTCTGTTCGGTGAGTTGGCCGTCAGCCGCCCATTGGCCGAAGGTGACATCGCAGGCCGCCGGTTGGGACTTGCCGGTCATCCAGAGTTTTTCGGCGGTCTTGTAGCCTTCGGCTTTCAGGTTGTGCGTGAGCTGGAACTGGCCGTGCAGGCAGTCCAGTTCGACGAAATTGAGCTTGGCGTCGTAGTACTTTTCAAAGGTCTGCCAGTCGCCGCGTTCGGCCAGCCAGCGCAACCAGCGCAGTTTCATCCAGTTGGCCTGGGGCAGGTCGCCGTTTTTGGCAAGGAACTGCTCGATTTCCTGGTTGCTCGCGGTTTTCAGGCGGGCGGTCAGTTCGTCGTAGGCCAGGTACGGCGTCAGCGGGTAGTCGGCCAGGGCCTGGCTGTATTGCATGTACGGGCCGGTATCGCCCTTGGCCAGGGCCCGTTTGGCTTCATCGTAATATTGACGTTGGGTGGTGAGGTCCACGGCCTGGGCGGATTGAACGGCGGTGGCGGAAAGAAGCAGACAAGATAAAAAGTTGAAAAGGCGACTGCGCATGAGACGTCCGTGCAGAGAAATCACGACTAGCACCGGCACCGCCGACACTGATTGCCCCTAGCTTAGCCTTTTGCCCGCAGCCGTTGAAAGCTTTGCCGGGCGGTTCGTTCAAGTTCGTTGGAAATGTCCTACAGAACGTGTCGGCAGCGAAAATGCCGGCCGCATCCCACCGTCAACTCAGGTAGAATGCGCGCCCAGTTTTTGGAGAAGCGTATGACCCTGCTCAAATTCAGCGATGTGTCCCTTGCTTTCGGCGCTATGCCGTTGTTGGACAAGGTGTCCTGGCAGATCGCCCGTGGTGAGCGGGTGTGCATCATCGGCCGCAATGGCACCGGCAAGTCCAGCATGATGAAGCTGGTCAAGGGCGACCAGAAGCCCGATGAAGGCTCCGTATGGCGCGCTCCGGGCCTCAAGATTGGCGAATTGCCGCAAGAATTGCCGGTGGCCGACGGACGGACTGTGTTCGACGTGGTTGCCGAAGGCCTGGATGGCGTGGGCGAGTTGCTCGCGCAATACCATCACCTGGCGCAGAACTGTGTCACCGAAGAAGACCTGGACAAGCTGATGCACGTCCAGCAAGACCTCGAAGCCCGTGACGGCTGGCGCCTGCAGCAACTGGTCGACAGCACCTTGAGCCGCCTGCAACTGCCGGCCGACAAGACCCTCGCCGAATTGTCCGGCGGCTGGCGTCGTCGTGTTCTGCTGGCCCAGGCCCTGGTCTCCGAGCCCGACCTGCTGTTGCTCGACGAACCCACCAACCACTTGGACATCGGCGCCATCGCCTGGCTGGAAGAAGCCATCAAGGATTTCCAGGGCGCCGTGCTGTTTATCACGCACGACCGTGCCTTCCTGCAGAGCTTGGCCACGCGCATCCTCGAACTGGACCGCGGCGGCCTGATCGACTGGAACGGCGACTACGCCAGCTTCCTGGTGCATAAAGAGGCCGCGCTGTCCGCTGAAGAGACCGCCAACGCGTTGTTCGACAAGAAACTGGCTCAGGAAGAAGTCTGGATCCGCCAAGGCATCAAGGCGCGCCGCACCCGTAACGAAGGCCGTGTACGTGCACTGAAAGCCCTGCGCGTTGAGCGCAGCGAGCGTCGTGAGCGCACCGGCAAGGCCAACATCCAACTGGACACCGCCGACAAGTCGGGCAAGCAGGTGATGGTCCTCGAGAACGTGAGCTTCGCGCACCCGGGCGGCCCGTTCCTGATCAAGGACTTCTCGATGGTCTTGGCGCGCGGCGACCGGATCGGTCTGCTCGGCGCCAACGGTACCGGCAAGACCACCTTGCTCAAGCTGATGCTCAATGGTCTGCAGCCGACCAGCGGCACCGTGGAAGAGGGCACGCGCATCGACGTGGCTTACTTCGACCAGCTGCGCCACCAGTTGGACCTGGAGAAAACCGTGATCGACAACGTCGCCGAAGGCCGCGACTTTATCGACATCGACGGCCAGAGCCGCCACGTGCTCAGCTACCTGGGCGACTTCCTGTTCAGCCCTCAACGTGCGCGTACGCCGGTTAAAGCCTTGTCCGGTGGTGAGCGTGCGCGCCTGCTGCTGGCCAAGCTGTTCAGCAAGCCGGCCAACCTGCTGGTACTCGACGAACCGACCAACGACCTCGATGTGGAAACCCTCGAACTGTTGGAAGAAGTGCTGCTGACCTTCAACGGCACCGTGCTGATGGTCAGTCACGACCGGGCATTCCTCGACAACGTGGTCACCAGCACCCTGGTCTTCGAAGGTGAAGGCAAGGTGCGTGAATACGTCGGTGGCTATCAGGACTGGCTGCGCCAGGGCGGCTCGCCGCGTTTGCTGGGCGTGACTGAGAGCAAGTCCGGCAAGGCCGACCTGACCTCCGCTGTGGTTGCCCCCGTGGAAGCTGCTGCGCCGGCCCAGGAAGCTGCACCAGCGGCCAAGAAGAAACTCAGCTACAAGCTGCAGCGTGAGCTGGAGGCCTTGCCGGGCGATATCGACGCCAAGGAACAGCAGATCGCTGCGGTCGAAGCGGAAATGGCTGACGCAGGTTTCTACCTGCGCCCGGCGGCCGAAACTGCCAAGGTGATTGCCTCCCTGGAGACGTTGAACCACGAGCTGGAAGTGTTGGTTGAGCGTTGGGCCGAGCTGGATGCCTGATTGATTGCAGTGCATTAAAAAACCCGGTGTTCATTGGCATGAGCACCGGGTTTTTCATATGAAATGCAGTCCAAAATGTGGGAGGGGGCTTGCTCCCGCTAGCAGTTTGTCAGCTGATGCAGCGGGTGACTGAAGCACCGCTATCGGGAGCAAGCCCCCTCCCACATTTGATCTTCAAGGGGCTTACGAGGATTTGACCAGCTTCACCGCCAGCACATCGCACGGCGCACCGTGCAATACATCATTGGCGGTAGAGCCCAGTAGCAGCGCCAAGCCGTGTCGGCCATGGCTGCCGACCACGATCAGGTCGCAAGCCTTTTCCTTGGCCAAATGGTGGATTTCCTGGCGCGGTTGGCCGTACGTGAGGTGGCAGTCTTCTTTTTGCAGATGCGGGTATTTCAGAATCAAACGGTCGAGGCGCTCTTTGGCCTGGTCGAATTGTTGTTGCTGCAACTGGGAAAGGTCCATCGGCACGTCGCCACCAAAGGCCATGGCCATGGGCTCGACGATATGCACCAGCGACAGTTTGGCGCCATTGGCGATTGCAGATTCCTGCGCGCGCTTGATCACTGGATCGCACTCTTCGGTCAGATCGACAGCGACCAGAATATGTTGGTAGGGCATGAGGCGTTCCTCCAGGGGACTGCAATAAGTTCAGTATGGCTGCTTTCAAGCGGATCGGGTTGCGTCAGGTCAAATCCGCTCATCTAGAAATTCGGGAGTACACATATGACGGTCTGGATAGTGGTGTCAATCCTTGTGGTGGTTCTGAGCCCTCTGGCATGGCTGCGCCCGTCGCGCCATCAGAGCGGGCGCATGGCCCTGCGTATGGAAGCGCGCCGCATCGGCCTGGCCATGCAGCTGGCCCCTCAGGAGTGGCCGCACTGGCTCAAGCAGGAGCCGCCGAGCCCGTGCGCGCAGTACTGCCGGCCACGGCGTGGCAGCACCCCGGCGATCTGGAGTTACTGGCAGTTGGAGCCGGGGGTGTGGGTCAATCAGTGGCGCGAAGTGTGCGTCGATGAGAAGTTGTTGCCGCATTTTGCAACGCTGCCGGCCAACGTCTACAAAGTCGAGGCTGACAAGCAAATGATCGCCTTGTATTGGGGCGAGAAGGGCGAGGCCAGTGTGTTGAACGATATCGATGCGTTGCTCAAGGCGCTCGCTTAACGGCCACGCAATAAAAAGCCCGACATCATCATCGGGCTGGAGTTGGCCAGGCAGGCCGGTAAATCGAGGGTTCCCGCGTCGGATGTTCATCCAGGCGCGTTACGGTTGTCGCTAGCCTAGCGGCAGATCCCGTTCTGTACAGCCTTTTTACTCATATTTTCTGTTATTGATTTCGTGAATATTTGAATATTGACGGGGCGAGTGCTTGCCGTTGGGGTTCTGAAATGACTGGAAAGTCGCGTTTTTCCTAGCCTTTCGAGCGATTGACAATTGCCCGGAATTGGATGAAGGTGGCGTACCCAAATCAAACGGGCGTATGAATTGAGCGTTTGTCTGTCAGACGACTCATACAGAATCCCGACTATCGCATTGGCGGGTGTGCCTGGCGGATTGGCATGAGCATTGACGCAACTGTCAGTGTCCAACCAGAGGCCAGCGTCCAATGTGTACTGTTCAGCTTCCATATCGTGGAGATCAGTTGATGATTTACGAAGGTAAAGCCATCACGGTTAAGGCTCTTGAAAGTGGCATCGTCGAACTGAAATTCGACCTCAAGGGTGAGTCCGTCAACAAGTTCAACCGTCTAACCCTGAACGAACTGCGTCAGGCCGTAGACACCATCAAGGCTGATGCATCGATCAAAGGCGTGATCGTCTCCAGCGGCAAGGACGTGTTCATCGTCGGCGCTGACATCACCGAATTCGTCGACAACTTCAAGCTGCCCGATGCCGAGCTGGTGGCTGGCAACCTCGAAGCCAACAAGATTTTCAGCGATTTCGAAGACCTCAACGTACCGACCGTCGCCGCGATCAACGGCATCGCGTTGGGCGGCGGCCTGGAAATGTGCCTGGCGGCAGACTTCCGCGTCATGTCGGCCACGGCCAAGATCGGCCTGCCTGAAGTCAAGTTGGGCATCTACCCAGGGTTTGGCGGCACCGTGCGCCTGCCGCGCCTGATCGGTGCCGACAACGCCATCGAGTGGATCGCCGCCGGCAAGGAAAACCGTGCCGAAGACGCGCTGAAAGTCGGTGCCGTCGATGCTGTGGTTGCCCCGGACAAACTCGCCGAAGCCGCACTGAACCTGATCAAAGGCGCCATCAGCGGCGAATTTGACTACAAGGCCAAGCGTCAGCCGAAGCTGGAAAAACTCAAGCTCAACGCCATCGAACAAATGATGTCGTTCGAAACCGCCAAGGGTTTCGTGGCTGGCCAGGCCGGGCCGAACTACCCGGCGCCGGTTGAAGCGATCAAGACCATCCAGAAAGCCGCGAACTTCGGTCGCGACAAAGCCCTGGAAGTGGAAGCGGCAGGTTTCGTCAAACTGGCGAAAACCTCGGCGGCCCAGAGCTTGATCGGCCTGTTCCTGAACGATCAGGAGCTGAAGAAAAAGGCCAAGGCCTACGACGAGATCGCCCGCGACGTGAAACAGGCTGCCGTACTCGGCGCCGGTATCATGGGCGGCGGTATCGCCTATCAGTCGGCGTCCAAGGGCACGCCGATCCTGATGAAAGACATCAACGAGCACGGTATCGAGCAAGGCCTGGCAGAAGCCGCCAAGCTGCTGGTGGGTCGTGTGGATAAAGGTCGCATGACCGCAGCGAAGATGGCTGAAGTGCTTAACGGCATTCGTCCTACGCTGTCCTACGGTGATTTCGGGCATGTCGACCTGGTGGTCGAAGCCGTAGTCGAGAACCCGAAGGTCAAGCAGGCCGTGCTGGCCGAAGTCGAAGCCCAGGTCAAAGACGACACTATCCTGGCCTCCAACACCTCGACCATTTCCATCTCGCTGCTGGCCAAGGCCCTCAAGCGTCCGGAAAACTTCGTCGGTATGCACTTCTTCAACCCGGTGCACATGATGCCGCTGGTCGAAGTGATCCGTGGCGAGAAGTCCAGCGAGCTGGCCGTGGCCACCACCGTTGCCTACGCCAAGAAAATGGGCAAGAACCCGATCGTGGTCAATGACTGCCCGGGCTTCCTGGTCAACCGCGTGCTGTTCCCGTACTTCGGCGGCTTCGCCAAGCTGGTCAGCGCCGGTGTGGACTTCGTGCGCATCGACAAGGTCATGGAAAAATTCGGCTGGCCGATGGGCCCGGCGTACCTGATGGACGTGGTCGGCATCGACACCGGCCACCATGGCCGCGACGTGATGGCTGAAGGCTTCCCGGACCGCATGAAAGACGACCGCCGTTCGGCGATCGACGCGCTGTACGAGGCCAAGCGCCTGGGCCAGAAGAACGGCAAGGGTTTCTACGCCTATGAGGCCGACAAGAAGGGCAAGCAGAAGAAAGTGGCCGACCCGTCGGTGCACGAAGTGCTGGCTCCGGTCATCTACGAACAGCGTGAGGTGTCCGACGAAGACATCATCAACTGGATGATGATCGCCCTGTGCCTGGAAACCGTGCGTTGCCTGGAAGACGGCATCGTCGAGACCGCCGCCGAAGCCGATATGGGCCTGGTGTACGGTATTGGTTTCCCTCCATTCCGTGGTGGTGCGCTGCGTTACATCGATTCGATCGGTGTGGCTGAGTTCGTTGCCCTGGCTGACAAATACGCTGATTTGGGCCCGCTGTACCACCCGACCGCGAAGCTGCGTGAAATGGCCAAGAATGGCCAGAGCTTCTTCGGTTAAGCGCCCAGACGACTAGAGCGAGAATATTTATGAGCTTGAATCCAAGAGACGTGGTGATTGTCGACTTCGGTCGCACACCGATGGGCCGCTCCAAGGGCGGCATGCACCGCAACACCCGTGCCGAAGACATGTCGGCACACCTGATCAGCAAGTTGCTGGAGCGCAACGTCAAGGTCGACCCGAACGAAGTCGAAGACGTGATCTGGGGCTGCGTCAACCAGACCCTGGAGCAGGGCTGGAACATCGCGCGCATGGCGTCGCTGATGACTCAGATCCCGCACACCGCCGCCGGCCAGACCGTGAGCCGCCTGTGCGGTTCGTCGATGAGCGCGCTGCACACTGCCGCCCAGGCAATCATGACCGGCAACGGTGATGTGTTCGTGGTCGGCGGTGTGGAGCACATGGGCCACGTCAGCATGATGCACGGCGTCGATCCTAACCCGCACATGTCGCTGTACGCGGCAAAAGCCTCGGGCATGATGGGCCTGACCGCGGAAATGCTCGGCAAAATGCACGGCATTACCCGTGAAGCCCAGGATGCGTTCGGCCTGCGCTCGCACCAGCTCGCCCACAAGGCGACCGTGGAAGGCAAGTTCAAGGATGAAATCATCCCGATGAACGGTTATGACGAGAACGGTTTCCTCAAACTGTTCGATTACGACGAAACCATTCGTCCGGATACCACCCTGGAAAGCCTGGCGGCTCTGAAGCCGGCGTTCAATCCAAAGGGCGGCACCGTGACCGCCGGTACTTCGTCGCAAATCACCGACGGTGCCTCGTGCATGATCGTGATGTCGGCGCAGCGTGCCCAGGACCTGGGTATCCAGCCGCTGGCCGTGATCCGTTCGATGGCAGTGGCGGGTGTGGACCCGGCGATCATGGGCTATGGTCCAGTACCGGCCACACAAAAAGCCTTGAAGCGCGCAGGCCTGACCATCTCGGATATCGACTTCTTCGAGCTCAATGAAGCTTTCGCCGCACAGGCCCTGCCCGTGCTGAAAGATTTGAAAGTGCTCGACAAGATGAATGAGAAGGTTAACCTGCACGGCGGCGCGATTGCCCTGGGCCACCCATTTGGTTGCTCCGGTGCGCGTATCTCCGGCACTTTGCTTAACGTGATGAAGCAAAATGGCGGCAACCTCGGGGTAGCCACCATGTGCATTGGTCTCGGCCAAGGCATTTCCACCGTCTTCGAACGCATCTAAGCGTTGGGTTGACGGAAGCCGGGGCCCAGTGCCCCGGTTTTTGTTTTTTGGCGGTTTTGTATTTTTTTTTTAACAAATTTTGTAAGAGGGCCAGAGCATGAAAGTCGAACCAGGGCTCTACCAGCATTATAAAGGTCCGCAGTACCGCGTTTTCAGTGTGGCGCGGCACTCCGAGACCGAAGAAGAAGTGGTGTTCTACCAAGCACTGTATGGCGATTACGGCTTTTGGGTGCGCCCATTGAGCATGTTCCTGGAGACCGTCGAAGTTGACGGCGAACAGGTCCCACGCTTTGCTTTGGTGCAGGCCGAACCCAGTCTTTTTTCAGGGCAATAACGGCAGGCCGCGCAGAATACTGCGCTTGACCTCACCTTGTTGCCACTATATATAGCGTTGCCGCGTCAGGCGCCAACTGCCTTTCACTTCTCGAATTCAGGAATTTTCCGATCCATGGGCAAATCGCTGGTCATTGTGGAATCCCCGGCTAAGGCCAAGACCATCAACAAGTACTTGGGCAACGAGTACGTGGTGAAGTCGAGTATCGGCCATATCCGAGACCTGCCCACCAGCGGTTCGGCTAGCGCCAGCAAGGAGCCTGCCGCCAAGCGCGGCAAGGCCGCCGCGGGCGAAGGTCCGGTACTCACGCCTAAAGAGAAAGCGCGCAAGCAGCTGGTCTCACGCATGGGTGTGGACCCGGATCATGGCTGGAAGGCCAAGTACGAAATCCTTCCGGGCAAGGAAAAGGTCATCGAAGAGCTGCGCCGGCTCGCCAAAGATGCCGACACCATCTATCTCGCAACGGACTTGGACCGCGAAGGGGAAGCCATTGCCTGGCACCTGCGGGAAGCCATTGGCGGCGACGACAGCCGCTACAAGCGTGTGGTGTTCAACGAAATCACCAAGAAAGCCATCCAGGAAGCCTTCTCCAAGCCGGGCGAACTGGACATCGACCGTGTCAACGCCCAGCAAGCGCGTCGTTTCCTCGACCGCGTCGTGGGTTACATGGTCTCGCCACTGTTGTGGGCCAAGATCGCCCGTGGCCTGTCCGCCGGCCGTGTGCAATCGGTCGCGGTAAAGCTGGTGGTGGAGCGTGAGCGCGAGATCCGTGCGTTCAACCCCGAAGAGTATTGGGAAGTCCACGCCGACCTCGGCACCGCCAAGGGCGCCAATGTGCGCTTTGAAGTGGCCCGCGAGAAAGGTGAGGCCTTCAAGCCGCTGAACGAAGCCCAGGCCATGGCTGCGCTGGAAAAGCTCAAGGCGTCCAGCTACAGCATCGTCAAGCGTGAAGACAAACCCACCAGCAGCAAGCCATCGGCACCGTTCATCACCTCCACCCTGCAACAGGCCGCGAGTAACCGCCTGGGCTTCGGGGTAAAGAAAACCATGATGATGGCCCAGCGTCTGTACGAAGCCGGCTACATCACCTATATGCGTACCGACTCCACCAACCTTTCGGTGGACGCGGTCGCGATGGCGCGTACTTACATTGAAAGCGAGTTCGGCAAGAAATACCTGCCGGAGAAGCCGAACGTCTACAGCAGCAAGGAAGGCGCACAGGAGGCTCACGAAGCGATTCGTCCTTCGGACGCCAACACCGAGCCAAGCAAGCTCAGTGGCATGGAGCGCGACGCCGAGCGCCTCTACGAGCTGATCTGGCGCCAGTTCCTGGCCTGCCAGATGCTGCCGGCGCAATACCTGTCCACCACGGTCAGTGTGGGGGCTGGGGACTTCGAGCTGCGTGCCAAGGGCCGTATCCTCAAGTTCGACGGTTACACCCGCGTGATGCCGCAAATCGCCAAGCCAGGCGATGACGATGTGCTGCCGGACATGGCCCAGGGCGACACGTTGAAGCTGATCAAGCTCGACCCGTCCCAGCACTTCACCAAGCCACCGGCGCGTTACTCGGAAGCCAGCCTGGTAAAAGAGATGGAAAAACGCGGTATCGGTCGTCCTTCGACCTACGCGGCGATCATCTCCACCATCCAGGATCGCGGCTACGTGGCGTTGCACAACCGTCGTTTCTATTCGGAAAAGATGGGCGACATCGTCACCGAGCGCCTGTCCGAGAGCTTCTCCAACCTGATGGACTACGGCTTTACCGCCGGTATGGAAGAGAACCTCGATGACGTCGCCCAGGGCGAGCGCGACTGGAAAAACGTGCTGGACGAGTTCTACGGCGACTTCAAGAAGAAGCTCGAAGTGGCCGAAAGCCCTGAGAGCGGCATGCGTGCCAACCAGCCGGTGATGACCGACATCCCGTGCCTGACCTGCGGCCGCCCGATGCAGATTCGTACGGCGTCCACCGGCGTTTTCCTCGGTTGCTCGGGCTACAGCCTGCCGCCGAAAGAGCGCTGCAAGGCCACCGTCAACCTGGTGCCGGGCGATGAAATCGCGGCTGACGATGAGGGTGAATCCGAGTCGCTGGTACTGCGTGGCAAGCACCGTTGCCCGATCTGCAGCACGGCGATGGACGCTTACCTGCTGGACGAGAAGCACAAGCTGCACATCTGCGGTAACAACCCGGATTGCAACGGCTACGAGATCGAAGAAGGCACCTACCGCATCAAGGGCTATGAAGGTCCGAGCCTGGAATGCGACAAGTGCGGCAGCGAGATGCAGCTCAAGACCGGTCGTTTCGGCAAGTTCTTCGGTTGCACCAACCCGACGTGCAAGAACACCCGCAAACTGCTGAAAAGCGGTGACGCGGCGCCGCCTAAGATGGACCCGGTGAAGATGCCCGAACTCAAGTGCGAGAAGGTCAACGACACCTACATCCTGCGTGACGGCGCTTCCGGCCTGTTCCTGGCGGCCAGCCAGTTCCCGAAAAACCGCGAGACCCGTGCACCGTTGGTGCTGGAGATCGTGCCGCACAAGGATGAGATCGATCCGAAGTACCACTTCCTGTGTGAAGCGCCGAAGAAGGATCCCGACGGTCGTCCGGCCGTGATCCGCTACAGCCGCAAGACCAAGGAGCAATACGTGCAGTCCGAAGTGGACGGCAAGCCTACCGGCTGGAAAGCGTTCTACGACGGTGGTAAGTGGAAGGTCGAGGACAAGCGTCAGGGCGCTTGATCCGTCGGATGCGCTGAAGATCCAATGTGGGAAGGGGCAAGTCGAATCGTCGCCGCCCCTCCCACATTGGATCTTTTTGGTTCTGAACGTCGAGTTTTGACCCGCCTAAGCAGCGGTTTATTGCACTTGCAGTAGGTTCGGCTGATCCGTGACACTGTTCAGCGAGCATCACGCTTATTCGTTGTGGAGATTGCCGTCATGGCCAACGAACTCTATACCCGTACCAACCAGAAAATTTACTTCGCGGGTTTGTCCCTGGAAGCCCTTGGCCGTGCCGAGGAAGGGAAGGAGATGAACGCGATTGCGCTGGTTCAGGCTGGGCGTGAAGCCGCGTTGTTCCACCTGTATGGTGCGTTACTGGGCTTGTGTCATGAGATCGCCGGGTTCTACCGCTTGCCCCAGGCCGGTTCGCCCCGTGCGGAAATGATCATGAATCGTGAAGTGCTGGAAAGCATGGCGATCCCTGAGCTGGCCGAGTTGGTGGAAATGGCCCAGAGCCCTGACAGCTGGGTCGCGCGTCTGCTTAAGGCCCATGCGGATATGTTTCAGCCGCCCCGTGTTCCCCATGTGCCCAAGGGCGATGTGACCCAGCCCCTGATCGTGGCGGTTGCGTTGGAGGAGGAAGAGCCCAAGCCTCTGAGCCGCGAAGAGTTGGAAGGCTGGCGTCAGGAGCTGAAAAAGATGGCGTTGCGCTTTCGTGAAGGTTTAAACGAGTGCTGAACGTTGGTCGGATTCATATGGCGCCGTTCATCAAGCCGTAAAGAAACCTCTTCAGAACCTCAACGAAGCCGGGCGGATGACTGATATAATCCCGGCCTTTCGTGGAGAACAGACTTTTATGCCGACGTCCTTTCTGGAAATTGTTGAGTTGCCCGACGGCCGAATCGAGCTGCGCCGGGCTGAGGACGAAGGTTCTCTGGTTATTCTGGATTTTTCCGAGGACGCCAAAGTGTTCCTGCAGGGCCAGCACGTGGAAGTGGCAAAAGCCATGTTGAGCGTGGGTGTGCAGATGGCAGGTCGCCTTGCAGAAGGCGAGCCGGAGAAAGAAGACGGGCCACGCGTTCTTCACTGAGGTCTGCGACGAGCGTGCAAGTTTTGGCCAGCGTGGCTGTTGTGGTGAGTGGGCTTGTGGTTGTGAGCTGCGCTGTTGTGGTGAGCGGGCTTGCCCCGCGCTGGGCTGCGAAGCGGCCCTAAATAGATTCAATGCGGTACATCAGATATTCCACGGTGCTTGGTTTTGGGGCCGCTTCGCAGCCCAGCGCGGGGCAAGCCCGCTCACCACAACAAGCCCGCTCACCATAAGAAGCCTGCAAACCACAGTAAGCCCGGTCACCATAACAAGCCTGCAAACCACAGTTAGCCTGCACACCACACGCAAAGTCCGTACTTTTATCCCAATCGAATATTCAAGCTCTGAGCATCGCCCGTGCGTGCGGCGCTGATCAGCTGTTGCTTGGCCGCAGCATTCAGAGGGTTCAGCCAGCTCACCACGGTGTGGCTACGGCCCAGGCGCAAGGCTTCGCAGGTCAACTGCTGGGCGCTTTGCGCGCCGCGCGGTTGCAGCAGCAGGATGCGTTCGCGGTTGAGGCCGGCGTCCCGCAGCCAGGCCTGGGTCAGGCTGGCGGGCGGGGCGATCAGCGTCAGCCAGCGGGCGTCCTGCTCTTCGCTCAATTCGCGAAGGATCGGCGCCAACAGGCTCAGGCAGCTCCCAGCTGCACCGCGCAACGACAATTCACTGAACGCCTCAGGCTCGGCGCTCCATGGCGCCTCGATCGTTTCCTTGAGGATGGGCGCAAGGGGTTGGGCCATGAAGGCCTCGAACAGCGACAGTTGTGTGTGTTGTGGGGTGTGCACGAGCTGCATGATGCCTCCTTTAGCGGCGAATGACGCCGACGCTCAAGCCTTCGATCACCAGGTCCTGATCTTTCAGGTTCACTTCAATCGGGGCGAACTCAGGGTTCTCGGCCAACAGCCAGACCTTGCTGCCTTCGCGCTTGAAGCGTTTGACGGTGACTTCGTCGCCGATACGGGCGACGACGATCTGGCCATTACGGGCTTCGCGTGTAGTGTGGACGGCCAGCAGGTCACCGTCGAAGATGCCCACGTCCTTCATGCTCATGCCATGGACCCGCAACAGGTAGTCGGCGCGAGGATGGAAGAAGGTCGGGTTGATGTTGCAGGATTCCTCGACGTGCTGCTGCGCCAGGATCGGCGCACCGGCAGCGACACGGCCGATGATCGGCAGGGTCGATTCGTCGGCTTTGGCTTCGAAGCCAGGGATGCGAATGCCGCGCGAGGCACCGGGGGTCATCTCGATGGCGCCTTTGCGCGCGAGGGCCTTGAGGTGTTCTTCGGCGGCGTTGGGGGACTTGAACCCCAGTTCCAGCGCAATTTCCGCTCGTGTCGGCGGGTAGCCGTTGTCATCGAGGCAGCGCTTGATAAAAGCCAGAATCTCAGCTTGGCGTGGCGTCAGTTTTAGCATGTTGATCGCTCTGTCTTTTTATACAGTGACTGGGATTATATACAGTGAACTGCGCTTGGCAATCATCCTTTTTGGCCACTCCGCTGGACGGTCATCGGGGACACGTCCTACAAGGCAGGGATAGCGCTGCCTACAGACCGCCAAGGATGTGATTAAATAGCGATGAAATACATGACTGCCCGGCCGGAAAGCGAACCCGCAGGCTTGACAAGACACAACCTGAAACGTATGTTTCAAACAAGTGTTTGTCAGGCGGAGTAGCCATGGCCCAGTCGGAAACCGTTGAACGCATTCTCGATGCTGCCGAGCAATTGTTCGCGGAAAAAGGATTCGCTGAAACTTCATTGCGGCTGATTACCAGCAAGGCTGGCGTCAACCTCGCGGCAGTGAATTACCATTTCGGCTCGAAAAAAGCGCTTATCCAAGCCGTGTTCTCGCGCTTCCTGGGGCCGTTCTGCGCCAGTCTTGACCGTGAACTCGAGCGTCGCCAGGCAAAGGCTGAGCACAAGCCCACCTTGGAAGAGCTGTTGGAAATCCTCGTTGAACAAGCCCTGGTGGTTCAGCCCCGCAGCGGCAACGACCTGTCGATCTTCATGCGCCTGTTGGGCTTGGCGTTCAGTCAAAGCCAGGGCCACCTGCGGCGTTACTTGGAAGACATGTACGGCAAGGTTTTCCGCCGCTACATGTTGCTGGTCAACGAGGCCGCCCCGCGTATTCCGCCGATCGAGCTGTTCTGGCGTGTGCACTTCATGTTGGGTGCTGCCGCGTTCAGCATGTCCGGGATCAAGGCGTTGCGGGCCATTGCCGAAACCGATTTCGGTGTGAATACCTCTATCGAGCAGGTCATGCGCCTGATGGTGCCGTTCCTTGCCGCCGGCATGCGCGCCGAAACCGGCGTGAGCGACCCGGACATGGCCGCCGCCCAGCTGCGCCCACGCAGCAAATCCGCGCCGGCCCCCGCCAAGGTTTGACCCGCCCGGGTGTGCGCAGCCGCTTGCATCCGCTAAGCTAGCGGCCCATGCCGAATTCAGCTATTTACTCGCAACCCGTTGTTCTCACTGTGCCTGGTGAGAGCAACGGGTTGTGTGCGTTCTATAAGGAAGGTTTATGACTGCTGCCCTGCAAGGTTCTTTGATGGTCGACGTTGCCGGTACCTGGCTGACGGCCGAGGATCGCCACCTGTTGCGCCAGCCTGAAGTGGGCGGCCTGATCATTTTTGCGCGCAATATCGAGCATCCACGCCAGGTGCGGGAGTTGAGCGCGGCGATTCGTGCCGTGCGCCCGGACCTGTTGCTGGCGGTTGACCAGGAAGGCGGTCGCGTACAGCGCCTGCGCCAAGGCTTTGTGCGCCTGCCGGCCATGCGTGCGCTGGCGGACAACCCCAATGCTGAACACCTGGCCGAGCAATGCGGCTGGATCATGGCGACTGAAGTGCTGGCCGTGGGCCTGGACCTGAGTTTCGCCCCCGTCCTCGATCTGGACTATCAACGCAGCGCCGTGGTCGGCACCCGATCCTTCGAGGGCGACCCCGAGCGCGCTGCCGTGCTCGCCGGTGCCTTTATCCGTGGGATGAACAGCGCGGGCATGGCCGCGACCGGTAAACACTTCCCGGGCCATGGTTGGGCGGAGGCCGATTCCCACGTCGCGATTCCCAATGACGAACGCAGCCTGGAGCAGATTCGCGCCAATGACTTGGTGCCTTTCGCACGCTTGAGCAAGCAACTGGCGGCGGTGATGCCCGCTCACGTCATCTACCCGCAGGTTGATAACCAACCTGCAGGTTTCTCGCGCCGCTGGTTGCAGGACATCCTGCGCGGCGAGTTGCAGTTCGATGGGGTGATTTTCAGTGATGACTTGTCGATGGCGGGGGCCCATGTGGTGGGCGACGCCGCCAGCCGTATCGAAGCGGCGCTGACGGCGGGTTGCGACATGGGCCTGGTGTGCAATGATCGTGCGGCTGCCGAGTTGGCGTTGACCGCCGCCCAGCGCATGAAGGTCAAACCATCGGCCCGAATCGCACGCATGCGCGGACAGGCGATTGCGTCGACGGACTACAAGCAGGATCCGCGTTGGTTGGCGGCAGTTACCGCGCTGCGTGAAGCGCAGTTGATCGGCTGAAAACCGCGGTGCGCCCATCGCAGGCAAGCCAGCTCCCACATTCGACCGCAGTTATCTTGAAGAAACGCGGTCACCTGTGGGAGCTGGCTTGCCTGCGATAGCGATCTGACAGTCAGCGCTTTTCCTGTTTGTGGGGCAACGGCGCGAACAGCGCTTCAATATCCTCGTTGCCCAGCTGCCAGTCTCCGGTAGTACGCCCATCCAGCACGCCCGCTGCCAGATCGGACTTTTCCTTCTGCAGGTGTTGGATTTTCTCCTCCACCGTGCCCCTGGCAATCATCTTGTACACGAACACCGGCTTCTCCTGCCCGATGCGATACGCACGGTCGGTGGCCTGGTTTTCCGTGGCCGGGTTCCACCATGGGTCGTAGTGGATCACCGTGTCGGCTTCCGTCAGGTTCAGGCCTACACCGCCGGCCTTCAGGCTGATCAGAAAAATCTGCAGCTTGCCGCTCTGGAAGTCCTTCACCGGCGTGCGCCGATCGCGGGTCTGGCCGGTCAACAAGGCGTAGGCAACGCCGCGCTTTTTAAGCTCGACTTCGATCAGGCTCAGCATCGAGGTGAACTGGGAAAACAGCAGGATCCGCCGGCCTTCTTCAAACAGCTCCTCGAGCATCGTCATCAAACTGTCGAGCTTGCCCGAGCTGCTGCCACGGGCGGGCAGGGTGGCGTCGTTGACCAGGCGCAGGTCGCAGCACACCTGGCGCAGCTTCAGCAGCGCCTCAAGAATGATGATTTGGCTGCGTGCCACACCCTTGCGGGTGATCTCGTCACGCACCTTCTTGTCCATGGCCAGGCGCATGGTTTCGTACACGTCGCGCTGGGCCTCATTGAGGTCGACCCAGTGGATGATCTCGGTCTTGGGCGGCAACTCCGTGGCCACCTGCTCCTTGGTGCGGCGCAGCAGGAAGGGTTTTATCCGGCCGTTGAGGTGCTGCAATCGTACATCGCTGGCGCGCTTTTCGATGGGCACGCGGTAATCGCGGTTGAAGCTTTTCACGTCGCCCAGCCAGCCCGGCAGGAGGAAATGAAACAACGACCACAGCTCACCCAAGTGGTTTTCCAGTGGCGTGCCGCTGAGGCACAAGCGTTGCCGCGCATTCAACTCGCGCGCCGCCTGGGCCGCTTTGCTGGAAGGGTTCTTGATGTACTGCGCTTCATCCAGGATCAGCACATGCAGGGGCAGCGCCGCGAGCTGTTCGATGTCCTTGGGCAACAGCGCGTAGGTGGTCAACAGCAGGTCGTAGTCCTGTAGGTGGGTAAAGTGTTTCTTGCGCGTTGCGCCATACAGCGCCAGCACTTTGAGCTGAGGGGTGAAGTGCGCCGCCTCATCGAGCCAATTAGGAATCAAGCTGGTGGGCATCACCACCATGCAGGGCCGATCCAGGCGCCCGGCGATTTTTTCAGTGAGAATATGCGCCAAGGTTTGCAGGGTTTTACCCAGGCCCATGTCATCCGCAAGTATTCCGCCAACATCGAGCTGGCGCAGTGACTGCATCCAGCTCAAGCCTTCCAGCTGGTAAGGGCGCAACGTCGCGTTCAACCCTTCCGGCGCTACGCAGGTGAAATCCTTGATATCCCGCAGGCGCTGGGCGAAGTTGCGGATCTTCTCGCCACCTTCCCATTGCAGCGGCAGGTCTTCGAGCGGGTTCAAGCGAATCGCATCGGCCTTGGCCAGGCGCAGCGTGGTGGTGCCGGCTTCCTGCAAGTAGAACTCGCCGAGGGTTGCCAGTACCGGTTTCAGCCGGCCGTAAGGCAGCGCCACTTGCAGCGGGCCATGGCCGCCGTTGGGCAGGCCGGGAATGTTTACCAGGATCAGTTCTTCATCGCGACGGCGTGCGAGTTTTTCCGGGTTGAGGATCTCGGTGTGGGAGCGCATCAGGTTCAGCAGGATCGGCAGCAGGCTCAGCCGCTCGCCGTTGACGATAATGCCCAGCTCCAAGTCGAACCAATCGCGCTCCGGCCCGTCATCGACGGTGGCGTACCAGTCATCGACGGTGCTCAGGTCGAAGCCGAAGTCCTCATCGATCTGCAGCTCCCAGCCCTCGGCCCGTAAGGTGGGTGATGCGTTGAGGGTGAAGTTGAGCCAGGCGCTGTCATTGACCATCTCGAACAGCTCGCCAGCGCTTTCCGGCAAGGCTTTGCTCTGGCGTGTGGCGATCTTGAAGCCGAGCAGCCGCAGTTGTTCGCGGTACGGCTGTTCCAGCTCCGGATGCCGCTTGATCCGCAGGCTCTGGGTGTCCTGGCGCACGATGATGTCGGCGTTTTTCTGCCCGCTGACATAGTTGCCCAAGTAGTTGAATGACAGCGCCGCACGGTGCTGGATGTAGCGCTGCATCTTGCCATTGCGCGGTTCAAAGGCACTGAACTCGACACTGGCCAGCCACAAGCGCGGCACGGGCACTACATCCTCCATGACCACCTGCGGCAACGCCACGCGGTTTTCCAGTACGGCCTGGAGTTTTTCCAGCAGCTCGGCATCCTGTGCAGCGGCCGGATAGGCCAGGGTTTCCTGGACTTTGAGCAGCACCGCCGCGATGTGTTTGCAGTTGGTGTGCACCGGGCAGGTACAGCGGCTGTCCACCAGGATCAGCGTGCCCTTGGCCGACTCGCGCAGTGAGATGGTCTGCCGATAAACGTTGCCGCCCGAGCCTTCGCAACTGGCGACGATGGTGCTGTCGCCGCATTCGACGATGCGCACCCGGTTCTCCAGGGCATAACGGCGCCCGCGCTCCAGGCTTTGCTCTTTGAAGCGATTGGCCCATGAAGGGGCCAGGGGTTTGGTCAGCGACGACGTCAGGGGCATGGCGCTGGATCAGTCCTGGATATCGGGCGGTGGTGCGCTGGGTGGCTTGGCGGTCAACGAGGTGATCTTGATCAACAGCGCCAAGTGGCCGCCGTCCAGGTAGTTGAGCTGGTTGTTCTTGGTGCGCACGTCCTTCTGGGCGAGGTGTTCGCTGGCGGTCACGCTGCCATTACTGTCGAAGGTGTTGATCCAAAAGTCCGCGTCGATGTCCGTGAAGCGACCCAGTTGCAGGCTCAAAACACCCTCGATGGGAAACTGGCCAAACTGCTCCTGGCCGTCGGTGATCGCGATGTTGACCGGCTGCTCACCCAGGTTCTGTTCCCAGGCCTTGTGCGCCAACACGGTGTAGCTGTTATCGGCGCGCAGCTTTTCGACGATGTTGCTCAGGCGCGGTGGGCTCAGCTTGTCGCCCAGGCGCACGGCCCCGGCATCCCAGTTTTCCGGCGCGGCGCGGCTGTTGATCACCGGCTCGGCGTTCTGGCGCACCAGGATCATTTCCACCTGGTACGGGCTGTCGGCGAATGCCGCAGGTGCCACGACCACCAACAACAGGCTCAAAATGCGGAACAGGCGCATTGGGGCGTCCTTCAAGCAGATTTCGGGATGAGGCGTTCGAACAACGCCTCCAATGTATTAAAGCGTTCTTCGGCACGTTCCATCGGTACCATGAACTTGAACAGCGTAGCCCCTTCGAACTTGTAGCGGTTGGGCTGGCCCTGGATCAGCCTGATCAGCACCAACGGGTCCACCGGCGTCTGCGCTTCGAACTCGATGCGCCCACCCTGCGGCCCGGCATCGACCTTCTTGATCCCCAATTGCTCAGCCTGCAATTTGAGCAGGGTCAGGCGCACCAGGTTCTTGGTCGGTTCCGGCAGCAGGCCGAAGCGGTCGATCATCTCCACTTGCAGGTCCTTGAGGCCTTCTTCGTCGGTGGCCGAGGCGATGCGTTTGTACAGGATCAGCCGCGCATGCACGTCCGGCAGGTAGTCTTCGGGGATCAGCGCCGGCAAGCGCAGGTTGATTTCCGGACCGCCGCCCAGCGGTTGATCAAGATTCGGTTGCTCGCCCTTGCGGATCGCTTTCACCGCGCGTTCAAGCATTTCCATATACAGGGTGAAACCGACCGCCTGGATCTGCCCGCTCTGGCCGTCGCCCAGCAGTTCGCCGGCACCACGGATTTCCAGGTCGTTGGTGGCCAGCACAAAACCGGCGCCCAGGTCCTGGGTGTTGGCGATGGCTTCCAGGCGCTTTTCCGCGTCGGAAGTGATCTGCTGGCGCGGTGGCGTGAGCAAATACGCATACGCCTGGTGGTGACTGCGCCCGACCCGGCCGCGCAACTGGTGCAGCTGCGCCAGGCCAAACTTGTCGGCGCGCTCGATGATGATGGTGTTGGCGCTCGGCACGTCGATGCCGGTCTCGATGATGGTCGAGGCGATCAGCACGTTGAAGCGCTTGTGGTAGAAGTCGCTCATCACCTGTTCGAGATCGCGCTCGCGCATCTGTCCGTGGCCGATGGCAATGCGCGCTTCCGGTACCAGTTCGGCGAGGTCGGCGGCGCACTTCTCGATGGTCTTCACGTCGTTGTGCAGGTAGTACACCTGCCCGCCGCGCAGCAGTTCTCGCAGCAGCGCTTCTTTCACCGTGCTTTTGTTTTGCTCCATCACGAAGGTGCGCACCGACAAGCGACGCGCCGGTGGCGTGGCGATGATCGACAGGTCGCGCATGCCCGACACCGCCATGTTCAGTGTGCGCGGAATCGGTGTGGCAGTGAGGGTCAGAATGTCGACCTCGCTGCGCAGGGCCTTGAGTTGTTCCTTCTGGCGCACGCCAAAACGGTGTTCTTCGTCGATGATCACCAGGCCCAGGTTCTTGATCTTCACATCGTCCGACAGCAGCTTGTGCGTGCCGATCACGATGTCGATCTTGCCTTCGGCCAAATCGGCGATGGCTGCATTCACTTCCTTGGCCGACTTGAAGCGGCTCATCACTTCCACGGTCACCGGCCAGTCGGCAAAGCGGTCGCGGAAGCTGTTGTAGTGCTGCTGGGCGAGCAGGGTGGTGGGCACCAGGATCGCCACTTGCTTGCCGCCATGCACTGCAATGAAAGCCGCACGCATCGCCACTTCGGTCTTGCCGAAGCCGACGTCGCCGCATACCAGGCGGTCCATCGGCTTGGGCGCGAGCATGTCGGCGCGCACCGCTTCGATGGTGGTTTGCTGGTCGGGAGTTTCTTCGAAGGCGAAACCGGCGCTGAAGGTCGCGTAGTCGGCTTTCGGGTCGGCGAACGCATAACCTTCGCGCGCGGCGCGGCGTGCATAGATGTCGAGCAATTCGGCGGCAACGTCGCGCACCTGTTCGGCGGCTTTGCGCTTGGCTTTCTGCCAAGTCTCGGAGCCCAGGCGGTGCAACGGTGCCAGGGCATCGTCGCTGCCGGTGTAACGGGCGATCAGGTGCAGGCTGGCCACCGGCACGTAGAGCTTGGCGCCCTCGGCGTATTCCATGGTGAGGAATTCGGCGGCCTGGTTATCGATCTCCAGGGTCTGCAGGCCCAGGTAGCGTCCGACGCCGTGGTCGATATGCACCACCGGCGCGCCTTCGCGCAGTTCGGTGAGGTTCTTGATCACCGCGTCGTTGTTGGCGTCGGCGCGTTTTTCGCGGCGACGGCGTTGCATCACGCGCTGCCCGAACAGCGGGCTCTCGGCGATCAGCGCCAGCGCCGGGTCGTCCAGCAGCAGGCCTTCATCCAGTGGCGCGATGGTGATCGCCAAGCGTTCTTTGCTCTTGACGAAGTCCGGCCAGCTGTCGACGGTTTTCGGTCGCAGCTTCAGGCGTTCGAGCAGCTCCAGCAGCACTTCGCGGCGCCCGGCGGACTCGGCGGTAAACAGCACGCGGCCAGGGAAGTCGCCGAGGAAGTTGGACAGCGCTTCCAGCGGTTGCGTGGCTTTGGCCTGGATTGCCAGGTCCGGCAGTGTGCCCGCTGGGAAGCGCTCGCGGCCGCTGCCGGCGTCCACATCCTGTTGGCTGGCGACCACGCGGGGCCAGTTTTTAAGACGGGCAAAGCAGTCCTCCACCGGCAGGAACAACTCGGCGGGCGGTAATAATGGACGGGATGGATCGACGCGGCGTTCTTCGTAACGGTTACGCACGTCGTTCCAGAAGTTTTCCGCTGCTTGCTCGATACCCGGCAGCGAGAACACTTGGGTGTCCTGTGGCAGGTAGTCGAACAGGGTGGAGGTTTCGTCGAAGAACAGCGGCAGGTAGTACTCGATACCGGCCGGTGTAATCCCACTGCTCAAGTCCTGGAAGATCGGACAGCGACGGAAGTCGACGTCGAAGCGCTCACGGAAGCGCGCCTTGAAGCGCGTGACCGCATCTTTCTGTAATGGAAATTCCCGCGCAGGCAGCAGCTTGATCGAGTCGA
Source organism: Pseudomonas fluorescens group sp. (assembly GCF_020093335.1). Classification (NCBI taxonomy): domain Bacteria; kingdom Pseudomonadati; phylum Pseudomonadota; class Gammaproteobacteria; order Pseudomonadales; family Pseudomonadaceae; genus Pseudomonas; species Pseudomonas fluorescens group sp. The sequence continues at coordinate 119,949 of NZ_JAIOKW010000004.1, read as the reverse complement.
CTTTGTCGATGGATCGCTGGTTTTCTGGATCGAAGGTGCGCAGGGTCTCGATTTCGTCATCGAACAGGTCGATGCGGTACGGCAGTTTGCTGCCCATCGGGAACAGGTCGATCAGGGCCCCGCGCACTGCGAACTCACCGTGTTCGTACACAGTGTCGACGCAGCGGTAGCCGCTGGCTTCCAGGCGCGTGCGCATCTGCTCGACGTCGAGCTTCTGGCCGATATCCAGGACCAGGCTGCTGCCCAGCAGGAACTTGGTCGGCGCCAGGCGATGCAACGCGGTGGTGATCGGCACCACCAGCACGCCGTGGGCCAGTTCCGGCAGGCGGTACAGGCTGGCAATGCGCTGGGAAATGATGTCCTGGTGCGGCGAGAACAGGTCGTAGGGCAGGGTTTCCCAGTCGGGGAAATGCAGCACCGGCAAATCGGGGGCGAAGAAGCTCAGCTCCTGCTCCAACCGTTCGGCGCTTTGGCTGTCGGCGGTGAGCAGCAGGGTAAAGCGCTTGGCTGCGCTGGCAGCCTCGGCGATGGCCAGGCTCAGGGCGGCACCGGGCAGGTTGCCCCAGTGCTGTTTACCTGCCGCGGCAGGGAGAAGCGGTAGACGCAGAACGGGCACGGAAGGTTGAGCTCCAAGCGTTGCGACAAAGTCGGTAATTGTAACGGCCCAAGGTGCCGCCTGTCAGTTTCTGACTGAGCCTATTACGGTTTGTAGGAAATGTAGTGGCTAAGACAAACAATGGCGTGTTTTGACTCAATATGTAGTGCCGAAATGCGCGATTGTTTAGGAGGGTTACGGACAAGTTGGTCTGCGTCCCCAATGAGTGGCCTTCTGGAACCCGCGTATTTACTGGGCTGCAGCGCGGCGGTATTTTTTGGCAAGGGGTTTTTGTTGTAGGACGCGCATTGCTCCGAGGACGGTCGGGCGGCATAATGTAGCCCCTTTTTTCAGCCCCTACATGTGGAAGGTTCCCGTGACTCAGAAGCCCGACCAGTGTCTTGGTGAATGGATCGACCGTGAAGCACTCGCAGAAGCGATGATCCCGCTTATCGGTCAGCTGTACCGCAATAACAATGTGGTGAGCTCGATCTATGGCCGCAGCCTGATCAACCAGTCCGTCATCGCGATTCTCAAAGCGCACCGCTTTGCGCGTCACCGTTCCGCCGACGACAGCGAACTCTCCGTCCACGAAACATTCCCACTGCTCAAAGCCATGAGCGAGCTCAAGCTCGGCGCGGCCTCCGTAGACCTGGGCAAGCTGGCCTACAAATTCCGCAAAGAAGGCGCCGGCCGTACCGCCGAGCAGTTCGTGCGTGAAGAGATGGCCGATGTGGTTGGCCAGCAAAACGCCGCGGCCCGTAAAGGCACCGACGTTGTGCTGTACGGCTTCGGTCGTATCGGTCGCCTGCTGGCGCGCATCCTGATCGAAAAAACCGGTGGCGGCGACGGCCTGCGCCTGCGTGCCATCGTGGTGCGCAAGGGCGCCGAGAACGACCTGACCAAGCGTGCCAGCCTGCTGCGCCGCGATTCGGTACACGGTCCGTTCAACGGCACCATCGTCATCGACGAAGAAAACAACACCATTACCGCCAACGGTAACCTGATCCAGGTGATCTACGCGAAGAACCCGTCCGAGGTGGATTACACCCAGTACGGCATCAAGGACGCCTTGCTGGTGGATAACACCGGCGTATGGCGTGACGCCGAAGGCCTGGGCCAGCACTTGGCCTGCCCGGGTGTCGATCGCGTTGTCCTCACCGCGCCTGGTAAAGGCAAGCTGAAGAACATCGTTCACGGCATCAACCACGCTGAAATCACTGCTGACGACAAGATCGTGTCCGCCGCTTCCTGCACCACCAACGCCATCGTGCCGGTGCTGAAGGCAGTGAATGACAAGTTCGGCATCGTCAACGGCCACGTCGAAACCGTTCACTCGTACACCAACGACCAGAACCTGATCGACAACTTCCACAAGGGCGATCGTCGTGGCCGTAGCGCCGCGTTGAACATGGTGATCACCGAGACCGGTGCTGCCACCGCTGCTGCCAAGGCCCTGCCTGAGCTGGCCGGCAAGCTGACCGGTAACGCGATCCGTGTACCGACGCCGAACGTGTCGATGGCCATCCTCAACCTGAACCTTGAGAAAGCCGCCACCCGCGAAGAGATGAACGAGTACCTGCGCTACATGGCGCTGCACTCCGATCTGCACAAGCAAATCGACTTCGTCAATTCCCAGGAAGTGGTTTCCACCGACTTCGTTGGCTCGCGCCACGCCGGTGTGGTGGACGCGGAAGCGACCATCAGCCAAGACAACCGCGTTGTCCTGTACGTGTGGTACGACAACGAGTTCGGCTACAGCTGCCAGGTGGTTCGCGTGATGGAAGACATGGCTGGGGTCAACCCGCCTGCGTTCCCGCGCTAAGCATCAGCAATAAATGAAAAAGCCCCGACTGGTTCGGGGCTTTTTTATGGCTGGGGATTTTGTGCAGGCTGGCAGGGCCTCATCGGGGGCAAGCCCCCTCCCACAGTTGATCGCATTTCAATGTGGGAGGGGGCTTGCCCCCGATGGGCATAATTATCTGCACAACACTGTAGCAACCACGGTAACCACGATGCGAAGCGAGCCGCTCTTGATCGTGATCTTGATCTAGCTTTTGATCTCAGGCGCCCCGTCAAACACGCTGGCCGGAATTCGACAGGTATTTGGGGGGTAAACCGGCAGGGATGCCGGTTTAGCCGCCCCGCGCCATGGATGGCGCGTGGCGGCGGCCCCCCAAATACCTGTCGGATTACGGGCACACCGAGCGTGAGCGAGGTGCCGAGTGTTGGGGCAAGAGCGTTTTGCTTACTTTTGCGCTCTTCAAAAGTGAGCCGCTGTAAAAGCGGAACCCATAGTGGCCGTTACCTAAATAACGGATATGTACCCAGTCTGATCCAACATCATGGTCGTCTGCCAGGCCGCCGCTCCCTCGCCACAGGTCCCGCGCCATAGCCAGAATTGTGTAGATACCGATGCCCCGATGGGGCCCTCAGTCCACAAGCTTGCTGCGCAGGCTGTCGGACAACCCCTTGGGCGCCAACCAGATACCCAGGTAGGCCCTTGCCAGCGCGTCATTGCGGCTGCTGAACACCACCTGCCCATTGATCTCCAGATTCAATCCACGCCCCGGACGAAAATCCAGGGCATATCGATCTCCGGCTTGGATATCACGAAAGCGGGTGTGTAGTTTTTCGATCTCTGGCTTCAGGCTTGCGCTGGTTTGCTGGCGCTCCAGGGTGGCCGTGGCCGCCTTGATCACATCGCTGCGGTCGATATCGCGAAAGTAATACAACACAAGGCGCAGCGTCTTTTGCTGGTCCCACGCCTGTTTCGCACTCAGGTCCGCCGGGGCATACAGCGCGGCCGCGTACACATCCGCCCAGAGGTAAGTGAGCACCGCCTGGTTTTTCAGCACCAATGCCTGGGACTGTGCCGGGAAGTCGGCTTGCTTGAGCCGATCCGCCTCATTGGCGTGTGCGGTGATCGACAACATCAGCATTAAACAGAAAACTAGATGCCGCATAATGGCCCGTCCCGAAAAGATCCGTGGCTACAGGTTAATTCATTTTCCGGCAGCGGCAGGGTTCAGGGATAATCTGCGCTGTGTAGTAAAGGCAAGACTGGCCTACGACGCGACCAAGGGTTAATGTGCGCGGCGTTGCGCCTTATATAGACTGTGCCCCGGTTCACACACTTGAGCCAAATTGTCCTTCATGACCGCTGGCCGCGGCATGATTTAGCCCGGCGTCCAACCGTACGCCTGGCCTGTTCTGAGGAGTACGCATGGCTGTCTACAACTACGACGTGGTGGTACTGGGTTCCGGCCCGGCTGGAGAAGGTGCGGCGATGAACGCCGCGAAAGCAGGGCGCAAGGTGGCGATGGTCGATAGCCGTCGCCAGGTCGGCGGTAACTGCACCCACCTGGGCACCATCCCGTCCAAGGCCTTGCGTCACTCGGTGCGCCAGATCATGCAGTTCAATACCAACCCGATGTTCCGGGCCATTGGTGAGCCGCGCTGGTTCTCGTTCCCGGACGTGCTCAAAAGCGCCGAGAAAGTCATCTCCAAGCAGGTTGCTTCGCGTACCGGCTACTACGCCCGTAACCGCGTCGACCTGTTCTTCGGCACCGGCAGCTTCGCCGACGAGCAAACCGTCGAGGTGGTCTGCGCCAACGGCGTGGTCGAGAAGCTGGTGGCCAAGCACATCATCATCGCCACCGGGTCGCGCCCGTATCGCCCGGCGGACATCGATTTCCACCACCCGCGTATCTACGATAGCGACACCATCCTGAGCCTGGGCCACACCCCGCGCAAACTGATCATCTACGGCGCCGGTGTGATCGGCTGTGAATACGCCTCGATCTTCAGCGGCCTGGGTGTGCTGGTGGAGCTGGTGGATAACCGCGACCAGTTGCTGAGCTTCCTCGACTCGGAAATTTCCCAGGCGTTGAGCTACCACTTCAGCAACAACAACATCACCGTGCGCCACAACGAAGAGTACGAGCGGGTCGAAGGCCTGGACAACGGGGTGATCCTGCACCTCAAGTCCGGCAAGAAGATCAAGGCCGACGCCTTGTTGTGGTGCAACGGCCGTACCGGCAACACCGACAAGCTGGGCATGGAAAACATCGGCGTCAAGGTCAACAGCCGTGGCCAGATCGAGGTGGACGAGAACTACCGCACCTGCGTGACCAACATCTACGGTGCCGGTGACGTGATCGGTTGGCCGAGCCTGGCCAGTGCCGCGCACGACCAGGGCCGTTCTGCCGCTGGCAGCATCGTCGACAATGGCAGCTGGCGCTACGTGAACGACGTGCCGACCGGGATCTACACCATTCCGGAGATCAGCTCGATCGGCAAGAACGAGCACGAACTGACCAAGGCCAAGGTGCCTTACGAAGTGGGCAAGGCGTTCTTCAAGAGCATGGCGCGTGCGCAGATCGCCGGCGAGCCGCAAGGCATGCTGAAGATCCTGTTCCACCGTGAAACCCTGGAAGTCCTCGGCGTGCATTGCTTCGGCTACCAAGCCTCGGAAATCGTGCACATCGGCCAGGCGATCATGAGCCAGCCGGGTGAGCAAAATACCCTCAAGTATTTTGTGAACACCACGTTCAACTACCCGACCATGGCGGAAGCCTATCGCGTCGCGGCCTACGACGGCCTCAACCGGCTTTTTTGAGCGGCTCCGGCCGGTGGCCTGAGCCGGCCGGGGAGACCGATTTCAGTAATTCCCGAGAGTGGCAGTGGCCAAACCGGGAAAGTCTGTAATCAGGCTATCTACGCCGAAGTCGGCGAGCCTGCGCATCAGCGCGGGTTCGTTGACTGTCCACACGGACACGTGCAAGCCCTGGCGCTGGGCTTTTTCCAGACGCTCGGGGGTGCACAATGTCCAGTTCAACGCCAGATACTCACAGCCATAGTTCTGCGCGACCTTCAACGGGTCGAGCCAGGCATATTCGGCGACCAGGCCGCGTGACAGGTCTGGGGTGAGTTCAACCGCCGCTTTCAGCACTTCCCGCGAGCTTGAGGTCACGGTGACCTTGTCCATCAGACCGAAACGTACGGCCATCTCACGGATCGCCAGCACGGTGGTGGCGGCGCGGGTGCGCGAAGCGCTTTTGACTTCCAGTTGCCAGTGATCGAAGTCGCACTGTTCGAACAGTTCTTCCAGGCGCGGGATCGGGCAGGGCTTGACCCAGCCCGGGCCGCCTTTGCGCGCGTCCATCTTCACCAGGTCTGCCGCCGAATACTCGACGACTTTGCCGCGCCGGTCGGCGGTGCGCTTGAGGGTCGGGTCGTGGATGACCATCAGCTCGCCGTCCATGGACAGGTGCAAATCCAGTTCGCAGCGGCGTACACCGTGCTTGAGGCACTCCTGGAAGCTGGTCAGGGTGTTTTCCGGTGCTTCGCCTTTGGCACCGCGGTGGCCGTAGATCAGGGTCACAGTTGCTCCTTTACGCCAGGTCGTCCGGCGGGGTGAATTCGAGAGTTCAGGTGTCTTGGGCGTCGCTTTGTTCCCGCGCCAGGCGCCGTTCCTGGGCCTGTTTCTGCAAGATGTAGCGCGCCAGCAGTTGGCGCTGGGCGTCGGTCATGGCTTCGAATTCCGTGCCGACGTCAAAGCCTGTGCCTTTGGGATCGCAATGGGTGACCCGCGCGCGCAGCAGCAGGCCGAGTGCCTGGGGCATCAGCACCAGCTTGACCGCCAGGTGGGCGCCGGCCGGCAGGGGCGTGGGGTGTTGGAAGTCGATGCCACCTTCGGAAATGATCACCGGCTGCGGAGCGCCGACCTCATCCAGCAAGCCGCGCGCCATGATCTGGCTGAGCAGGTCGACACGTTTGTTCTGCACACGCAGGAAGGCCGCGAGGGTGCGATCCTTCTCGCTGAGCTGGCGTAGCAGGTGCTGGGCCTCGAATTCACTCAGGTGCAGCTCGCTGAGCAGATTGAAGAGTGGCGAATCATCCAGCAACACTTCCTTGCTCGCTGCTTCGGGGGCAGACAGGCTTTTGATTTGGAGTGCGATCATGTCGTCGATACGGTAGTATTCGCGGCGCTCTTCTTCATCTAATGTCGACATGGCGAACCCCAGGTAACGGTAATGGTCTGAGTGTAAAGCTGCTTACCAGACCCCGCCACCGGGACGTCTTCTTTTCCTCCGAACAAGCCCCGACATGTTCAGACCTCTCTTCGTATTTATCGGCACGCGTTATACCCGTGCAAAGCGCCGCAATCATTTTGTGTCGTTCATTTCCCTCACCTCGATGATCGGGCTCGCCTTGGGCGTGGTCGTGATGATCGTGGTGCTGTCGGTGATGAACGGCTTCGATCATGAGATGCGCACCCGCGTGCTGGGCATGGTGCCCCACGCGACTATCGAGGGCGATGCGCCCATCAGCGACTGGCAAAGCCTGGCGGCCAAGGTCAAGCAGAACCCCAAGGTGCTGGCGGTTGCGCCCTTCACCCAGATGCAGGGGTTGCTGACCAACGACGGCAAGGTGCAGAAGATCCTGCTTAATGCCATCGATCCGGCCCAGGAACGCAACGTCTCGATCATCGACAAGTTCATGTTGCAGGGCAAGCTCGACGACCTGGCGCCCGGCAGCTTCGGCATCGTGATCGGCGACAAGGCGGCGGCCAAGCTCGGCGTGGGCCTCGGCGACAAGCTGACCTTCGTCGCGCCGGAAGTCACCGTGACCCCGGCCGGCATGTTCCCGCGCATGAAGCGCTTTACCGTGGTCGGCACCTTCCACGTTGGCGCCGGCGAGATCGACGGCTACCTCGGTCTGACCAACCTCACTGACCTGGCGCGCCTGCATCGCTGGCAGCCGGACCAAGTGCAGGGCCTGCGCCTGAAGTTCAACGACCTGTTCGACGCACCGCGCGGCGCCTGGGAAATCGCCCAGCACTTGGGTGAAAACCAGTACTACGCCCGCGACTGGACCCGTACCCACGGCAACCTGTACCAGGCCATCCGCATGGAAAAAGCCATGATCGGCCTGCTGTTGCTGCTGATCGTCGCCGTGGCGGCCTTCAACATCATCTCCACGCTGGTGATGGTGGTGAACGACAAGAAGGGCGATATCGCCATCCTGCGTACCCTCGGCGCCACGCCGGGGCAGATCATGGCGATCTTCATGGTGCAGGGCACCGTGATCGGTGTGGTCGGCACCTTGATCGGTACGGCCGTCGGCATTCTGGCTGCGTTGAACGTGAGTGCCGCCATCGCCGGCCTCGAAACCCTGATCGGCCACAAGTTTCTCAACGCCGACGTTTACTTCATCGACTACTTGCCGTCCCAGGTTCAGGCCCAGGACGTATTGATGGTGGGCGGCGCTGCGTTGGTCCTGAGTTTCCTTGCCACCCTGTATCCAGCCTGGCGCGCGGCACGTACCCAGCCAGCACAGGCCTTACGTTATGAGTGAATCGGGCATGAGTGAAAAAGCAATCCTGAGCTGCCGCAACCTGGGCAAATCCTACGAGGAAGGCCCGGAATCGGTGGTGGTGTTGTCCAACCTGCAACTTGAGCTGCACCCTGGCGAACGCGTGGCGATCGTCGGCAGTTCCGGTTCCGGCAAAAGTACCTTGCTGAACCTGCTGGGCGGCCTTGATACGCCGTCCCAGGGCAGCGTGTGGCTGGCCGGTGAAGAGCTGTCGGCCCTCGGTGAGAAGGCTCGTGGGCAACTGCGCAACCGTTCGTTGGGCTTTGTGTACCAGTTCCACCATTTGCTGCCGGAATTCACCGCCCTGGAAAACGTGTGCATGCCGCTGTTGATCGGCAAGACCGCGATCCCGCAAGCCCGCCAGCGTGCCCAGGCCCTGCTGGAGCGTGTCGGCCTCGGCCATCGCCTGGAGCACAAGCCGGCGGAGCTGTCCGGCGGCGAGCGTCAGCGTGTGGCGATTGCCCGTGCCCTGGTCAACAACCCAGGCCTGGTGATGCTCGATGAGCCCACCGGCAACCTCGACTCCCACACCGCCCAGGGCATCAAGGACTTGATGCTGGAACTGAGCACCCAGATGCGCACCGCGTTCCTGGTGGTGACCCATGACATGAGCATGGCCCGGCAGATGGACCGCGTGTTGCACCTGCAGGAAGGTCATCTGGTCGCCATCTGACCCGTTTCAAGCCCGGCGCCTTAAGCGCTGGGCTTTTTCATTTTTTCAACGGTGCCCGCGAATGTTCAGACCGTTATCGATTTTCATCGGCACGCGCTATACCCGCGCCAAGCGCCGCAACCGTTTTGTCTCGTTTATCTCGATGACCTCGATGATCGGCCTCGCCCTGGGCGTGCTGGCGATGATCGTGGTGCTGTCGGTGATGAACGGCTTCCAGCGCGAAATGAGCTCGCGCATCCTTGGCATGGTGCCCCACGCGACCATCGTCGGCGTGAACCCGATCAACGATTGGCAGCCCGTGGCCGCCGCCGCGATGAAGAACCCGGAAGTGACCGCGGCAGTGCCCTTCACGCAGATGGACGGCATGTTCTCCTACAAGGGCGCCATGCAGCCGATCGAGATCAGCGGCATCGACCCGGCACAGGAAGGCAAGGTGTCGATCGTGGCCCAGCATATCGTGCGCGGCAAACTGGATGACCTGAAGCCTGGCGAGTTCGGCGTGGTGGTCGGCGAAATCACCGCCCGGCGCTTCCGCCTCAACGTGGGCGACAAGTTGACCCTGATCGTGCCGGAAATCAGCACCGCACCGGGGGGCATCACCCCGCGGATGCAGCGCTTGAACGTGGTGGGGATCTTCAAGGTCGGCGCCGAACTGGACGGCTCCATGGCCATGATCCACATGGCCGACGCCGCAGAGATCCAGCATTGGCAGCCGAACCAGGTGCAAAGCGTGCGCCTGGCGGTGAAAGACCTGTATGCGGCGCCCAAGGTCTCGGCGGACATCGCCGCCAGCCTGGGCGCCGGCTACAAGCCGGATGACTGGACCCACACCCAGGGCAGCCTGTTCAGCGCAATGAAAATGGAAAAGACCATGATCGGCTTGCTGTTGCTGATGATCGTCGCCGTGGCTGCGTTCAACATCATTGCTACGCTGATTATGGTGGTAAACGACAAGGGCGCGGACATCGCGATCCTGCGTACCATCGGCGCGACGCCGCGGCAGATCATGGCGATCTTCATGGTGCAGGGCACCGTGATCGGTGTTGTCGGCACCTTGATCGGCGGCATCCTGGGTGTGATTGCGGCGCTGAATGTGAGTGAGCTGGTGGGCTGGCTGGAACGGGTTACCGGGCAGCATATCTTCAGTTCGGATGTGTATTTTGTCAGCAATCTGCCTTCGGAGCTGCAAGGCGGGGATGTGCTGCTGATCTGCACGGCCGGGTTTGTGTTGAGCTTTTTGGCGACGATTTATCCGGCGTATCGGGCGGCGAAGATTGAGCCGGCGCATGCCTTGAGATATTCGTAAGATTCAAGACCGCTATCGGGGGCAAGCCCCCTCCCACATTGTGAAGCGTGAATATATTCAAACTGTGGGAGGGGGCTTGCCCCCGATAGGGCCGGTACCGCTTGCATCAATCTCCGGCGGGCAACTCGATCACAAACCGCGTCCACCCCGCCCCAGACTCACAATAAATCCTCCCTCCATGCGCCCGCACAATCGACTGGGTAATCGCCAACCCCAGCCCCGCATGCTCGCTGCTGCCTTCATGCCGCGCCGGGTCCGCCCGGTAGAACCGATCAAACAACCTCGGTAACAACTGTGCTGGAATGCCTGCCCCGGTGTTTTCAACCGTGAGCGTCACGCCGTCCACCATGCGCACCCGCACTTCGCCGCCCGCTGGAGTAAACCGCAGGGCATTATCGAGCAGGTTCGACAGCGCCCGGCGCAACATGCCGCGATCACCCATCGTGTGGGCTGTGCCTTCGCGCACCAGGCTGACGTGGGCGTCTTCGGCCAGCAACGCGAAAAACTCCAGCAACGCCTCCACTTCATCTGCCAACGCCAGAGGCTCGCGCTTAGGCACCAGCAATCCATGATCTGCCTTGGCCAGGTACAACATGTCATTGACCAGCTGCGCCATCCATTGCAGCTCTTCCAGGTTGCTGTGCAACGCCTCGCGGTAATCCTCCAGCGGCCGTGGCTGAGTGAGGATGACCTGGGTCTGGGTCAGCAGGTTCGACAACGGCGTGCGCAGTTCGTGGGCGATGTCGGCGGAGAACGCCGAGAGACGCTGGAACGCATCGTCCAGGCGGCTGAGCATGGCGTTGAAGGTTTGAGCCAGTTCGGCCAGTTCCACCGGCATGTGCTGCTGGGGCAGGCGCTGGGTCAGGGAGTGGGCAGACACACTCGCGGCCACTTCCCCCATGCGTCGTAACGGTCGCAGGCCACTGCGGGCGGCCCATGCACCGAGCAGGGCGGTCGCCAGGGCTGACAGGCCGACGGTGAGCCAGATCAGATGCTGCATGCGTTGCAGGAAATGCTGGTGGTGAGTGATATCGAGCACCAGCGTCAACTGTGGCGAGTCGGGTTGGTTTGCCCGCAACGGTGTGTTGTAGACGCGGTAGTCGGTGCCGGCGTTTTGCAGGCTGTGCAGGCCGGGGCCGGTGGGCAGATTGACGCCGGGTGCACCGTCAAACCAGCGCTGGCCTTGGGCGGTGATACGCAACGCCAGCTCGGGTTGGCGATTGAGCTCGGCGCGCAGTTGGGCTTCACGTTGCGCGAACAATTCTGGCGAGTCGACACCCTGCAACGTGCTGCGCAGTGCCACCAACTGGCTGTCGAGCTGTTGCTGGTCCAGCTCAATGAAGTGCGCCTCGCTGGCGCGGTTGAACAGCACGCCCGCGATCAGCGACACCACCGCCGTGCAGGCCGCGAACAGCAGCGCCAGGCGACTGGCCAGGGACAGGCGCTTGATCAATTGACGCGCTCCTCCAGCACATAACCCATGCCGCGCACGGTGTGGATCAATTTATTCGGGAAGTTATCGTCGACTTTCAGGCGCAGGCGGCGGATTGCCACTTCGATAATGTTGGTGTCGCTGTCGAAGTTCATGTCCCACACCTGGGAGGCGATCAGCGATTTGGGCAGCACTTCGCCCTGGCGGCGCAGCAGCAGTTCGAGCAGGGAAAACTCCTTGGCCGTCAGGTCGATGCGCTGGCCGTCCCGCTCGACGCGACGGCGGATCAGGTCCAGGCGCAAATCGGCCAGTTGCAAGGCGGTTTCCTGCGGCGTGCTGCTGCCACGGCGCAACAGGCTGCGCACGCGCGCCAGCAGTTCGGAGAAGGCGAAGGGTTTGACCAAGTAATCGTCGGCACCCAGTTCCAGGCCGTGCACGCGGTCTTCCACGGCGTCGCGGGCGGTCAGGAACAGTACCGGGATGTCCAGGCCTGCCGTGCGCACGGCCTGGAGGATCTGCCAGCCATCACGGCCCGGCAGCATCACATCGAGGATCAACAGGTCGTAGGCGCCGGTCAGTGCCAGGTGCTGACCGCTGGTACCGTCGGCCACCAGTTCGGTGGTAAACCCCGCCTCCGTCAGGCCCTGGCGCAGGTACTGGCCGGTTTTGGGTTGGTCTTCGACGATCAGCAGTTTCATGGGCGGCTCTTGGCAACGGGTGACGACGGCTTTATACCCTGGGTGCCAGGGCAGGGGGGTAACCTGACAAAGTTGTAATCTAGCAGTCAGTTGGCTGGCAGCGGCGCACGCTTAGAGTGTGCCCCAGATGAGTCAGATATTTTGGAGAAGAATGATGGCATTGCGTAAACCCCTGTTGTTGGCGACGTGCCTGCTGGCGTTGAGTGTTGAGGCGATGGCTGATGCCGCCCACACCTATGCGTTCGGCGAGGCTGCACCCGCGAGCAAGGCCACGCGTACCGTGGAAGTGACGCTGCAGGACATTTCCTTTTCGCCCAAGTCCATTGACGTAAAAGCCGGTGAGACGGTGCGCTTTGTACTGGTCAACAAGGGCCAGTTGCTGCACGAATTCAACCTGGGCGATGCGGCAATGCATGCCGAGCATCAGAAGGAAATGTTGCAGATGCAGGCCAGTGGCATGCTCACTTCCACGGGCATGGGCAAGATGGATCATAGCGCCATGGGCCATGGTGATATGAAACACGACGATCCCAATAGCGTATTGGTCGAGCCCGGCAAAACCGCCGAGCTGACCTGGACCTTCACCAAGGCCACGGGCCTGGAGTTTGCCTGCAACCTGCCGGGGCATTACCAGGCGGGCATGGTCGGCACGCTCAACGTCGATTGATCCGCTGGCGCTTAGGCGCGGGGGTAAAGGCTGGTAGACTGGCGCGGTTTATTTAGCCAGGTTTCCGCCATGCATCCCGCAGCCGAACATTCGCCGCTGGGCAAGTCCAGTGAATACATCTCCACCTACACACCTTCGTTGTTGTTCCCGATCCCGCGTGCGGCCAAATGGGCCGAACTGGGCCTGAGCGCCGAGACCCTGCCTTACAAGGGCGTGGATTTCTGGAACTGCTTCGAACTGTCCTGGCTGCTGCCGTCGGGCAAGCCGGTGGTGGCCATCGGTGAATTCAGCATCCCGGCCGACTCGCCGAACATCATCGAGTCCAAGTCGTTCAAGCTGTACCTCAATTCGCTCAACCAGACCGCGTTTGCCGATACGGCAAGCCTGGAAGCCACCCTGCGCACCGACCTCAGCGCCGCTGCCGGCAAGCCTGTGACCGTGCGTATTCGCACCTTGGCTGAAAGTGAAGCTGAAGGCGTAATGGCGTTGCCCGGCGTGTGCATCGATGATTTGGATATCAGTGTCAGCAACTACGAGCACCCACGTCCGGAACTGCTGCGTTGCGATGACGCGCGCGTTGTCGAGGAGAGCGTGCACAGCCACCTGCTCAAATCCAACTGCCCGGTGACCAGCCAGCCTGACTGGGGCAGCGTCGTGGTGGAATACCGTGGTCACGCGCTGGATCACGCCAGCCTGCTGGAATACATCGTGAGCTTTCGCCAGCACTCGGACTTCCATGAACAGTGCGTGGAGCGCATCTTCCTGGACTTGCAGCGCTTGCTGAAGCCGGAGAAGTTGACGGTGTATGCGCGGTATGTGCGGCGGGGTGGGCTGGATATCAACCCGTATCGCAGTACTGAGGATGTCGCGTTCCAGAACGTGCGCCTGGCTCGCCAGTAAACAACTGTGGGAGTGGGCTTGCCCCCTCCCACATTGGGATCTGCGCTGGGCTGGCGCGCAGATTAAATTCCCATGCTGCCCAGCGTGTTCATGATATTGCGCAATGTCCCGGAAATCACCGGGTGCTCGGCGTCGAACTCTATGGCTGCTTGATTCACATCATCGGAAATACTGGGTGTCTGAGTCGCCGGTTCAAGTTCAAGTTGTAACTCAAACTTGGCAATCAAAGCCTCCAGTGCTTCACGCTTCTCTTCCGACAGCGGCGGATCCTGTTCCAATTGCCCGCGCAGGATCTCGACCTGTTCTTCCAGTTTTTTGCGATCAGGCATGACATGTTTCCTTTTATCGATAGTCACTGGCATAGACCGCGGCACGCCGAGAAAGGTCTACGGGCTGACCTGTAGATTAATCCACTGGCGTCGACTGTGCATGATCCGTGTCAGGGCTTCTCGCCTTTGTGCTGGCGCAGCCTGATGTCGGCCAGGCAGGTTCCGAGTTCGCCCAGGTGATCGATCACCGAGTGCACGCCCAGCCCGTACAGCGCGAGGGTGGCCTTGCCGCGCTTGAGCTCGCGTTCCGGTTCGCTCAATGCCAGCCATTGCTCGGGCGCCATCCCGCACAATGAGCCGCAGGAGGCCAGGCCGATGGTCCACAGCCCGGCATTGAGCCCGGATTGCAGCAGGCGCGGTTCGCCGCTGACCAACACGCAGCCTTCCAGGCGCTCGATATTCAGCTCCATCAAGGCTTGCCAGCAGGCATGGGGCGCGGGCCAGCGAATGGCGGAGGGCGATGCCGCCTTGACCCAGTCGGGCAGCGTGGCGGCCAGGGGCGTGGTGACGGCGGGGGGGAGTTCATCCAGCCAGGCGCAGGGAACACCCTGTTCCTTGAGGCTGCGCAGGATTTTCAGCGCACCCGGTGTGGCTTGGGAGTCGGGGGAGGGTGAGTCGGTGCGCGCCCGGGAACCGAAATCCACCAGGCAGCCACTCAGGCCAAACAGAACGGCAGTCAAGGCGGGGGCGCTGGCGATGGCAATTTCGGGTTGAGGCATGTCGACATCCCTGAAATAGCGCTAACGCTATCGAGGCAGGATGACAAGTCGATGACAGGATTGTTAATTGTAGGAATTTTGTCCATTTAATGTCAGGCGCTTCCTTGTTGCTGCCTAAATGGCGACTTCCGTCATATACTGACGGCCTTATTCAGGGCATAGCGCCCATGACAGACCATTCAAGGAGCAAAAGCTATGCGCTGGAGCCACTATTTCGCTCAGCTGTCGGTGTGTGCCACTGTACTGCTGGCGCCGTTTGCCGCACACGCAGCGTCGGAAGACGATCCGTGGGAAAGCATCAACCGCCCGATCTTCACCTTCAACGACACCGTTGATACCTACGCCCTGAAGCCGTTGGCCCAAGGCTATGAGTGGATTACCCCGCAGTTTGTCGAAGACGGTATCCACAACTTCTTCCGCAACATCGGCGATGTGGGCAACCTGGCCAACAACGTGCTGCAACTCAAACCGCATAACGCCGGTGTCGACACCGCCCGTTTGCTGGTCAACACCACGTTCGGCGTGCTGGGCTTTATCGATGTCGGCACCAAAATGGGGCTGCAACGCAGCGATGAAGACTTCGGCCAGACCCTCGGTTATTGGGGCGTGGGCAGTGGTCCTTACGTGATGATCCCGCTGCTGGGCCCAAGCACACTGCGTGATGCGCCGTCCAAGTACGTGGACAGCTACACCCAACCGTACCGCTATATGAACGATATCGGCTGGCGCAACAGCACCATGGGCCTGAACATTGTCGACACCCGTGCCAGCCTGCTCGACAGTGAGAAGCTGATCACCGGCGATAAGTACACCTTTATCCGCAACGCCTACCTGCAGAACCGCGAGTTCAAGGTCAAGGATGGCAAGGTGGTTGACGATTTTTAAGCTGTGATGTTTTGAAATGAAAAAAAGGCGACCCTGGGGGTAATGCCAGTCAGTTAAGGGCAAACACTGTACCTGTGGCGAGGGAGCTTGCTCCCGCTGGACTGCGCAGCAGTCCCATTTTTGGGGCCGCTTCGCGGCCCAACGGGAGCAAGCTCCCTCGCCACAGGGTATTTTTTACCCTTTCTAAGTGTTAACCGACTGGCATTAACCCTGGGGGTCGCCTTTTTTGTGCGCGGGTTTCAGCGCATTTTCAAGATCTTAAGCCCCAGCTGTTGCTCTTCGCCTGCCGTCTTGGTCCATACCACTTCGGTATCCGCCTCCAGGCCGGCAAGGGCGGCATGCTCCGAATCGATGCGTACGGTCAATTCATCTCCCACGTTGAACTGGCGGGGTGCCTGCACCTGCATCCCGGAGCTGGAAAGGTCCACGCATACCCCGGCAATCTCCTGGCCGGCATGGATCAAAGCCACATCGGCATCCACACGCATGCGGATGAAATCGCGTTTTTCGGCATAGTCGCGCTCGTGTTCGCTCATAGGTTCCATCCTTACTTTGTGTTGTGGTCGTGCCTGTTCTTATAACTCCCGGTGATTTGCGATGTAAAGACGCCCGGCGACCATCGGCATGAGCTTGAAACCCCTCACGGATGGGAGTACCGTCTGCGCCTTAGAAGGGCACCTCTGCTTTACCTTTGTGCATGGGCGAAATCCCAATGCTTTGTAGGACAGAGAGGCTAGAAAGCGAATCCAGTACGTGAGTCCGGCCATTGCCGAGCCGCCTACGCCAACCTAATTCTGGCGCCGTTTGCCCACATGCAAAAAACCAGTGCCACGCTGCTGATAATCGATGACGACGAAGTAGTGCGCGCGAGCCTCGCGGCCTATTTGGAAGACAGTGGCTTCAGCGTCCTGCAGGCCAGTAATGGCCAACAGGGTCTCCAGGTATTCGAGCGCGACCAGCCCGACCTCGTGATCTGCGACCTGCGCATGCCCCAGATGGGCGGCCTCGAGCTGATTCGCCAGGTGACCGAGCGCGCGCCGCAGACCCCGGTGATTGTCGTGTCCGGCGCGGGCGTGATGAACGATGCCGTCGAGGCCCTGCGCCTGGGCGCTGCCGATTACCTGATTAAGCCCCTGGAAGACCTGGCGGTGCTGGAGCACTCGGTGCGCCGCGCCCTGGACCGTGCCCGCCTGCTGGTGGAGAACCAGCGCTATCGCGAGAAGCTCGAAACCGCCAACCGCGAACTCGAAGCCAGCCTCAACCTGCTCCAGGAAGACCAGAACGCCGGTCGCCAGGTGCAAATGAACATGCTGCCGGTCAGCCCCTGGACCATCGACGAATTTCAGTTTGCGCACCAGATCATCCCGTCGCTGTACCTCTCGGGTGATTTTGTCGACTACTTCCGCGTTGACGAACGGCGTGTCGCGTTCTACCTGGCCGATGTATCCGGCCATGGTGCTTCCTCTGCTTTTGTCACCGTGTTGTTGAAGTTCATGACCACACGGTTGCTGTTCGAATCCAAACGCAATGGCACCTTGCCGGAGTTCACCCCCTCCCAGGTGCTGGGCCACATCAACCGGGGCTTGATCAGCTGCAAGCTGGGCAAGCACGTGACGATGGTCGGCGGCGTGATTGATGAAGAAACCGGTCTTTTGACCTACAGCATCGGCGGTCACCTGCCGATGCCGGTTTTGTACACTCCTGACAGTGTGCGTTACCTGGAAGGGCGTGGTTTGCCGGTGGGCTTGTTCAATGAAGCCACCTATGAAGACCACATTCTGGAGTTACCGCCGACATTCAGCCTTACGCTGATGTCCGACGGTATCCTGGACCTTCTTCCAGAGCCTACACTCAAAGAGAAAGAAGCCGCCTTGCCCCAAAAGGTCAAGTCGGCGGGCGGCAGCCTGGATGGCCTGCGGCAGGTTTTTGGATTGGCCACGCTAGGGGAGATGCCGGATGATATCGCCCTATTGGTGTTGAGCAGGAATCTTTGATGAGTACCGGAAGAATCCAATTCGCCGAGCAAGACGGGACCTTTGTCCTGAAATTTGTCGGTGAAGTGCGCCTGACCTTGTGTTCGGCGCTGGATGCGACGATTGAGCGGATCTTCACAGCGCTGAACTTCTCGGCGATCGTGATCGATCTGACCGAAACCCGCAGCATCGATAGCACCACCCTGGGTCTCTTGGCCAAGTTGTCCATTCTGTCTCGGCAGAAGGTTGGCCTGTTGCCGACGGTCGTCACCACCCACGAAGACATCACCCGTCTGCTGCAGTCCATGGGCTTCGACCAGGTGTTCAACATCGTTGACCGCCCGATCCCCTGCCCGGAATGCCTGACCGACCTGCCGTCCCAGGACCAGTCCGAGGAAGTGGTGCGGGTCAAGGTGCTGGAAGCGCACAAGATCCTGATGGGCTTGAACGAGTCCAACCGTGAAGCCTTCCACGACCTCGTCAACGCGCTGGAACGCCACTGATCCAAGTCCTGGAATACGGTCAACTGTGGGAGGGGGCTTGCCCCCGATAGCGGAGTGACAGTCAGTAAATTCATAACTGACCCACCGCCATCGGGAGCAAGCCCCCTCCCACCTTAGAACGCTGCTTGGCTTGAGACCGGCAAAAGGCAAAAAAAGGGCGGTACCCGCGAAGGTACCGCCCTTTTTGCCGCCTGCGCTTTTTACAGCTTGGCCGACAACAGCGCTTCCAGCTTCTCCTGGTCCCGAGCAAACTGACGAATCCCCTCCGCCAGCTTCTCAGTCGCCATCGCATCCTCGTTGGACTCCCAACGGAACTGCGCTTCAGTCAGGTGCACCCGCGCTTCACCGGCATGGCCTGGCGACAACTTACGCTCCAGCTTGCCTTCATCCGCCGCCAGCTTCTCCAGCAGATCCGGGCTGATGGTCAGGCGATCACAGCCAGCCAACTCTTCGATCTGGCTGAGGTTGCGGAAGCTCGCACCCATCACCACGGTCTTGTAGCCGTTGGCCTTGTAGTAGTTGTAGATGCGCGTCACCGACTGCACACCCGGGTCTTCAGCACCGGTGTAGTCGTTGCCGTTGGCCTTTTTGTACCAATCGTAGATACGGCCCACGAACGGTGAGATCAGGAACACGCCAGCCTCAGCACAGGCTACCGCCTGGGCGAAGGAGAACAGCAGCGTCAGGTTGGTCTGGATACCTTCTTTTTCCAGCTGCTCGGCGGCGCGGATGCCTTCCCAGGTGGAGGCGATCTTGATCAGCACACGGTCGCGGCCAACGCCGGCTTTGTCGTACAGGTCGATCAGACGGTGCGCACGCTTGAGTACGGCGTCAGTGTCGAACGACAGGCGGGCATCCACCTCGGTGGAAATACGGCCCGGCACCACTTTGAGAATCTCTTGACCCACCGCCACCGCAAAACGGTCGCTGGCCAGGCCTACATCACCATTGCAGTCCTGTACGCACTCATCGAGCAGCTTGGCATAGCCTGGGATCGACGCAGCCTTGAGCAGCAGGGAAGGGTTGGTGGTGGCGTCTTGCGGCTTGAGCTTGGCGAGGGTAGAAAAATCGCCGGTATCGGCTACGACGGTGGTGAATTGCTTGAGTTGTTCCAGCTTGGAAGTCATGGGCGTGCTCTGTCCTGTGGGTCTGATGACATTACCCGAGCGCCGACAGGCGCTCAAGGGCGCAAATGCGTTCGATCGTTTGCGAGGGCAACAACCTGAAAACAGCCGTTTGAATGACCGGCCGTGCTGCAAGATAGGAGGGCAAAACGGTCGGCAGGTTCAACCCAATTACCGCATGACCACCACAACCCAAATGTGGGAGGGGGCTTGCCCCGATAGCGGCAGGCCAGTCACCCCGGACCTGCACGGACACTCAGCGCCCTTCCAGCAAAGCCCCGGCCTGATCCAGCAACGCCAACGGATCACTCGCCTTATGAATATCCACCGACAACAACTGCCTGAACTTGCGCGCCCCTGGAAAACCAGTGCCCAACCCCAGAATATGCCGAGTGATATGGTGCATCGAGCCACCGCTCGCCAAATGCTCAGCAATATAAGGCCGCAACTGCACCAGCGCCTCAGCCCGGCTGATCACCGGCGCCTCACTGCCAAACAACTGCTGATCCACCTCCGCCAACACATACGGATTGTGATAAGCCTCGCGCCCCAGCATCACCCCATCAAACGTCTGCAGATGCTCATGGCACTGCTCCAGCGTCTTGATGCCGCCGTTGAGCACAATCTCCAACTCGGGAAAGTCCTGCTTCAACTGCGCCGCCACGTCGTAGCGCAAAGGAGGAATGTCACGGTTCTCCTTCGGTGACAGCCCTTCCAGGATCGCAATCCGCGCATGCACGGTAAAACTGGTGCAGCCAGCGTCCTTCACCGTCCCGACGAAATCACACAACTGGGCATAACTGTCCCGCCCGTTGATCCCGATACGGTGCTTCACCGTCACCGGAATCGACACCGCATCACGCATCGCCTTCACACACTCCGCCACCAACGCCGGATGCGCCATCAAGATCGCGCCGATCATATTGTTCTGCACCCGATCACTGGGGCAGCCGACGTTCAGGTTTACTTCGTCGTAGCCTGCGGCTTCGGCCATACGTGCGCAGGCCGCCAGGTCGGCGGGCACGCTACCGCCCAATTGCAGTGCAAGCGGGTGCTCGGCTTCGTTGTGGCGCAGGAAACGGTCGTGATCGCCGTGGAGGATCGCGCCCGTGGTGACCATCTCGGTGTAGAGCAGCGCGTGCTTGGAGAGCAGGCGCAGGAAGAACCGGCAGTGGCGGTCGGTCCAGTCCATCATAGGTGCAACGCTAAAGCGCCGAGACAGTGCGGGGCTTGATTCTGCTGGGCTAAAGCTCTGTTTATCTAGCATTTTACTCAACGTGTTCTTGGCGAGTTTTAGGGCGTTTTCAGGCGTTTTTAGAAGCTAGGTGGTACGATGTACCACCTTAAAACTGACGCGTACCACTTTCGAAATGGCGACTATCAGGGCAAGAAAACTGGCGGATGGGACTGTGAGCTACACGGCTCAAATCCGCATCAAACGCGACGGAGTGCAAGTCTACCAAGAGAGCCAGACCTTCGCCCGGAAACAGGCCGCTCAGGCGTGGACGCGCAAGCGCGAATCTGAGTTGGACCAGCCTGGTGCGATCGAGCGGGCCAGCCGGAAGGGCGTCACAGTCAAAGACATGATCGACCAGTACCTGTTGGAAGTGGGAAAGGCCCGACCGCTGGGCAAAACCAAGAAGGCCACACTTGAAGCCATCGGCAAGAT
Source organism: Pseudomonas fluorescens group sp. (assembly GCF_020093335.1). Lineage (NCBI taxonomy): Bacteria > Pseudomonadati > Pseudomonadota > Gammaproteobacteria > Pseudomonadales > Pseudomonadaceae > Pseudomonas > Pseudomonas fluorescens group sp. Next base: position 99,096 of record NZ_JAIOKW010000004.1, on the reverse strand, counting down.
GGACATCGGCCAACTGAACGATACCGACGTCACCACTCAATGCCTGGTCGACTTCGCGCTCTTTCGGATGAGCAGCGAAGGTGGCGGGGTCCAGCCACAGACCGCCGGCAACGACCTGGCGCACCTCGGCGCCGTCCTGGCCATCGCCAAAGACGCCTGGGGCTACCAGGTCGATCCGCTCGCCATGGGCGGTGCGCGCCGGGTGCTGCGCAAGTTGGGCTACAACCTTAAAAGCCGCGAGCGCGACCGCCGGCCGACGTTGGACGAGCTGGACAAGGTTCTCACGCACTATCAGGCCATGCAGGCGCGGCGCCCAACCGTCATCAATATGCTCAAGGTCGTGGGCTTTGCCCTGTTCTCTACGCGAAGGCTGGATGAAATAACCCGTATCCGCTGGGCCGACGTCGACGAGCCTGGTCAGCGAATGCTGGTGCGCGACATGAAGAACCCCGGCCAGAAGATCGGCAACGACGTGTGGTGCTACCTGCCGGACGAGGCGTGGCAGATCCTCCACACCATGCCGAAGGCCGGCGAAGACATCTTCCCCTACAGCCCTGAATCCATCTCCACGTCCTGGGCCAAAGCCTGCAAGTTTCTGGAAATTGCTGACCTGCACTTCCACGACCTTCGCCATGAAGGCGTCAGCCGCCTGTTTGAAATGGATTGGGATATCCCGCGTGTGGCAAGTGTGTCCGGCCACCGGGATTGGAATTCGATGCGGCGCTACACCCACCTGCGTGGCAAGGGTGATCGCTATGTGGGCTGGGAATGGCACGAAAAGATACTGAGGGCGCCCGTCCAACTGGGCGCCGCATCAGAGAAGTGGCTCAAAAGGCGCGTTTTATCCCGTTGAGCTGGTTATGTTCCTTAACTGCCGCTGCGTGCTGCAGATCCAGGTATGCGGCCAGGTCGTTTATCCGCCGCTGTCAGTGAGGCTGTGTTGCACATTCCTGCCAGTACAGCGACAGATTGTCGAGGCGGGTAACCAGCAGGCCGTTGGCCGGGAAGTGCGGCACGCGCACGGCTGGCAGGTTGCCGATACGCTTCTGGCTGGTGACGATATCGGCCGCAAGCATCTCGGTCGGCGCCTGGGTTCTATTGATGATCGGGAAGTACTTGTCAGCAAGCAGCTGGCGACCGCAGATCACCACCAGGTCGGTGTCTTCTTGGTACCAAGGTTCGATGAACTCGTTGACCATGCTGATGACCAGGGCGTCGATGTTTTCGAAGTCCTTACCGGCGCCGATCTGGATCTTCCCGCTGCCGTCGACTACTTCATGCAACACGCGAGCAGCATTTTCCAAGCGCATTTTCTGCAACCACCCGACGTTCACGTCCTGCAGCAGTGGGTTGGTTGCTGAGTTGGAGGTTGCTGCCCGACTGGTGCCGTTCCAGCCGATCATGATGCGGTTGAGCGCCTGTGCCTTGATGATCGCGTCGCGAATTCGCGCCTGGAAGTCCTTGAACTTGGCCCACTGGTCCAGCTTCTGGTAGCGGATGCCGGTGTCGAAGTTGGTTTGGGTGCAGGTGTACCCACGGTTATCCAGTCCGCTTGGGTCGCGGGGCTCTCGATCTTTGAGCGTGGTGTCGGTGGTGCTGGCAATAGTGCCGTCGATACCGATGCCGATTTTTTCGCCCGACTGCTCCGAAACGCCGAACACGTTGATGGCGCTGAGAAATGCGCTGGATTCCTGAATCCGGGTTTCCAGTGTTTGGGCGACGCTTGGGGCGGCGGTGAATTTGGTGGTGACGTCGCTCACGCCGTGCAGTTGCGCGAGTTGTTGCAGGTAGGCGTTGTACAGGACGCGGGTATCGTTACGCATGGTGTTCTCCGATGTTCCTTGGCTGGGTGTTGTCCGTGGTGTGGATCAGCAGTCGGTGACGAGTGCGCCGTCACCGCCCGTAGCCGGCGGGCGAACGGAGTACTGCGGTTGTTTTCCGGTGGTGTCCGGGGTTTTTTCGAGTTTGCCCACCAGCGCCGTAAAGTCGGTGGAGAGCTTGTCGTGGGCCGCCTGGAGCTTTTCGCGGGCAGACTTTTCCGCCGCAAACGCTTCGCCCTGGTGGGCTACGTGCTCGGCCATGGCTTCAACCGCCTCGCCGAGTTCAGTGAAAAGAGCGGCGTCCTTGCCTTCCTTGTCCTTGCTCTTACCGAGGAGTTCGAGAACGCGGCTGAACAGGCCTGTGACCTTGCCGCTTTCGTCCTCAACCTCTTCGAATTCAAGTTCGATCTCGATAGCCTCGGAAAAAAGGTTGCCAGGATCGCGCTTCCGGCCTGCCAGTGGGTTCATGTCCGGGTGTTGAGCGCTGAACGTCAGCATCTCGGTGCCCAGGCTGGCTGGGGTATCGGTAACCGCGATGCCGTCCAGGTAGGCCCGCCCGGTGTCGGCGAACTTCGGACGAATCTCGATGCTGGTGTACAGTTTTTGCCGCGCCTTGTTCATCGTGACCAGGTCGGCAGTCGGTTGAATCTGGGCAAACAGAGCGAGTTTTTTGGCGCCGGCAATTTCAACTTCTTCGGTCTTCAGCGCGACCACATCGCCATAAGCTCGGAATGGGCTGTCGGGCAGCAGGCTGCGCATATGCTCGATCCACACCCGCGCACCGTAGGTGTTCTGGCTGTAGGTCTCGGCGGCATCGACCAGCCATTGCCGTTCGATCTGGCGACCGTCCGTGGTGGCGCCTTCGACGGCGACGCGGAAGAATTTGGAAAGCTGTTTTTTGCCTGGGTTGTTGGTTTTGCCGGCCATGCGTGAATCCTCAGAGCGGTGGCTGTGTGCCTTGGCGATGAGCGCATGTTGTTGAGCGCGAGCGCGACGGGCAACGAGGCGCTGTTGTAGATCGCCGCACTACAAGGGCTGGCGCGGGAACTGTACGCGCGCGGGCGGCAGCATCTGCGCCATGAATGCCATCGTCGAATTGCCCACTGATCACCGCCGCCATGCCAAGCACTTGTACTGGCAGGGCTATCGCGTGTGCGAGATCGCTGAACTGATCGGGGAGAAGGAAAAAACCCTACACAGCTGGAAGGCCCGCGACGAGTGGGACCGGGCGACTCCCCTGGAGCGTATTCAGGCTGCGACCGAAGCCCGCCTGGTGCAACTGATCCTCAAGGACCCGAAGTCAGGATCGGACTACAAGGAAATTGACCTGCTACACCGCCAGCTGGAGCGCCAAGCCCGTATTCAGCGCTTCAACGACGGCGGTACCGAAACCGAGCTGAACCCGAACCTAGCCAAGCGCAACGAGGGGCCGAAGAAGGCGCCTAAGCGCAACGAGTTCGACGAAGAACACATCGAAAAGCTGACTGAGGCGTTCATTGATGGCTGTTTCGGTTATCAGCTCGATTGGTACAAGGCAGGCAACCAGCGGACTCGCGCAATCCTCAAATCACGGCAGATTGGTGCGACCTATTACTTTGCCCGTGAAGCCCTGATCGATGCGCTCACCACAGGTCGCAACCAGATATTCCTGTCGGCCTCAAAAAACCAGGCGCATATCTTCAAAGCCTACATCCAGGCGTTTGCCCGCGAGGTGGTGGGTGTCGAGCTGACGGGTGACCCGATCATTCTGGGCAATGGGGCGGAGCTTCACTTTCTGGGCACCAACGCCCGGACGGCCCAGGGCTACCACGGCAATTTCTACTTCGACGAATTCTTCTGGACGTTTAAGTTCAAGGAACTCAATAAGGTCGCCAGCGGCATGGCGATGCAGAAGCAATACCGCCGAACCTACTTTTCGACGCCGTCCAGCATGGCGCACGAAGCCTATACATTCTGGACCGGTGAGCGGTTCAACAAGGGCAAGCCGGCGTCACAGCGGGTCAAAATCGACGTTTCCCACAACGCACTGCAACAGGGGCGGCTCTGCGAGGACCGGGTATGGCGGCAAATCGTCACCATCCTGGATGCGGAAGACCGTGGCTGCGACTTGTTCGACCTGGACGAGCTGCGCCAGGAGTACGACGCCGAGGCTTTCCAGAATCTGCTGATGTGCCAGTTCATCGACGACGGAGCGAGCATCTTCCCGCTGGCGATGTTGCAGCCATGCATGGTGGACAGCTGGGATCTGTGGGCGCAGGACTACAAGCCGTTTGCCGCGCGGCCATTTGGGGATCGGCAGGTTTGGGTGGGGTACGACCCAGCAGAGAGCGGCGACAGCGCCGGCCTGGTGGTCATCGCCCCGCCTATGGTGCCAGGTGGCAAGTTTCGGGTCTTGGAGAAACACCAGTTCCGAGGGATGGACTTTGCGGCCCAGGCAGAGGCGATTCGCCAGGTCACCAAGCGTTACTGGGTCACTTACATCGGCATCGACATCACCGGCATGGGGTCGGGCGTGGCCCAGTTGGTGAAGCAATTCTTCCCGAACATCACCGCTTTCAGTTATTCGCCAGAAGTCAAAACACGCCTGGTGCTGAAGGCCTATGACGTCATCAAAAACGGCCGTCTGGAGTTCGACGCCGGCTGGACCGACCTGGCCCAGTCCCTGATGGCTATCCGCAAAACAATCACCGCCTCCGGGCGCCAATTTACTTACACGGCCGGTCGCACTGACGAAACCGGCCATGCCGATTTGGCGTGGGCAACATTCCACGCACTGCACAACGAACCCCTCGAAGGGCAGACCACCTCGAACACCGGATTTATGGAGTCCTACTGATGAGCAGACGCAAGCGCGGCACCCAACTTGCCACCGCCGAGCAACCCATTGAAGGGGACGTGCTGCCGCCTGAATCCGGGCCGGTTGAGGCGTTCACCTTCGGCGATCCGGCGCCGGTTCTGGATAGCAGGGAGATCCTCGACTATCTGGAGTGCTGGGCCAACGGGCGTTGGTTTGAAACGCCGATGTCCATGGACGGCCTGGCGAAGACGACGCGGGCCAGCGTGTACCTTCAATCAGGGCTGAACTTCAAGCGCAATATGCTCGCCCGCACGTTCGTACCCCACCGGCTGTTGAGCCGTCAGGCCTTTGAGCAGTTCGCCCTGGACTGGCTCTGGTGTGGCAACTGCTACCTCGAAAAGCGCAACAACATGCTCCGCAACACCATGGGCCTGCTGCCGCCACTGGCGAAGTACATGCGCCGGGGTGTGGACATGGAGACCTACTACCAGGTGCGTGGCTGGAAGGATGAGCACGAATTCGCCCCTGGATCGATCTGTCATTTGCGTGAGGCAGATATCAATCAGGAGATCTACGGCCTGCCGGAGTGGCTTGCAGCACTGCAAAGCGCGCTGCTCAACGAGAGCGCCACGCTGTTCCGTCGCAAGTACTACAACAACGGCAGCCATGCCGGTTTCATCCTATACATGACCGACGCAGCGCAGAAGGAAGAGGACATCGATTCACTGCGGACCGCGCTGAAGAACTCCAAAGGGCCTGGCAACTTTCGCAACCTGTTCGTGTATGCGCCGGCCGGGAAGAAGGACGGCATTCAGCTCATACCGGTGAGCGAAGTGGCGGCCAAGGATGAATTCAGCTCGATCAAGAACATCAGCCGCGACGATCTGCTCGCGGCGTTGCGCATTCCGCCACAGCTGATGGGCATCGTGCCGCAGAACGCCGGCGGGTTTGGGTCGTTACGGGAGGCTGCTGAGGTTTGGGCGGTCAACGAGCTGGAGCCGTTGCAGGCGAGGCTGGCCCAGGTAAACGAGTGGCTGGGTGAAGAGGTCGTCAGCTTCAAGGAATTTGAGCTTCCAACCGGGGGGAAGTAGTACCCCCGCGCAGTAAACGAGGCGACGAGCTGGCGCGTCAACACCGGCTCGAAGTTGCACACACGCAAAAATCGACTCCTCCAAGCACAGTCTCGCCACCATAGCCCATTGGAGCAATGTTTAAGTGATCCTGATCCTAAGAACTCATTGGGTGATCTAGTGAATAAATAATGTTGCCATGAGTGTCGTTGATTAGGTTTGTATTATCTTCAAATAATAAAACTGCGTATTCTTTGAATTCGGATAATGTGTCGATATTTGAAAGGAGAGCCCTCATGGCTCCAGCTTGGCACCGGGAAACACCGTAAAGCATTATTGTTTTGAATAGATCAAGCGTCTCTTTTGTGAAGTCCATGCTCCTGAAGCCTGAGTGGACAGAGTTATTCCTGAAATCACGGATTTCTTGAACTGTATCGTATAGTTTCTTTTGCCAATATTTATATCGCGCATGATTTTCGAGTTTTAATTTTATTTCAGGCGATAATTGGATTGTCTGCTGCCCATTTGGGAAGCCTAAGAATAGACGGATATAGCTTTCGACAGAGTTATCCTTGTCATCAGCTTTCAATAAAGCCTCTAGGGCAAACCATGAAAATATAACTCTCAATTGAGGGTTTACTTCGTTTTTACTATTTCGTGTCCAATGAAGTGAACGCTTGTATCGCTCGCTTAATTCATTGTTAAGTGAAAGCACGTAGTTGGTGCTATCAAAACATTGGGTGCTACCATGCCCTATGTGAAAGGATAGGGATGGCTCAAATTGAAATCGTTTAATTGGGTTTATCTCGCCTGAAGATAAATTTTTAACGAAACCAATTCGCGACATTGTTATGTTTGATACTGCAAATTCGGTAGATTTAAAATCGAGAACTTCAAGAAATTTGCCATCGGCCTTTTGGATGGCTTCGTTTTGCGTCTCGCATTCCGTGATGGTCGCGATCCTAGCGCAAATTTTGTGTTTATTAAAATCAAGCCCGTTTTCTGAAGCAGATAGTTCTAGCGCATCTGATTCCGCATTACTGTCGGCTAAGTAGGATCTAAGTTCGACGCCCCCATAGATTGTTGTTGAAGGACTGGAGAAGCTCCGATCATCAAGTATTTTAACAACTAGGAAGTGAGTCATTTTCTCCTCCTGAGATTTTCAATAAGCTTCGTGATTATTATTTGTTTCAGCCATTTGTCATTTGGCGGTAGTAAAGTTAGATTTTTTTTATCGAGGTAGCGAACTAAGGCTTCAGCAATTACATAATTTTTATGTGTTATGCATATTTCGATTACTGTGGAAATATATTTTTTGTTTGAGCCTGTCTTGAGTAGCGTGCAGCTCTCTTTCTCGCATAAGTCTGTATTATTCACCGAGTGGTAGAAGCGTATGCGATACCATAGAAGTTCTTCAGGGTCTGGTGATGAATCAAAAAGTAATCTGTCGTATCTTGAAACGCCGTCCGTATCAAAAAGCGCGATTGCGAGTGTGTAACCTAATCTTATTGTTTTTTCGTGATGTGGGGAAATTTTGCAAAGTTGCAAAAAATAGTGGTGCGCCTCTAAGTTGCGGCCACGTGCGATTAGTTTGCTGATGAATTCTGTAAGTCGTTTGGCAAACTTTTTATTGTTGTTTGATGTTTCTCTATAACTTCGTTCAGCATCTTCCAAAATGCTAGGCTCCTTTCCAAGTGCATATCTAATTTAATCTCCTATTTTGCTGTGTAGCACACGCCGCAATCCGACTAATACTGGCTTTTGGAGTAGTTACGGGGCCAGTGTATCGCCGCCTAATTCACTCTGTAGGCCCACAATCATTTCAGTTTGTTCGCATCACTTCGGTTTATCAAATCCTTCAGAGCAGCGCCTCTTCTTTTGAAGCTTTTCTAGGGCACTGGATCAATCAAGGCGGCGTCCTTGTTTCTCACGTTGCCCACGGCGGCGCTGACCTTGAACCATTCAAAGGTTTCGGACGGCTCGCCCTGGTGCAACACCATCTGCTCGGCACGTTCCTTCGACGTTGCCGGGTTCAGCCATTCGCTGGCAAGGTCGGGTGTAAGTACCACGGGCCTTCTGTCGTGGATGTCCACCATGCCACCAGCGCTATCGGCGGTAATGATCACAAAACCGTCATGCTCGCCGGGGCCTTCATCAGCGTCTGGTAGCTGACCAATGGCTGCGCACAAGATCGGTGCTCCGTCCCGCCTGCGGATCAGGTAAGGCTGTTTCTTCTGTCCGCCTTCATCCACCCACTCGAACCAGTTGTCGATAGGCGTGATCGCACGGTGTGGCCAGATCGCCCTAAAGAACGGGCCGTGTGCAACTTTTTCGACACGTGCATTGATGGGCGCGGCCCGGTCTCTCGCCCAATGCGGGCGCCACCCCCATCGCACAGGATCGGCGTGTAGCAGCTCGCCCTGCAGGTGTAGTAACGCCACGTGGGTCGTTGGGGCGACGTTGTATCGCTCGATCGGCTGATCACCCACCGAGTTTGCCAGGGCATTGGGCATGCTCAGTGCCGCAACAAAGTCGTGGATTCCCCGGTACTGCGACAGTCTTCCGCACATGGCAAACCCCCTTTCCGTTTGACATTAGACAATCGTGGTCGGCCGAGGTCTCATTTCATTGACGATGCGCCGCAGCTCTTCCGCCTCCCTCCTGCTCACATTCGACAATGTGGTCAGGTCGGCGATCTGCTTACGCATTGCTGCTGCTTCGGCCCCACGTTCCCGCAGATACCCCGCAAACTCAGTGTTCTTCGCCTGGGTTTCCAGAAGCATTTGACTGATACCGAAAACGTCTGCCCGCGCTTTGCGTAATTGCAGATTGAGTTCCTGGATCTCGTTCTCCAGCAGACGGCAATGCTGTCGGTACATCTGCAGTGGGGTGGGGAGACCAAGCCATCCGAGGGTGTCTTCATCACTGTTCATGGGTACGAATCCAATACTGTATACATATACAGTAAATGACGTTTGGTCATGACGCGATTTGAGGCGACGAGCTGTAGGGGGGGCGGAGATTGGGCCGGAAAAGTCAGCTGGGATAGATGAAAGTTTGCCCTTCCGCAGCGTGAAAAAACCCATCCCAACATAGCATTTACTAGGTGTCACGGCAATCGTAAGGGGCTGCGTGGACCAATAAAAACGGGGCTTTCAGCATGTTTTCGCCTGCCGAGCAGTCGCAGTCAGGACAGGCCCAGGCTCACCGCTGCACATCGGGGAATCGGCGTGCTACATGTGGGCCACTGACGTGCCACAAGTGGTGGCAGTGGCGTGCTTCAGCACCCGGCGCGCGCCGTCGTCCCCCCACCTCGCCTGCGGGCTAAATGGGTCGTTTTTTCTGCGCACCTGCGTACCACTCTCGAAGGCGTAGGATGGGGGCTTGCTTGGCGTTTTTGAGGGGGCAGAAAACCTGCGGAATCCTGCGAAGGTGGATGTTTTTGGCAACGCTTCTAAGCATGCACACACAGCTGAATTCAGTAGGTGCCTCGGGAAAAAGGTTAGTTTTTTTTTGAGGGGGGTGTTGTGACTTGGAAGGCCCGTGTTTATTGGGCTTGAGACCTAACTTTGGTGGGTTAGGTTGGGTTAGGTTAAAGGTTAGCCATTCGTAAGCTTTTGTTTTTAAAGGGATTAATATATTGAATATTTAACACTAATAAAGGTTAGGAAATAACCAGACCTAACCCAAAAGCTAACCTTGCCAACCATTCGAAAAGCCATAAAAAACAAGGCTTTCAAGGCGCTCTGACAAAAACTAACCCTCCTAACCTCTTTCCCGTGGGTCAACATGAAAACGCGAGAGGTGCCTAGGGCGGACTGCTTTTGAAGCTGTATGCGGCATTGCGCAGTACTCACGACCTTTAAGTTCACGCGCCCACACTCTCGCTCATACAGCGTTAGATATTTACGTTTACGGGATGGTGGAGTCGGCGCGACAGGCACTGGCGATCAGTACCATTGCGCAACATCAAACGTGCCTTCTGACTCGATCGATAAAGTCACTGACCTGCGCCGTTGTTAGGCAATTCAACTCCCCGAAGGTCGCCAGGTGCTGAATCATTACTTCATGGCTGCCGGGTTGCCGGGCGATCATGCGACTGCAGGTTTTTTCCAGGATCAACCGCGCCATCTGCGGGTTCTCGACCTTCGTCGCATCGAAGGCCAGCGCAATGGCGGTCGCCAGCTCGCCCAGGTCCGGGTCCTTCCGTTGCAGTGCCCTTAGGACTTTCATCTGCCTTGCGGTGATGGGTAGCGACACGTCTCTCGTCCTTAGCAGCGATAGTCAGCCATGATCATCGGAAATGGTAGATCAGACTCCTGGGGGCTGGTTTCCGCCAAGCGAAAAAAAGCCCGCCGGAGCGGGCCTCGTTGTGGGGAGCCAATGAACATAAGCGGCGTTATTGGCACCAAGCACTATCTTTCGTTGCCCACACGCATACAGCTTTCAACATCTTTAAGGGCATGCTACTCATCCCTATCCCAATCTTTTCGGTCCATATCATCCACCCCATCCCAAATCTCCTTGTCAAGTTCATCGAACTGCTCCCTCGCTATAGCCATCTTAACTTTATCCAAGCGCTCCTTGTAAGAACTTAATTGATTTTCCATCTCGGAAAGCTTTCGCGAGTTGATCAATTTTGAATATTTGTCAAAGTGATCCGTATTTTCTTCAGGAGATGTAAGGATTTTGTAATAGTCAAGTAACTCGCTTGCCGTCCGTCGTTTGTTGCCGTGCGCCGCTTTATTTAATATGTGCTTGCGAGCCATGTCATATTTATAAGACTCGTAATCTTCAAAGTTAAGATATACAGAGTTTCCATTTTCATCAATAAATACGCGCGGTACAGTGCCAAGAGGATTGGTGATGGTGGATGCAGTACGCTCCTGAATTCCGAGTATGTTCTTTTCGTATGCGTCTTCGATTGAACTTTGATGTATCTTACTATTCAAAAATCCTTTACTTTCCTCTAAAAACTCAGAGGTCGTATACATGTGGAAAAATTCAACTCCCTTTATTTTATATATCTCAGACTTCAAGCCCTCATGAGGTCCAATTATTTTTTTTCCTCCAGAGTCTATTATGTTCCACCAATCTTTTTTCGCGTCGTCTGTAACAAATATTACGCTTGAGATATCGGGCTCTGCTGCCTTTATCAACAACTGCTTCCACATTATTAAATCGCCGAACTTTCTTTGATAGCTTAAGTCACCATGCTGGAATATTGCATCCTCCAGATCTCCCTTACCTTTATTCCTATCTTCGAATCCAGGCGGGATTTTTTTTTCGTAACGCAACTCGCCATCTTTATAGAGGTCATCTAGCCATTGTTGATTTTCAGGTTGAGGACCGATCTTTCCCTTTGTTATCTCATGAATTTGATCTAGGATCAAATCCATAGACCTCACATCCGGCTGTCGCTTATTCCAGTCTGAAACTTTACCCTTGCATGCCTCAATTTCTTTGCCTATGTTTCTGATTAAGTCCTGAAGGTGAGCATCAAGTTCAGGATCTTTTTTCCACATGGCATAAGCCTGAAGTTCAGTATTGATTTCATTTGGAATTTTCTCGAGAATATTTTCAATATCTCTAAAAACCTTCTTTTCATTTTTAATAACACTTAGTCGCCGTCGATGGTACTCCAGACCAACTTGATAAGGAATCCAGATTTTATCCCTTATGCCATTTGCAACGTAAAAAAAATCTTTTCTTGTTTGGTCGGCATATCCGTATAAATTTAGAAAAACATTTGTATCAAATACAAATAATGTATTTTTGCTTTGCCAGGCACTCTTTAGAATGTCTTCACTTGGATTTATAAAACTACTGAATAGATCCTTCAAAACCAAACTCCATGAAATAATGTCTAAATATAGATCTTCTTTAAGGTTCGGAAGATCTGCATCAATTTAATTAATTAACATCGAAAAATCCACAAAAATATTTGGCCGTCAAATCCGCACCTTTAGTGAACAAGATACCGTCGCTATCTGTACCGGCATGGCCGGACGGTGGTGAAGGAGAGGTTCGAACGCCCGATGCGTGTGGAAGCTCTATCTGCCTTAACGCTATACATATTTATGGGACATCATGCTTCTTCAGCCTGGCTATGCCTTGTTTGATGTGACCTGCATTCTCACCAAGCGTGTTAAGAGAGCCACGGACGTTCCCACCAGTTGTCAATTTGCCACGTTCTTCTACCCATAACACCAGCTCCATTATTGCCGCTTCTAACGCCAGTTGGTTCTCGTACATCCTTTCCAGGACATCCGCCAGTGAGTATTCGCTCGCCATCAATATTCCCCAGGTCCGTAAAGGTTGAAGCATAGCAGCGGATATGCGTGGTGCTGATGGAGGGAAGAGCCGTCGTGCCTGGCAAGGAGGTGGTACAAAAGTGGTACGTGGCTTTTTATGGTTCGCTACAACGCACGTATCATAGGGTCTGTGGAATCAGTAGTTCCAATCCATCACCGAAAAGGCCGATATTTTTCGCTCGTGACCGGCGGCAGTCGGCCAACAGTAGTGGATAGGATTCGTCTAAGAAACCCGATACAAATGACTGGTCAGGATGCACCGTGAGAGAAGTTCTAGGGTCGCATTAAACGCCTTCTATTTTGGCTTGGATTTATTTTTCACCTGTGCGCGGCTATACCGCAGCACAAGTGGAATATTTTTTTGGATCGCAGTTCGTGCTTTTTGCTATCGATTACGAGTTCATAATTATGAGTTTTTACACTAATCCGAAAATAGCTGATATTTTTTGATGACCTCAAGCCATTGTGCTCCCCAAGGTATAGCGTTTTGGCCTTCAGGGCTTTTCACTGCCAGTGCTACAGCTGCGTCCAAGTTTGACTGGGGAAGCCCATTTTCATCTCTGAAGATAGTATTTCCAAAGTCCGAAATTACTGATTTTGTCACTTCCTTTGTGCTTTCGATTAGATCGTGAAGATCTTGCAGCTTTTTATAGTTAAGAGATTTCAGTGCGTCGACTACTACACCGACAACGGCACCGCCTGGGTCTTGCTCAGGGAATGCCCATTTTAAATATTCAACGAAACTATCAATGTTTAGTTCGTTATCTAAAAACTCTTTTGGCTTGCTAGAGCTTTCTCTAACTGAGTGCAGATAGGTGTCGCGCTGATCTCGGATTGATTCAAACTGGTCGTCTACAGTCTCAAATAGGCCGGCCAGACCATTTAGCTTTCTCAGTAGTTTCGACGGTATTTGTGATTCTTTTTTATATGCCATGTGGTGCTGAATGATCGCCCAGGCGTCTTGCACAACTGTGCGCACCTGAATCTCGCAAGCGAAATTTTTCAGGTCATCGTATCTAGCTCCTGATGAGCTTTTTCCTAGTTTGACTATGAAGTGGAGAGCGCCGTATCCAAATTGATTTACTTCAAGTTCGGCTAATTTATTTACCGTTTCAACTATGGTGAATTCGGCCCTGATAATTTTTTCTACTTTTTCAAGGTCTCCACTATATAGACAAACTACACGTGCACCTGCAAGGTCGGTGAGATCTTTTAGAGGGTTTCCGTAGCTTTTACGTTGCAATTTTTCTAAAAAACTATTGAGTGACTTTGCCCTCGATCCGATGAATGAAGTTTCTATGCCTTCATGTGATATTTTCTTTTTTAGTATGTATTCTACTTCAGCACAAAGTTGCTCGTATTCGTGACGTACATTTAAAAAATTGCGTATAGTGTCTGGATCGTTTTTCCAAATGTCGTCAGTTGTAACTGCGTTTTTCCTTGTTAATGTCACCAGAGGTTTTGAAGTGGCTTTCACAAAGCAGTCCCTTTTGGTTGCGTAAGGTCAATTCTGAATTTTTAGAAAACTAAACGGTTTACTATTTTAATACCAGCGGTTGCAAAATAGGTAGCTGATCCTGAGTAAAAGGGGCGACGAAAGGGTGAATGATGAGGTGTGAATGGCCCTTGATTTTGCAGGCGCTCAATTGCCGCTTTTGGCCGTGAGCAGCCCTTTACGAAGACCACCTCACAATCAGGGGACCAAAGCAATTCAGTGTCCATACATGTTTATCGATCAATACTTGGATGTCGATGTGGGGACCAAGCGCCACTAGCCGCTATCCATTCATTTCCTTTCTTCGTTAGCGTTACTTCCCCGTTTGAACTAGCTAGGTACCCCCAGTCTAGAAGATCCAGTTCCATATCGTTCTTGTGTAGGGCCACCGTTAACCCACCAACTCGACGCAGCTGCTCCGCATGATCAAAACCCAAGCTTGGCGGCTCTGGATTTGGTTTTCTAGGAGTGACGATAGGGGCTGGTGGAACCGCCGCAGCCTGAGTTGGGACTGAATTTTTCCGTGGAAAAAATCTTTTAAAATATCGCAAAAAATCCATTGCTGGCACTCGCTGTTGTTGTCTGTAACTGTATATCGACCTTTCATAAGAAATATTTAATGCCTGATCTTGATGTGCTGGCGCAGGAAAGCGTACTCCCCCACCAATCCGGAGCTGCCCCGAGGTGTCAATGACAAAGTCGTCCTGAACACCCTGGAGTGCCGTTTGCAGCCCCTCGTAACAGGCTAACCGAGGCGGTGAATTGCCCCCTGGTTCTGTAGACGCGAATGAATGGCAGCTATTGGCCGATTGTGTTGAAAAAGTCGGTTTGCCCAAAACGATTGAATGCTGATGGGTGAAAAGCCCCCTTTTGCACGCTGCTACGTGAAATCCGAGTCCTGAGCCAACCGCAATCAATCAGGTCTGGTGCGGCGACGTTACCAGCCTGATGGTTGGGAAACGCTGGTATCACTTAGCAGCGGTCATTGATCTGTTCGCCCGCCGAATCGTTGGCTGGGCGTTTTCTCTGATCAATGACGCCAACCTGGTTAGCAGAGCGCTGAGAATGGCGGCGGAGGTTCGAGGCAAACATGCAGGCTTGATGTTTCATTCGGATCAAGGCTGCCAATACACCAGCCAGCTCTTTCAGTCCGCACTGCTGGAGCATGGGATAACGCAAAGCATGAGCCGTAGGGGGCAGTGCTGGGACAACGCGCCAACAGAGCGTTTCTTCGGGACACTCAAATCAGAGTGGGTGCCCACCAAGGGCTACACGACAGTTGAAGAAGCCAGGCAGGATATGACCAGCTTCTTCATGCGATACAACCGAATCAGGCTCCACAGCTACAACAACTACCTGTCGCCAATAGCAATGGAGCAGCAGGCCGCTTAATTACCGTAGTCGGTGTCCGGAAAAACTTGACCAGAACACGCCCGCGCCTCCAGTCCACAGGGAACTGAAAACATGATCTCAAACCTCGCCAAAGCCATGATGATCGCCGGCACATTGCTCTTGGGCGCTTGCTCGTCGAGTTCGTCGAACGTGAACAGCGACCCGTGCTTTTCGGGCGGATGCCAGGCGTTTGGTGACCATAGCCCCAGCAAAGCCGCCAAGATGAATTTTGGCGGCAGTGGGCTTGGCAGTAGTTATGGTGACTATGGTTCGGGATTACTGCACGACGATTGAGGTCGCGATGGGGTTACTGCGCAGCCCAGCGGGAGCAAGCTCCCTCGCCACTGGGGGCTGGGTTAAGCGGTGACGACAGTGCCTTTATGAAAAATCTCGCGTCGGGCACCGGGTTGGCGGATTTTTCCTTCAGTCGAGGAGTGGATGCTGGTGCTCCCTAGCTCGGGAGAGGGATGTGTGTTGCTTTCAGCAAAAATCACCGTGAAAAAAGCCAGACACGGTGCAATAATGGCGCTAGGCCATTATTTTACTTTCTTAAAGTACCCTTGATGAAAACAACATTTTCCGCGAAATTGTTTATTGTTGTTATTGTTTCCCTGCTGGTCTGCGTTGTTTGTTTCCTGACTGAAGAACTCCTATAGCGTCGAGGGTGCTCAGTTCGACTGTTTGTATTGTCGAATGAAGAACCTGCCGAGTACAAAAATACTGCCGAGCACCAACCCTAAAAAGGCGCCTAGAAAAGCGAATTTTTTGGTGGTTTTTTGGGTGGAGGTTTGTATTTCATCAAGGGTGTTAAATGCTTTTAACGTATTCCCTGCTGCCAATGCCGGTAAGTTAAGCGCAATAGCTTCGGTATTGGCGGTCTCCATTGCGGATTTCAGCTGGGCAGACGCCAATGCTGCCGTCTTCGCGGTGGTTGAGGCTATATAAAGTACCGGCTCACTCCCGCCCGATTTAGGGGGGGCGTCTTTGAGGGCAACGGATTTAGCGGCCATGATGCCCATGGCGGAATAGAAAATATCATTCTGTATGGTGCTGTACAGCTTGGTTTCCAATGACAGTGGGCTCGCCTTGGCGGGCGCGTCCTTTTCATTGATTTCTTTATATAAGCTGTAGAGGGATGGCTTAGTGATGTAAGTGCTGGCAGTCCATTGTTCAGGCGAGGTCGCAGAGAGCGTCAATGCGGCAACCGCGCCCACCACGGTGGTTGCAATAATCGTTATCTTGCTATTCCACAGTGTCTGAATAAGCGGAATCAAATCTATTTCATCATCATGGGGACGGGCGTTTGAATTCGTTGGACTGCTCACGAAAAATTCCTTTATTTGCGTTCCCAAATTGTAGAGAAAAAAACACAATGCGCCACGTAAAAGTACGCTTCGTATTAGATGCGAATAGTTCTTGTATAGTGTGTTCGGCGGGCCTCTACACTCAGAGTCGCGCCGACTCAGTACGCCAGTCTTAGGATCATTTCTACGGCACAATCGTTCATAGGCCAGTAGCTCATTGCCCGCCGTGCATCCGACGAGCGATGAGGTAAACCCCGAGCCCGACCAGCGCCGTGACCGCACCGATATAACCGGTACTCGTCCATCCCAACCCCGCCGTAATCGCCATCCCGCCAAACCACGGCCCCAACGCATTCGCCAGGTTAAACGCCGCATGGTTGGACGCCGCCGCCAGGCTCGGTGCTTCGTGGGCAATATCCATCAGGCGGATTTGCAACGGCGCAGCCAACGACACCATGGTGCCGACCAGGCCCATGCTCAGCAGTACGCCCCATAGCGAGGACGCGGCGAAGGGGAAGAACAGCAACACGGCGATCGACCACACCAATATCAGGCCCACCGCACGAAACTGCATGCGATCAAACAGTTTGCCGCCCGCGATGTTGCCGATAATCCCACCCACGCCAAACGCGGCCAGGCCAAACGGAATCCATTGCGGCGATACCTTGGTCACTTCGAGCATGGTCGGCGCCAGGTAGCTGAACACGCAGAACATCCCGGCAAACCCAATCGCACCGATCGACAATGCCATCCACACCTGAGGCTTGGTGAAGGCGCGCAGTTCTTTGCGCGGGTCGCTGCGTTGTTCGTCGTGGCGGTGCGGCACGAACTGCCAGACCAGGGCGATGGTGCACAGGGCGATCACGCTCACCAACGCAAACGCCGAGCGCCAGCCCAGGTGTTGGCCGAGGAAGGTGGCGATGGGGTTGCCGAGCAGCATGGCCAGGGTCAGGCCCAGCATGACGCGGGCCACGGCGCCGGCGCGTTTGTCGTTGGGCACCATGCTGGACGCCACTACCGCGGCAATCCCGAAATAAGCACCGTGGGGCAGGCCGCTGATAAAGCGGAAGGCCACCAGCGAACCAAAGGTGGGCGTAAACGCGGTCGCCAGGTTACCCAGGGCGTACAGCCCCATGAGCAACAGCAGCATGTGTTTGCGCAGCAGCTTGGCGCCAAGGATGGCCAGCAACGGCGCGCCGACCATCACGCCGAGTGCGTAGGCGCTGATGGCGTGGCCGACCTGGGGTTCGCTTAAACCCAGGTTCTGGGCGATGTCGGGCATCAGGCCCATGATGGCGAATTCGCCAGTACCGATAGCGAAAGCGCCCACGGCCATGGCCGCTTCCATTTTGGCGGCACTGCGCGCGGGCAGCACGTGCCCGGGAGTTTGGTGGATAGACATGGATCGCTCTGTTGGAATGAATAACACGAAAGACCGCCGCGGATGCTACGCACGCCGCGGCGAACCTGTCTAGAACAGCGTTTGGCGGCAGAGTTCAATGGCGCTTTGAGATCCGTCTTATTCTCCCGCCCCCTTGTGCTCCGTAGGCTTGCGGTGATGAAACTCAAACATTTCCTGCAACCCCTCGACGCCACTTTCTCCACGCCCAAGGCCGCCCGCAAGCTGCTGCGCCTGTTCGCCCTGGCGTTGGTGTTGGGCGTGTATGCGGGCGCCTACAGCTATTTGCGCGCTGCGTTCAGCGAGGAGATTTCGTTGCGGCGCAGTTATATGAATGAGGCGATTTCCGATGCGCAGAGTTTTTTTGTCAGCCGCCAAACGCTGTTGAAAAGCCTCGGCCTGTCCACCGTGCGGCATGTAACGCCGCCCGTGGGCAACCTCAATAACGTGCCCGCCGAGGAAGTGCATATCACCCTGGGGGAGGCGGGCAATATCTGGAGCCTGTGGCTGACCCGACGCCTGCTCGACTACCTGGAGGCGAACCAGGTCAACCTGATTTATGTGGCCCAGCGTGCCGAGCCTGGCGTGGAGCGCCTGTTCACCGTCGGCCCGGCACCGGAGGCGGTGCCGGAGACGGTGTTGCAGCGGCTGATGGCGGTCGATACCGGCAAGGTCTCGGTCAGCGACGAGCTGTGGCTCACCGAGCAAAGCCGGCTGGATTCGCCGCTGTATATTTTTACCCGCCTGGATGACCGCAGCCCCACCTCGGGTTGGCTCGGCCTGGAGGTCGGTGGGCCGGACCTGATCAACGCCCTGCAGCATGAAAAGGCTGGCGACTTCATGTTGCTCGACGCCGCAGGCCAGCTGATTTTCAGCAGCACGCCCGATCAACCAGCGGCGGCGCAGGTGCTGCGCCAGTATCATTCCACGGCCAGTTTCGGCTGGGAGGGCAGTCGCTGGTTGCCGGACCGCTTGGCCATCCGCAAACACCTGGGCTATTCCCAATGGCAGATCGTTTACAGCCTGGAGCTGAGTTCGTTGCTGCCCAGCCTGGCGTTGCCGCTGCTGGTGTGCCTGCTGCTGTGCGCACTGGCGAGCCTGTTGATGATGCGGCTGGTGCGACGTATCGATCAGCGGCTGATCATCCCGGCGGCCAATCGCATCGAAGCCTTGGTAGAAAGCGAGGCGTTCAGCAGCGCAGTCATTCGTATCGCGCCGGTGGCCTTGTGCGTATTGCGCCGCAGTGACGGCGAAGTGGTGCTGGAGAATCCCTTGTCGCGCCAATGGCTGGGCAACGGGCAGGAGCGCCAGCAGTTGTGCCACGACTGGATTCGCCGGGCCTTTCACGCCTGCGAGCAAAGCAACACCGACGAGCTGCAAATAGCCGACGGTCGCCACTTGTTCCTGAGCTTCGCACCCATCCGATATCAACGTGAAGAAGTGTTGATCTGCGCGTTCAGCGATATCACCGAGCGCAAACAGGTGGAGCTGGCCTTGCAGCAGGCGCGTACCTTGGCGGATGCGGCCAATGAGGCCAAGACGTTGTTCCTGGCGACCATGAGCCATGAAATCCGCACCCCCCTTTACGGGGTGTTGGGCACCCTGGAATTGCTCGCCCGCACCGACCTCAACAGCCAGCAGCGCGGCTACCTGAATGCCATCGAAGGCTCGTCGGCGAACTTGCTGCAACTGATCTGTGATGTGCTGGATGTGTCGAAAATCGAGGCAGGGCAACTGTCCCTCGAACTCAGCGTATTTTCCCCGCTGGAGCTGGTGCAGGAGGTGATTCAAGGCTACGCGGGCGCCGCCCAGAGCAAGGGCTTGCAGCTGTTTGCCTGCCTCGACCCGCAACTGCCCGACCAGGTGCGCGGCGATGTCACGCGTATCCGCCAGATCCTCAATAACCTGCTCAACAATGCGCTCAAGTTCACCGAGAGCGGGCGCATCGTATTGCGCTTGCGCCTGGAGAGCCGCGAAGGCGAACGTGCGAGGTTGCAGTGGCAAGTGGTCGACACCGGCAAGGGCATTGCGGCGCATGACCAGCAGTACCTGTTTGAACCGTTCTTCCAGGCCAGCGGCAATGCCAACGTGGTGGCGGGCACCGGCTTGGGCCTGTCGATCTGCAAGCGCCTGGTGCACTTGATGAACGGTACGCTGCGGGTGGTCAGCGAGCCTGGCCTGGGCAGCAGTTTTACCTTCACCTTGCCATTGGAGCAGGTTACCGCCCACGAGGATGAACCCTGGGCGCTGCCGTTGCAGGGCGAGCGCGTCTACGTGGTGTCGCCGGTGCGTGAGCTGGCCGAGAGCATCGGCGGCTGGCTGCGGCGCTGGGGCGCGCGGGCGCAATTGGGCCTGCCCGAATCGGTCGAGGCCGACCCTGGCGCGGTGCTGGTAGAGCTTTACCCTGGCCAGGTTGAGCCCGGCCATCGGCTGCGCTGGTGTGGCCCACGGGTGACGGCGGCCGCCGATGAGCATGGGGTTTATCAGGGCCCCGGCGCGTGCTGGCAGATCGGCCTGAACAACCTGCATGCGCTTAACCGTGCGGTCAGCCGTGCCCAAGGCGTCGAGGAAGCGTTGTCGCAGGTGCCCAGCGAAGCACCGGCCAAGCTCAACCTGAACCTGCGTTTGCTGGTGGCTGAAGACAACCTGATCAACCAGCTGATCCTGCGCGATCAACTCGAAGAACTCGGCTGCAGTGTGGTGCTGGCGGGTGATGGCATTGAGGCGCTGTCGCTGTGGGGCGAAACCGCGTTCGACATGATCCTCACCGACGTCAACATGCCGCGCATGAACGGCTACGAACTCACCGAGCAACTGCGCCGCCTCGGGTGCGCGCTGCCGATCATCGGTGCCACCGCCAACGCGATGCTCGATGAAGCCGAGCGCTGCCTCAGCGCGGGCATGGACCATTGCCTGGTCAAGCCCTTCACCCTGCGCGCGCTGTATCAATGCCTGCAGCGCTACCAAAGGAGCGTGCTGTGAGTGCCTACCGCGTGCTCATCGTGGAGGACCATCCCTTTCAGCATGAGTACTTGATCAACGTGTTCCAGGCCATCGGCGGCTTTGACGTCGACGTGGTCTGGGACGGCGCCAGCGCTTTGCAGCGCCTGGCCCGCCAGCGCTATGACCTGTTGCTAAGCGACCTGATGATGCCGGGGATGGACGGCGTGCAGTTGATCCAGCAACTGGCGCGCCTGCAAGCCCCGCCGGCCCTGGCGCTGATGAGCGTGGCGTCACGGCGCATGCTGGTCGGCGCCGGGCAGGTGGCGGGGAACCTGGGCCTGACCGTGGCCGGGCTGATCTCCAAGCCGGTGCGTGAGCCGCAGGTGCGCACCCTGCGCGATTGCCTCGACAAACTCGCCGAGCAGGCCCGCGCGCCGTGCTGCCATCGCGGTCTCAGCCTGGCGCGGGAGAACCTGGTGCGCGCCTTGGGCAACGGCGAAATCCAGGCCTGGTTCCAACCCAAGAAATCACTGCACGACGGGCGCATCGTCGGCGCCGAAGCCTTGGCGCGCTGGGTGCACCCGGTGGAAGGGCTGCTGCTGCCAGGCGAGTTCCTCGGTGAAATCGAGCGCCTCGGCCTGGAAACCCGACTGTTGACCTGCATCCTCGCCCAAACCCTGACCGCCCAGGCCCAGTGGGCGCAACTCGGTTATCGGCTGCCGGTGTCGATCAACCTGCCCACCCACCTGCTCGACGAATGCGACCTGGTCGACCGCCTGCTGGCCCAGGTCCAGCAGGACGATGCCGAGCCGCGACAAATCACCTTCGAGCTGATGGAAAGCTCCACCACACAGTTGCCCAGCAACTACTACGCTGGAGCATGCCGCCTGCGCATGATGGGCTTTGGCCTGGCACAGGACGATTTCGGCAAGGGTTTCAGTTCCTACTTCAACCTGGTCTCCACGCCGTTCAACGAAGTGAAGATCGACCGTTCCCTGGTGCATGGCTGCGCCGAGAACGAGAGCCTGGCCTCGGCGTTGCAGAGCATCGTCGAGCTGGGCCGCAAACTGGGGCTGACCACCATTGCCGAAGGCGCCGAGACCCAGGCGGAGTTGGCGGTGTTGCGGCGTATTCGCTGCGACCAGGTGCAAGGCTTCCTGATCTCGCAAGGCGTGACGGCGGATAAATTCAGTGCGTTACTGATCGAAGATGGCCCTGCGCCAGCACTTCTCTGAGCTGCCGGGGTCACACAGTCAAGAAGCCCGAAGGAAGGGTCGCCCGGTGCGCCGGGCGTTATTGGCCAATGCCGGGAGCGTTGCATAGGCCCCACGTCCTGATTCAGGCTTTTTCGGTACTGACGATGAAACATGCAAGTCTGCGCCTGGACAAACTGGCGCAAAGCTCCCAGCGCCTGAATACCGCCCTGTTGCTGCTCACCGGGCTGGCGTTGTTGCTGTCCAGCAGTTGCTACTGGGCGGTGTCGCGGTTGCTGGATGCGGAGCAGGAAAAGGTCGCGTTCCACTTCGCCCGCGTGGTGGAAATCATCCATGAACACGAGGCGTTCCTGCGCAATGTGGCCACCGGCTACAGCCGCAGCCATGCACCACCGCTGCCTTCCGTGCAATCCACCGACGTGGTGGAGTTGCAGCGCGACGCCGGGCAAGTGGTGTTGCAGGCCAAGGGTTTTGCCTTGTCGTTGCCGTTCACCTTGTCCCACGCGGCCGGGTTTACGGCGGAGGACACGCGCCGCGCGCTGGCATTTGGGGTGCAATTGAGCGACTACTACGGCGGCTATTGGGCCAGCTCGTTTTATGCCTCGCCGCAGCTGTTTGTGTTTACCCCCAATGACGAAGCCAGCCTGGCCGTGCCCGGCATTGGCGGCCTGCGCCAGCACCGGCCATTGTTGCGTGAGCAGTACCGTGGCGTGGTGAGCCGCTTGCACCAGTTGCAGCAAAGCCAAAGCCTGCTGCTCACCGACAGCCGCGTGCGTTGGGTGCGTGCGCCGTTGCAGCTGTATAAGAACAGCCGCAGCGTGGTGGCGATGATCGGCCTCGATGCGCCCGCCGCCCTCCTGCCTGCCAATCAACCGCAGGGAATGCTCACCTTGGCGGCGGTGGTGGATACCTCGCAGGTCGATGAGTTCGAGCGGGTGCTGCAATTGTCGGTGTACAACCAGTTCACGCTGATTTCGCCCCAGGGCGATGTGCTGCTCGGCAGCCTCGGCGATGAGCAGATGGCGCCCCTGGGCCTGAGCTTCAACAGCCAGGGCTTGCGCTTCAAGATGCTCAGCGAAGGCGGCGAACATTGGACCGGCTTGTACGCGATCAGCTATCAGGATTTCCTGCGCTACGCCAAGTGGCCGCTGCTGGGCCTGGGCCTGACGTTTCTGGCTGCGGTGCTGTTGGGCTGGTGGATTAACCATTGGTACAAGACCCGCATCGTCATCCCGGCCCAGCGTGCCCAGGAACGCCTGTTCGAGAGCGAAGCCTTCAACCGCATCATGCTGCACAACGCCCCGGCGGGTCTGTGCGTGGTGCGGCGCAGCGACTGCCAGTTGCTGCTGGAAAACCAGCGCGCCCTGCAACTGGGCGGCACCGCGCAACTGGTGGAGGCCCTCAGGGCCAACGACGGCCCCGACACCCCCGGCGAGATGTGCCTGGCAGTGCAGGGGCGCTACTTGCAAGTCGTGGTGGTGGCCGCGCGTTACGAGGGCGAGGACGTGTTCCTCTGCGGCTGCAACGACATCACTCGGCACGTGGATGAAACCCTGCAGCTGGACCAGGCCCGCCAGGAAGCCACTGCGGCCAATGAGGCCAAGACGGTGTTCCTGGCGACCATGAGCCACGAGATCCGTACGCCGCTGTATGGCGTGCTGGGCAACCTGGAACTGATGGCCCTGACTGACATGAGCGAGCGCCAGCGGCAGTACCTGGAAATCATCCAGGGCTCCTCCACCGTGCTGTTCCAGCTGATCAGCAACGTGCTGGACGTGTCGAAGATCGAGTCCGGGCAAATGGCCGTGGAGGCGGCGCCGTTCAGCCCGCGTCAATTGGTCGAGGAATCGGTGCTGGGCTTCGCCGCCACCGCACGCAACAAAGGCCTGCAGATCGATGCGGAAATCGACCCGCAAGTGCCGCTGCAACTGCTCGGTGATGCGGGGCGTATCCGCCAGATCCTGCATAACCTGCTGGGCAATGCGATCAAGTTCACCGAGTCGGGCCGCGTGCGTTTGCGCCTTACCGTGCAGGCGTTACTCGAGGATGAAGTTGCCCTGCAATGGCAGGTCACCGACACCGGCGTGGGCATTCCGGATAAGGCCCTGGAGCAGTTGTTCAAACCCTTCTATCAAGTGGCGGGCGGCCAGGACGGTAATGGCGCGGGCCTGGGCTTGTCGATCTGTTCGCGCCTGAGCGAATTGATGGGCGGCACCATGCGTGTGGTCAGTGAGCCAGGCCTGGGCAGCAGTTTCTCGTTGTTTATCACCTTGCCGATCCTTAGCAGCGCCGAGTCGGTCGCTGGCCCGATGCTGGCAGAACCTTGCCTGGATGCGCCGTGCCTGAACGTGCGTGTGCTGGTGGCCGAAGACAACCCGGTCAGCCAGGCCGTGTTGCAGGAGCAGCTCGAAGCCCTCGGCGCCCAGGCCACCGTGGCGCGGGACGGCGAGCATGCGTTGCAGATCTGGGGTTCGCAGCCGTTCGACCTGGTGATCACCGACATCAACATGCCGCGCCTCAACGGCTACGACCTGGCCCGTGCCCTGCGCGAGCAAGGCGTGCAGGTGCCGATCATTGGCGTCACCGCCAACGCCCTGCGTGAAGAGGGCGAGCGCTGCCTGGCGGTGGGCATGAATGCCTGGGTGGTCAAGCCGCTGAGCATGAACATGCTGCGCCAGGCCTTGATGTCGCACTGTCGCCGCGCGACGGCCCTGGCTGTGCCGACGCCAGACCGCGACCGCGAAGGCTGGATCGAGCTGTCGCCGGCCATGCGCCAACTGATGGGCGACACCTTGCTGGCCGACGTGCAGCAGATCGAACAGGGCCTGGTCGCTGGCGATTCGACCCGGGTGCGCCAGCGCCTGCACAGCCTCAACGGCGCGCTCGCCAGCGTGCGTGCCGGGGCTTTATCCAATGCCTGCCAGAAATGGGAAAACACACTGTACGACGGCCCCCTCGACAGCCACGCCACTGCGCAGATCCGCGTGTTGTGCGCACGCCTGACGGCGGTGGCGCAGTGCCTAGTGGCAGAGTCAACCGCTCACAAGGAAGACAAGTAATGCGAGAAATGAACGTTGTGATCGCCGATGACCACCCGATCGTGCTGGTGGGCGTGCGCGAGATCGTGCAGCGCGATGCGCGCTATACCCTGGTGGGCGAGGCGGTCAGTTCCAGCCAGTTGATCGAACAACTGCGCAGCCATCGCCCGCAAGTGTTGATCACCGATTTCAACATGCCCGGCGACGACACCTACGGCGATGGCCTCAAGCTGATCGAGTACATCCTGCGCCACTTCCCCGAGACGCAGGTGCTGGTGCTGACGATGATTTCCAACAGCCTGATCCTCACCCGCTTGCAGGAGCTGGGCGTGGCGGGCGTGATCCAGAAAAACCACCTGCACGGCGAGATCGAAAAAGCTCTCGGCGCGATCAGTGCCCAGCGCAGTTACCGCGCACCGGAGCCCGCCGCGACCTCGGTGGTAGTCAATGCGACCCAGGTGCAGGAGCGCTTCCAGAGCCTGTCGCCGCGGGAGATGGAAGTGCTGCGTTTATTTGTGACGGGCATGAGCGTCAGCGACATTGCGCGGCAGTTGAGCCGCAGCAACAAGACCGTCAGCGCGCAGAAAGTCTCGGCCATGCGCAAGCTGGAGGTGGACAGTGATCAGGCGTTGCTGACCTATTGCATCGAGGCGCGGCAGTTTCAGTAATCAGCGGTACGTCATCTGCATCAACAGGGTAGCGCTGTAGCTGCCAGCTTCAGGCAGCGTGCCCAGGGACACGGGCTTGACGCGCAGGGTCAGTGCCAGCGGTTCGTCCTCTACCGGCCAGGTGCCGGTTTGGCCCAGGCCGATGCCCGACTTGTCGGTCTTGTCACGCAATTGCACCTGCAACCCCAGGGATGGGAGCGTGGTGAGCAACACCGGGTTGACGGTGATAGCCCGGCCCATATTCGCCCACAAACTCAGCTCGACCTGGACGCCCGCCTGACAGTCGAAGACCAGCGGCACGTCGGTGGCGACGGCGCTGTCGTCGGCCAACTGGCTGAGGTTGACCTTGCCCAGATCCACCTGTTGCGTACTCGGAAATCTCGCGGTGCACGGCGGCGCGGTCAGCTTGCCGCTGATGTCGATCTGCGCTTCATCCGCCGCTTGCGCAAGGGCGGTGCCGGCCATGGCCAGCAGTATCCAGGCGAGCGCTTTCATAGGTAATTGAGGGTCATGACCATCGACGAGGTGAACGCGCCGGGCGCCAGCGTGCCGCGTTCGACCAGTTGCGCCTTGAGGCTGATATCCACGTCGCCGCTAAGGTTGGTGTATTGCTTGACGGTGCCATTGAGGTTTGCCGCCGTGTTGTCCGCCCACAGTAACGACACACCGAGGTTATCCGCCGTGGTCTTAGCCACGGTGGAGGTGTAGGTGCCATTGTTGGACGTGAAGCTGACATTGAGCGAAGAACCCGACGAGCACTTCAAGCGCACCGGCACTTGCACAGTGCCGGTGGTCGCCACCTGGTCAGTACGCACGTCGCCAAATGCGGCGGTCAGGGTGGTGCCGGTACTCAAGACGCACGGTGGGCGGGTGAGGGTGCCGCTGACGGTGATATTCACCACGTCGGCAGCGTGAGCGGTGCTGCTGAGCAGCACCAGGGCGAGCAGCGGAGTTTTCATGGCAAGGCCCTCATTGATAGTCGATGTTCAGCGTGTATTGGCTCTGAAACGCACCCGACGGTGATTGCCCGGCCGCCAGTTGTGGCTTGAAGCTCAGGTTTACGTCATTGCTGCCCACGCGTAACTGCATAAAGCGCGGGGTAGTGAAGTTCACCGGGTTCAGGGTGTCGGTCCACAGCGCCTGCATGTTCAAACCCGCCAGTGAGGTACGCGTCACGCCGGTGGTGGCGTTGACTACCGCCTGGTTGGGCAGCAGGTAAACGTTGGCCCGCATCGCGGACTTGCAGTTAATCGACACGGTGGTCGATTGCATCTGGTTGTTGAGTTCGCTGTTGCTGATAGAGCCAAAGCGCAGGTTGACGCTGCCGGGTGAGCTCAGGCTGCACGCCGGCGGCACGACGGTGTATTCAAACAGCGTTTGCACGAACCACTCGCCATACCCCAGGTAGTTCTGCGAAGTCACGCCCAACAGCACCGCTACATAGCGTACGCCAGGGGTGCGGGGCGCGTTGCCCACGAGGATGAAGTGGTAGGGCACCGCGGTATTCACGGGTAGGCGCTTGCAGGTGCCGCCGAGGCAATTGCCACTGTAGATGCCGAGTGGCAGATCGGAAAAGTAGGTGTTGTGGTACGGGTCGAGCAATTTCAACGTAGCTTGATCCGAGCCGCTCATGTAGTTGATTTGCGTATTCAAGCCGGCGGAATAGGGAAATGTCCGGCGAATTATGCAACTTCCCTGATAGGTGACCCTGATCGCCTGGCCCGGCTCAAACGTGTAGCCGTCGGGGGGGATACTTTGCTGTGTGCAGTTGACGTTGCCTTCGACCAACGCCTGCGCTGGCTGGGAAATGCAGGCCAACACGCCGCACAGCAGCGCAAGGCTCAGCCGTACGCGTATTTCATTGATGATGTTCATGCTCAGGAATCCTTGGCACCCGACCCACCGGCCGCGCGCTCACATTGAATATTCAGTTGGGTAATCCCGCCCTCGGCAGGCTTCGTTTCGTCCAGCGTCAATTCGCGGCTGCACCACGCCTGGCCGTCGACGCTGATCAACAACCGTGCCTCGGGCGGCACGCCGGTCAGGAACGCGCGGCCTTTGTCGGCCACCAGGGTGTTGCCCAAGGCACGGCCATCCGGGGCGAACAGTTCGGCGCGGGCAGCAAACGGCGCTGCTACGCCACGGGTGTCGCTGATGCGAAACAGAATGCGTTGGCCGCGCCGAGTGTCGAAGTCGGCCAGTACAAACGCGCCACGGTTTGGCGTGACTTCCTGCACCGGCTCGGCGATGTCGACGTCGGCCGGCATCGATTGGGTGTCCAGCGACACGCGGTTTTTGCGATAGGGCAGGGCCTGTGGCACCACGGTGTAGCCATTGCTGTTAGTGCGCACTCCGCGCTTGTTGCTGATGCCCACGTCGGCGGCGCCCGGTGTGGCGACGATTACATTGGTTTCGCCCAATGGCTGGCTGAACATCAGGTTGCTGTCATACGCCACCACCGAGCCTTCGATGCCCATGTCCAACTGGCGGCTGCCGCTGGTCTCGTTGTAGGCGCCGCGCACAATCGCGTTTGGGGCGTCGTATTGCGCGGCGAAGGTGCCGCCGGTCTGGCGTTGTACGCCGTTGACCTGCTGCGATACGCCCGCGCTGTAGGCCAGGGTGTCATCCTCGAACGCGTTGCCGCTCAGGGTCGCGGTGCGGGAGGCCGAGCCACGCGCGCTCTGGTTCAGGTTGGCCGTAACGCGCTGGCTGCGCGTGCCGCCCAGGGGCATGCTGATGCTCAGGGACAGGCTGCGATCGTCGGTGTTCGCGCCTTTGCTCATGGCCAGCCCGAGGGAATAAGAAACGTCGCCGACGCTCGTGCTGTAACCCAGCTGGATCGAGGTGTCGGCCTTGCTCTTGTCCCAGTAGGCGGTTTTCGACACGTTGGCGTACACCCCGCCGTAGCCGCCCAATTGCTGCGACACGTTGGCGGTGAAGTTGCTTTTCATATGGCCGCTGCGGTACGTGTCCAGGGTTTGCCCGGCGTTGCGGCTGTTCAGCGCTTCGTTGAACGAGTAGTAGCCGCCGGTGGAGTAGCGGTAGCCGATCAGGCTGAAATTAGTGTCGGTGGCCGCCAGCGACTTGGAGTAGCGAAAACGGAACGACTGGCCGCTGGAGGTGGTTTTTTCCCGGCCCATGCCATCGCTGCGGGCGTGGGTCACGTCCACCGAGATCGCGCCAAAGCCGGCAAAGTCATGGGCAAAGCCCAGCAGGCCGGCGTTGTATTGATCACTCAGCAGGCTGCCGCCAAACAAGGTGGTGCTGCCGCTCAAGCCACGGCGCAGGGAGGCCTGGATAAATGTCGGGGTTTGCTGCACAAAGGACGATTGCGCCGGGCGGTACTGGCCGGCGAACACCGAGTAACTTTGCTGCCCCTCGCGCAGCATGTAGGGCACCGACGAAAACGACTGGGTGTAGACCTGGCGCTGGCCGTCCGGGCCTTCCACCGTGACCTCGATGTCGCCGTTGCTGGCGGTGGGGTACAGGTCGGTCAAGGCGAAGGGCCCCGACGGCACCCATTGTTCATGGATCACATAACCGCGCTGGCGGATGATCACCCGCGAGCGGCCATTGGCAATACCGCGAATCACCGGGGCGAATTCGCGGGCCTGGTCGGGCAGCATGTCCAAGTCCGAGGCGATGCCCAGCCCGCGATAGGGGATGGCGTCAAACAGGTCGCCTTCGGTGGTGGCGTCGCCCAGGGTGGCGATCGCCATCATGTTGCCCATGTCGCGCTGGGCGTAGGTTTCCAGCGACTCCCAGCGCCCGGGCGTGGTGCTGCCTTTTTGCCAGGTGGAAAAATTGCGCAGGCGCCAGGCCCCGGCATTGATGCCGCTGCGCAGGCTGCCGAACTGGTCCTGGCGGCGACCGGCGTCGGACTCCACGGTGCTGCCGGTAAAGCTGTAGTTGGTGAACGCCACCTGTTCGCCATTGCTCCATTGCCGACGGCGCACTTCAAACGGGATGCTGCCCAGGTAGGCCTGGGGGATTTCAATCGAGAGGATCTGGCGGTTGAAGTCGTAGTCGTAGCTCACGCCGGCCAGGCCCTGGTCGAACGCAATGCAGGTGGTGTCGGCGTCGCTGCGGTTTTGCAGGGCGGTGTCGGCCAAGCCCTGGGCGCGAAAAAACTCGACATCCAGGCACGGGAACAGGCCGGTGCTCGAGCGTTCCTGACTCCCGATAGCGCGGATAAAGCGCACATCACGCTGCTCCACCGAGCGCTCGTTGAGCACGACATCCACCCGATAAATTCCCGGCAACTGGCCGTCGCTCATGGCGCTGACCTGTTGTTTCACGGCTGCCGAACTCTGCCCGCCACCGATCTCGAGGAACGACGCATCGAACTCGTAGCCGGCGTGTGCGGGAGCCAGGTGCAAGGCTGCGGCGGCCACGAGCGGGCAGCCGAAAGCCTTCATGGCGCGGCAGCGCATGAATGGGAATGAACGGGGCATGGGCGTTCCTGCAAAGGTGTTGCCGGGTTGGCGCGGGGTCTTAGTGGATGCGGATTACCGGTGCGTCCACGGTGCTGCCGTAGTCGTCGATGTAGCTGAGCGACACTTCATCGCCGGCCTTGGCCTGAATCGCTAGCTCACGTGCCTCGCCTGGGCGCAGTACATCCGGCGCCTGGGTGATCGGCAGGCCGTTGAGCTTCAGTTCGCTGACCACTACGTGCAGCCTGGAGGTGTTATTGAACGCCAATGCGCCTGCTTGAGCCTTCCAGTTCACCTGCGCCACCGCGTCCTTGAGCGAGCCTTTGAGGCCGGCCGGACGGTAGAACAGTTTGATCGTGGTCTTGAGCGCGATCTGCAGCACGTTCTTGCCTTTCTGCTCATCGCTCATCGCCGGGATTGCCTTGACGTTCATCAGGAACAGGCTTTCGCGGTCCTGGGGCACCTCTGGGTCACCGGTAAAGATCACGCGCAGGATGTTTTCCTTGTTGGCATCCAGGCGGAACAGCGGCGGCGTGACGATAAAATTATCGACGCTTTCCTCGTTGCCACTGCCGAAGCGGCTGACCCAGGACTGCACGAGGTAGGGCGAGGTGTCGTCGCGGTTGCTGACGGTCAGGTTGGCTTCGTTGGCAGCGCCATCGTAGATCAGCCGCGTGGCGCCGACGGTGACGGCGGCGTTGGCTGCCGTGCTATGCCAGAGCGGCAGCAGGGCGAGCAGGAAACAGACTTTCAAACGCATGACAGGGGACCTCCTGAAGCCCGCGGGCCGGCGCGCAAACGCCTGGCCCACGGTGTTGACGAGCAATTACTTATAGGTAACGTCGAAGCTGGCAAGCGCGTGCACTTGACCGGTGCCGATGCCGGAGGTGGTCACCGCGTCGTCGCCTTCACCGGTGGTGGTGTCGGCGACGGTGCGCACGTAGGCAGCGGTGAAGTCAAAGGTGTTGGACTGTGCACGCAGGTCGTAATCGGCGGTGGGCGTGTTCAGTGGCAGCTTTTTGCCGTCCCGCGCGTCGGCGATCTGGATTGCGATACCCTTGACCTGGTTTTCGCCGGTCAGGCCCAGCAGGGTGGCGTCGTTGGCGTCTTGCTGACCGCTGAAAGTGATCGCGACGTTTTTCTTGGTCGCGAAGCTGCAGTTGTCCAGGCTGATGGTGAATTTTTTCGCCTTGGCGGTGGAACCGACGGTCGGCTGGAAGTCAGCGATGCGCACGGCGTCCAGGGTCACGGACTTGTTCACGTCGCCAGTGGTGATGGTGCAGGCGTTATCGGTGACGGAACCGGTGAACTCGATCTGCCCATCGGCCGCGTGTGCGGTGCCGGCCAGCAGCCAGCAAGCGCCGCAGGCGAGGGTGAGTTGGCTCAGTTTGTTCAGCATTGCAATGCCCCTTTAGAGAGATGGATGGTTGTCTGCTCACGCTTGAGTGAGCCAATCCATGGTGCATTGCGGCGGTTGTGAGGCACATGAGACGGATCTTAAAAAAATGGCGAACTAGTGGCGCCATTCGACCGGCGAGCCCATATCTGGCGCTGGCCGTGATATTCTGCGCGCCATCTTGGTCTGGTCGTTCTCTGGTACGTACATCCGTATACGTCCCGGCGGTTGGCTGTCGCCCAGGTAGCTGAAGCCAATAATGATAAGAAGTCAGCGCAGAAGGGACATAAAAGTGAGGTCGATACATCGGCCTTGTGTGCTCACCCTGCGGCCTTGAGAGTCAGGGGCGGTGGGGCGGATGGCGTTTTATCATAGGTGCTACTGATGTTTAAAAAAGTAAACACTGCCCTGCTGGGGCTGGCTTTGTCGCTGGGGATTACGTCCGTTCAAGCGGAAGAGGCAAAGAAAGTCGATGTGCTGCTGATCGGCGGCGGCATCATGAGTGCGACCCTGGGTGTATGGCTCAATGAGCTGGAACCGAGCTGGTCGATGGAAATGGTCGAGCGCCTCGATGGCGTGGCCGAAGAAAGCTCCAACGGCTGGAACAACGCCGGTACCGGTCACTCGGCCCTGGCTGAGCTGAACTACACCCCGGAAGACAAGAACGGCAACGTTGAGATCCCGAAAGCGGTCGAGATCAACGAAGCGTTCCAGATCTCCCGTCAGTTCTGGTCCTGGCAGGTCCAGCAGGGCGTGCTGAAGAACCCGCGTTCGTTCATCAACTCCACACCGCACATGAGCTTTGTGTGGGGCGATGACAACATCAAGTTCCTGAAAAAACGCTACGAAGCCCTGCAAGCAAGCCCGCTGTTCGCCGGCATGCAGTACTCCGAAGACCCGGCGCAGATCGCCAAGTGGGTTCCGCTGATGATGGAAGGGCGTGACCCGAACCAGAAAATCGCGGCCACCTGGAGCCCGCTGGGGACCGACATGAACTTCGGCGAGATCACCCGCCAGTTCGTCGCTCACCTGCAAACCACCCCTAAGTTCGACCTGAAACTGTCGAGCGAAGTGCAGGACATCACCAAGAACGCCGACGGTTCGTGGCGTGTCAGCTACAAAAACCTCAAAGACGGCACCAAGACTGAAACCGACGCCAAGTTCGTGTTCATCGGCGCCGGTGGCGGTGCACTGCACTTGCTGCAAAAGTCGGGCATTCCTGAAGCCAAGGAATACGCAGGCTTCCCTGTTGGCGGCTCGTTCTTGGTGACCGATAACCCAACCGTCGCCGAGCAGCACCTGGCCAAGGCCTACGGTAAGGCGTCGGTTGGCGCGCCACCGATGTCGGTTCCGCACCTGGACACCCGCGTACTGGATGGCAAGCGCGTTATCCTGTTTGGCCCATTCGCGACTTTCTCGACCAAGTTCCTGAAAGAAGGCTCGTACCTGGACCTGCTGACCAGCACCACCACCCACAACATCTGGCCAATGACCAAAGTCGGTATTCGTGAATACCCACTGGTCGAGTACCTCGCCGGCCAACTGATGCTGTCGGATGACGACCGCTTCAAGGCGCTGCAAGAGTACTTCCCGAACGCCAAGCAATCCGACTGGCGCCTGTGGCAGGCCGGTCAGCGCGTGCAGATCATCAAGCGTGACGAAGAGCAGGGCGGCGTCCTGAAACTCGGCACCGAAGTGGTCAGCTCCGCCGACAACACCATCGCCGGCCTGTTGGGTGCATCGCCAGGCGCGTCCACCGCGGCTCCGATCATGCTGACCGTGCTGCAGAAAGTGTTCAAGGACAAGGTAGCGACCCCTGAGTGGCAGTCCAAGCTGCACCAGATCGTACCGAGCTACGGCACCAAGCTGAACGACAGCCCTGAGGCCGTTGCCAAGGAATGGGCCTACACCGCCAATATCCTGCAACTGCCAACACCGCCTGTGATTCCGCAAAAGGCCGCTGTGAAGGCGCCTGAGGCTGCCAAGCCTGCGGCTGAGCCGAGCAAGCCGGCATCTGACCTGGCGTTGTAAGCCGCTGGCGAGGTTCTGAGTCAGGATCTCACCGGTCACGAAAAAACCGCTGAACCGGTAACGGTCAGCGGTTTTTTTGTGTTTTTAAATACGGGAGCGCTCGACAGGCGGCAGTTCAACCGTGCGCTCGGCGGCCGCCAGGGCTGCCTTCAAACCCGCTTGGTCCAGCGGGACGCAATACGCAGGCTTGCCCCGTTCCAGCCGCCAGCTTTCATCCAGGCCTCCGGCGTCGACGGCGTCGAAACCCAGTTCGTCGAGTAACGTGATGACCTGTGCCTTCGCTGCCGCGTCGTCCGCGGCCACCGGTAATGCTCGACGCTCGGGTGCGCCTTGTGGGCGGGCGTCCTGCGTCAGGTCGGGGGCGAAGATTGCATTGAACACTTTCACCACGTGCGAATGGGGCAAATGCTCGGCAAGCAGTCGGCTGGTGGTGGTTTCAAAGCGATCCAGGGCCGGGATATGCCCGTCGCGGTCCGGGTAGTAATTATTGGCGTCCATCACGGTCTTGCCCTCAAGCCATTGCGCCGGGACGCTGCGGTAATGTTCCAAGGGGATTGCCACGAGCACCACGTCGCCGAATTTGGCGGCGTCTTCGGCGCTGCCCACTTGCACGCCGAGTATGCCGCTGACCACGCTGCTCATGGTGTGTGGGCCGCGGGAGTTGCTCAACATCACCTCATGCCCGGCCGCCAGTGCCAGTTGGGCCACGGCGCGCCCGATAAAACCTGCTCCAATAACACCGATCTTCATCGCCTTGCTCCTGTTGAAAGGGGGGAGTCGCTATGATGATTGGCAACTGTTTGGCGATAAATGATCGCTCTGGCGTGGCTGTTATTACTGGGAGTTGGGAATGATGGACCGTCTATCCAGCATGAGTGCCTTCGTGATGGCCGCTGAACTGGGCTCCTACGCCCGCGCCGCCGAGCGTTTGAACCTGTCACCGCAGATGGTGGCTAAGCATGTCAGTGCGTTGGAGCAACGCCTCGGCGCGCGCTTGCTCAACCGCACCACGCGTCGCCAAAGCCTGACGGAGTTGGGTAGCGCGTACTACGAGCGCTGCAAACACATCCTGACGGAGGCCGAGGCCGCCGATTCCCTGGCGCAGATCATGAATGACACCCCGCGTGGCAAGCTGAAAATTACTGCCCCGGTGACCTTCGGTTCCTACAGCCTGATGCCATTGATTACCGAATTTCTGCGTGATAACCCCGAGGTGGAAATCGACCTGCACCTGACAGATCGTTTCGTCGACCTGGTGGACGAGGGCTATGAAGCGGCATTTCGCATCGGTCCCTTGGCTACTAACAGCCTGA
Organism: Pseudomonas fluorescens group sp.; assembly: GCF_020093335.1. NCBI lineage: Bacteria > Pseudomonadati > Pseudomonadota > Gammaproteobacteria > Pseudomonadales > Pseudomonadaceae > Pseudomonas > Pseudomonas fluorescens group sp. The sequence continues at coordinate 64,469 of NZ_JAIOKW010000004.1, read as the reverse complement.
CGGCTCGGCCTCTGGCACCTTATCGCTTGGTCGTCTGCGCCTCGCCTGCGTACCTGGCGGCGCGTGGTACGCCGCAGGTGCCGGCCGACCTTATGCATCACGAATGCCTGGGCTACGCCTTCTGGTCGCGCCCGGCAGATCGTGAATGGGTGCTTTACCAAGGCCCGACACCTTACCGCGTGCAGGTTGCCAGCCGACTGCAAATCAACGAAAGCAGGGCGTTGATGTCGGCTGCGCTGGAGGGCTTCGGTATTGTCCTGGGTCCCGAAGACTTCCTGCGCCCGGCGCTGTTGAGGGGCGAGTTGGTGCAAGTGCTGGCGAACTTCGAGGCCCCGAGCCGGCCGATGCATTTGCTCTACACCGCAAATCGCCAGCGCACTGCCAAGTTGCGACGGTTTGTGGAGGCGGTGCTGGAGCGTTTCGGGCCCGCTTGAGTGGGCCAATGCTGACGGTGCCTTTCATCTGCGCTCCTGAGTGCAACGCCCTCAGGTTCAGCAACCCGACAGACATTACCTGTTAAAAAAGATCCATGGCCGATCAGGAGAGCGGCTGCAACAAGGGGGCATTTTTTGCAGTGTAAGTGGTGGGCGTCAGCGCCCGAGGGGTTTGTATGTGGCTACGTTATGCAGCATTGGCGGCCATGGTCGTCGCGGCATCCGGGTGTGTGCAAGAGCGCGTCGTGCATGAGCGCAGGCCGGTGCAACGGGAGTATGTAGAAGTCGTCGCGCCGCAACCGCCGCCGGTGCAGGTGATCGAAGTCGAGCCACCGGTGCGCTACGGCTACATATGGTCACGCGGTTACTGGCGCTGGGAAGGCGGGCGCTATGTCGCGGTGCACGGCCATTGGGAGCCGGTGCGCGAGGGCTATCGCTATGTGCATCCGCATTGGGTGCAGCGTAATGATGGGTACCACTGGCAGGGTGGCGGTTGGGTTCGCTGAGTCTCGGCTAAATCGGCTTCTGGGTGCCCAGGAGTCGAACCTCCCGCAGCAGCGCGGCACCGAGCTGATCGGTGCCCAGTTCCCTGTAGCCCACCGCCTTGACCTCGCCGTTCTCCTCCGCCTGGATGAGGATCACCGGGGTTTCCTTGCCGGTGGTTTCGTCGATGTGCAGGGCGTACTGCGGAATATCCAGCTTGATCGGCGTGCCGGCGGCCTTGCCTTTTACATTGATCAGGAACGCCGCACAGCCAGCGTCGACGTCCGTGCTGGTGGCAGAGCGACCACTGACAAAGCAGGTTTCCGGCAGGTCGGGCCAGGTGATGGTGTCTGCCTGGGCGAGGGTGGGGGCGATGGCCAGCGCTGCGAGTAGAAACGTGCGCACGTAGTCTTTCTCTCGATCAAGGTGATAAGCCGTTTTTACCAAAGCCCGCCCGCTGCCGCAACGCTGTAGTTCAGGCCAGCCGCTTCATGCCCGTTGTCTTGATCGCGTTGAGGTCGAAGGTGGCCGTGTACTCGCAACCGGCGGCGAACGGGATCATCCTGGGTGACGTAGCGTACCAGCACATTGGTATCCAGCCCGATCATCCGGCGTTTGCTCCCTGCGCTGCGATGGCTTGGTTCATCTGTTCGATGGAGACGGCCTTGGCAGGTTTGCGGATCAGCCCCTTGAGGTCCTGAACCGTCTTGCTCGCGGCAATGATGGAAAACTGTCCGTTTTCCATTTCGACAAATTCAACCCGGTCTCCTGTTTCCAGGCCGAGGGCAGTCCTGACTTGGACTGGAATGGTGATTTGACCTTTCGAGGTCAGGGTGGCGGTTGCCATAGTGAAGTGCTCCATCGTGATATTCCTTACCCTGGGGTAAGGAATGACAGAGCACAATATCCGTTGGTCCATAGGTCGCTCATTGGGTGTGGGTGAGTTGGAACAGGTAAAACACTATTTCCAACTGTCCTTGCTCGCCCCCCTTCCACCGGGTTTAAAGCGATACAAACCATGACCCACCGCCACCCCATTATCCGCCTTCCCTGCACGCCATTGTCGAGCACGCCGGCGACGTGATCGCGGTCAAAGTCGGCAAGACTTCGTGCTGTGCAGGGTCGGTTGAGCGCTAATTCATTGAACCACGCGGTAGCACGGCACATAGGCCGCGCCGCCCGGCAACTTCATGCGGTGCTGAGCGACGAAGGCCTGTAGCAGTTCGTCCAGCGGTTTCATGATGGCCGGGTCACCGTGGATTTCATACGGGCCGTTCTGCTCGATCAGGCGAATGCCCTTGTCCTTCACGTTACCCGCCACGATCCCCGAGAACGCACGGCGCAGGTTGGCGGCCAGTTCGTGCGGCGGCAGTGCGTGGCTCAACTGCAGGCTGGCCATGTTTACGTGGGTCGGGTCGAACGGGCGCTGGAAGCCTTCGTCGATCTTCAGCAGCCAGTTGAAGTGGAACGCGTCGTTGCGCTCGCGGCGGAACTGCTTCACCGCCTTGAGCCCCGCGGTCATCTGGCGCGCCACTTCGGCCGGGTCATCAATGATGATCTGGTAGTGCGCTTGCGCTGCCTCACCCAGGGTGGCGCCGACGAAGGCGTGCAGTTGTTGCAGGTAGGGCGCGGCGTGTTTGGGCCCGGTGAGGATGACCGGGAACGGCAGGTCGCGGTTATCCGGGTGCATCAGGATGCCCAGCAGGTACAGGAACTCTTCTGCCGTACCGGCGCCGCCGGGGAAGATGATGATGCCATGGCCGACGCGCACGAAGGCTTCCAGGCGTTTCTCGATATCCGGCAGGATAACCAGCTCATTGACGATCGGGTTCGGCGCTTCGGCGGCAATGATGCCCGGCTCGGTCAGGCCCAGGTAGCGCCCGCCGGTAATGCGTTGCTTGGCGTGGGAAATGGTCGCGCCCTTCATCGGGCCTTTCATCACGCCAGGGCCGCAGCCGGTGCACACATCCAGGCTGCGCAGGCCCAGTTCGTGGCCGACTTTCTTGGTGTACTTGTATTCTTCGGTATTGATCGAGTGCCCGCCCCAGCACACCACGATCTTCGGCTCGACACCGGGGCGCAGCGTACGAGCGTTGCGCAGCAGGTGGAACACGTAGTCGGTGATGCCCTGGGAATTGCTCAGGTCGATACGCTGGCTGTCCAGCTCGTTCTCGGTGTAGACGATGTCACGCAGGGCGCTGAAGAGCATTTCGCGGGTGCTGGCGATCATTTCGCCGTCGACGAAGGCATCGGCGGGGGCGTTCAACAGCTCCAGGCGCACGCCGCGGTCCTGCTGGTGGATGCGCACTTCAAAGTCTTTATAAGCGTCGAGGATGGTCTTGGCGTTGTCGATATGCGCGCCCGTGTTGAGAATGGCCAGGGCGCACTGGCGGAACAGGGTGTAGATGCTGCCGGTACCGGCTTCGCTCAGTTGCTGCACTTCACGTTGGGACAGGGTTTCGAGGCTGCCCTTGGGGCTGACGGAGGCGTTGATGACTTGACGTTGGGGCATTCTGATTCCTTGAAAGCGCAGCCACCGCACCCGCGAGGGGCTGCGATGGCTTGAGAATGATGGGCGCCGAATTCGGACGCACGAGACGGTTATTTAACTCAGGCGCAAGGCCGAGTGCAAACACCGTCCAGCACCATCATGCCGCAGAACTCACTGAATCAGCTTCCAGTTTTTGTAGAAAACCCGACGCAGGGTAAAGGCCATGCCGGCAAACCCAGCGATCACGGCGTTAAGAACCCGGGGTACCGGGGTCGGCCGCACGATATCGATAAACAGACAGTAACGCTTGGCATCGTTTTTGTTGAAAGACGCATGCATCAACGTGTCATCGAAGATGAACAGCGGGTCGTCGTGCCAGTAATGCTTGTGCTTGCCCACCTGGATGTAGACGCCCTCGTGATGGGGCGCCGGGGCCATGTTGTAGAGCACGCGGAACATCATGCGCAGGGGGCCAAAGTGAAACGAGGTCGAGCGGTTCTCATTGAACACCGACACACCAATGGTTTTCACGAACGGGAGTTTTTTGCGCAGTTGCGGAATGTCCAGGGTGGTCTCGATGGGGTGGCCATACCACTGAAAAAACAGCATGCCGCGCTTCTTCTCGGCCATGCGTTCGTCCAGGTAGCCGATGATTTCGTCCTTGTGGGCCATAGCGTCATCGATCACCCGTTGCAGGTCTTCGCGCCAGGCGGGTGGCAGGTCCTGCATCGTGTAGACATGGCGGTTATGCGAGCTCACCAGGTCGAACAGGGTATTGAACGGCGCCAGCAGCCAGGTGTTGCGGCCACTGCCGATAAAGTATTTCTTGATCGTGGGCGCGTCATACAGGCCATTTCGCAGGAAGTCGTAGATGCCGCAGACCACCACCAGGCCGAGAAAGACCAGGGTGGTCTCGGGGAACACATCAATGATCAGCAACACGCCGAGTACCCAGGCGACCGATACCGCTTTTTTACGCAAGGCAGGCATATTCATGTAACTCAGCTCCAGCAGGACGCCATTCGACAGGTCCGTATCCGTGGCCGCGAGTGGTTAGGTTTTGAAACATGTTGAAACAACTACCGCATAATAAGGCGTTCTGCGCGGGATTGGCGTTTTAAATAGTGCGAAATTGTGAAGGCCTTACACGGTTTTTAACCCCTCGATGCGTTGATTGGATTGGATTTTGTAAACGGAAGATTTACGACTATCGTGACGCTTCGGTTTTTCGGACGTCATAGACCGGTACGATTGAAGTTGAGTGGCCACCACTGGCCTTCGACACCTTGGAAGAGGCAGAAATTTTATGATCATCAAACCGCGGGTTCGTGGCTTTATCTGTGTGACCGCTCACCCTGTTGGCTGTGAAGCGAACGTCAAGGAACAGATCGACTACGTGACTCAACACGGCGTCATCGAAGGTGGCCCGAAAAAGGTGCTGGTCCTCGGTGCTTCCACCGGTTACGGCCTGGCCGCGCGCATCAGTGCCGCGTTTGGCTGCGGTGCCGACACCCTGGGCGTGTTTTTTGAGAAAGAAGGCGAAGAAGGCAAGTTGAGCTCCGCCGGCTGGTACAACAGCGCTGCGTTCGAGAAGTTTGCCGTCGAAAAAGGCCTGTACGCCAAGAGCATCAACGGCGACGCGTTCTCCGACGAGATCAAGCGCCTGACCATCGAAACCATCAAGAAAGACCTGGGCAAGATCGACCTGGTCGTCTACAGCCTGGCCGCGCCACGCCGTACCGACCCACAAGGCGTGGTGCACACCTCCACCCTCAAGCCGATCGGCAAGGCCGTGACCCTGCGCGGTATCAACACCGACAAAGGCGTTGTGGTCGACACCACCCTTGAGCCGGCTACCCAGGAAGAAATCGACGGCACCGTGAAAGTCATGGGTGGCGAAGACTGGCAGCTGTGGATCGACGCCCTGCGTGACGCCGACGTCCTCGCCGAAGGCGCCAAGACCACCGCGTTCACCTACCTCGGTGAAAAGCTGACCCAGGACATCTACTGGAACGGCTCCATCGGCGAAGCCAAGAAAGACCTCGACAAGAAAGTCCTGACCCTGCGCGACAACCTCGCTGCACTCAAGGGCGACGCCCGTGTGTCGGTGCTCAAGGCGGTGGTCACCCAGGCCAGCTCGGCCATCCCGATCATGCCACTGTACCTGTCGCTGCTGTTCAAAGTGATGAAAGAGCAGGGCACCCACGAAGGTTGCATCGAGCAGGTCTACGGCCTGTTCAAGGACAGCCTGTACGGCAGCGAGCCTAAACTCGACGCCGACGGCCGCCTGCGTGCCGACCTGGCCGAGCTGGAACCGAAAGTCCAGGACGCCGTGGCGGCGCTGTGGAACCAGGTCACCGACGACAACGTCAACGAGATCAGTGATTTCGCCGGTTACAAGGCGGAGTTCCTGCGTTTGTTCGGCTTTGAAATCGACGGCGTGGACTACGACGCTGACGTGAATCCTACCGTGAAGATCAACGGTCTGATTTCGGCATAAATGCGGGCCCGACAGCAGCCTCGATAACCCTGTTATCAGGCTGCTGTTTTTGTGTGCGCCAGGCGTTCAACCTTGACGCAAGGCTGACGCCAGCCGCGCTTGTGCATGGGTAAAGCCGGTGCGCTTGATACTGACCACTTCGCTCTCCCAGAGCGGATTCAGCGGCACGTGATAACCACTGTCTTTGGCTGTTCTGATCAGTTCCGCCATTTCTTTGCTGTCGTTGATGATACAGATTTCGTCGAAACGCCCCAATTTGGTGGGCAAGAAGAAAGTCGCCGGATAGTTGGCGCTCACATCGGTTACGTAGCTGCCGGAGTCTGCATTGTGGTGTACCACCCGCTCTTCGCTGGGGGGAGTCACCAGCCGGTCATTGATCAGTCTGATCATTTGCTCTATTCGCGGTGTGGCATTGCCCAGATCGGGATTTTCCTTTTGATAGAAATGTTCGGCGCTTTCATAGTCTGCGCGTAGTGCTTCCGGCACCAGGAAAGCCTTGGGGTCTGGTTGTTGCTGTCTGTAGTGATCGACACGTGTGGTGAAAACACTGTGTGCAATATCGGGTACTGGAAGCCTGTCCTGGGGGCCCAGGTCGCTGATGTGGGGCGCCACCATGTGCAGGTCATAGTCGGCCGTAATTGCGTCTTTTCCTACGTGTTTCGCCAGGACATCAACCGGCTTGCCCTGATGGCTAATGAAATAACTGTCTTCTAAAGGCGATGTGCGTCTACCTTCGAAGGCGTACAGATGCTGACTTGGCCCTTGGGCAGTGAAACTCAGTGTGCCGCCGTGCTCTTTCGTTGCCAGCTCATTGATCAGGCCGAGTTTCATCAATTCGTCGAGACGGCTGCGCGGGACCTTCAGGGGGGTCGCAACTGCATGCCCGTCGCTGATGCACGCCTGGATTTGCTTATTCGCGTTGGTCACTTTTTCGGGGGCATCGTCCTTGAACTTTTCAAGCTTGCTGAAAGCCTGGTCAGTACAGATCAGCCCGGCTTGCGGTCCCCAGTTGGCGCTTTTTCCCTTGATATGAAAGTCCTTGGTGGGATGGCCCGCTTCGATCAACCCGGTTGCGACGTTTTCTACTGGGCGTATGCCGATGATGGAGTTGGTCTGCGCCGCGACTTTCTGTAACGGAAGAAGGTGGCTCGAGACTATTCCTGTGTTTTCTCTTGCGCGCTCAAACGCGGCGATTACCGGGTCATTCGTCTCTTGTGTGGCGTCGTTCGGTTGATCAGCTGAGGAGCGCTGTAACGTGTTCAAGCTGAGCGCGGAAGGTGAAATAGCGGGGGTGAGTAAGTTTGTCATTGAATGTCTCCAAGGCATGGTTTACCGATACGTCGGATGATTTCGTCCTGACCGAAGCATTCCTTCGGTTACGCAGGAAACACTAGAGAAGTCTCTGTTTGCCTGGGAGGGAAATGTATGACTGGTTGTATGAGACAAAGTTGGAGAAAGAACGCTCAAGGTCGAATACGCGGGGGAGGTTAGGTTTGTTGTGTGCACATCGGAGATTTATCAGAACAGTCCTACGCGCATTGACTCGTGGCGATGTCACCGATGTAGCGATTGCCACACGGTCTCTAGCGCGCCCATTTCTCCATGGCGAAATCCACAAAGGCGCGTAGCTTGGGCAGGCGATAACGGTCCTGGCCGTAGAGCAGGTGCATGGGGCGGCTGGGCAGTTTATAGGTGGTCAGCAAGGCCACCAACTTGCCGCTCTCCAGGTCCGGTTGCACCAGGGCATCGGCCAGCATGATGATGCCCATGCCGTTTACGGCCGCCTGGCGCAAGCCTTGCGAGCTGTTGATGGTCAATGAGCCGGACACCGGAACCTCCAGCTCGCCTCCATCACCGGTCATGCGCCACAGTTTTTCGGTATCGCGCCAGTTGTCATTCGCCGGGTAGGCGAACGCCAGGCAGTCGTGCTGCTGCAGTTCTGCTGGGCTCGAAGGCGTGCCGCGTCGCGCCAGGTAGGCTGGCGACGCGCAGAGGGTGAGGGTGTAGTCCTGCATGGGCCTGGCGATCAGGCTGGAAGTTTCCAGTTCGCCAAGACGGATGGCCACGTCGAAGCCGCTGTCGACCAAGTCCATCCGCTCATTACTTAGCACCACATACAGGTTGATCTGCGGGTAGCGCCGGGAAAATTCGCTCAAGGCCGGTGTAAGGCGTTCGGTGCCGAACACGGGGGGCGCAGTGATCCGCAGGGTGCCTTTGGGGATGTCGCTGTGGGCTTGCTCGGCAAGCTGCTCGGAGTCGGCCACCAGCCCCAGCACCTCAAGGCAGCGCTGGTAATACTGCCCGCCAAATTCCGTGAGGCTTTGCTTGCGCGTGGTGCGCTTGAGCAGGCTGACGCCCAATCGTTGCTCCAAGGCGCGCAGGTGGTTGCCGACCATGGTCGTGGACATGCCGCAGGCTTGGGCTGCTGCCGTCATGCTGCCGGCCTCGACCACTTTCACGTACACCGACATTGCTTGGAACAGGTCCATTATCAAGCCCTGATTTAAAGTCATTGCAGGAATGTGCAGTTTATCCAGCTCAGGTGGTTAACGATACTGCTCCCATCACTACGATGCACTGGAGCCCGCACCATGACTGCCGCCTGCCTGATGACCACGTACCAACCCTTGGCCCTGAGTTTTACCCGTGGCCTGGGCACGCGCCTGTGGGACCAGCAAGGTCGCGAATACCTGGATGCGGTGGCCGGCGTGGCGGTGACCAATGTCGGTCATTCGCACCCCAGGCTGGTGACGGCGATCAGCGAGCAGGCGGGTTTGCTGTTGCACACCTCCAACCTCTACAGCATCGATTGGCAACAACGGCTGGCCCAGCGCCTGGCCCAGCTGTCCGGCCTGGACCGCGCTTTCTTCAACAATTCCGGTGCCGAAGCCAACGAAACAGCGCTGAAACTGGCGCGGCTGCATGGCTGGAAAAAGGGCATCGAAGCGCCGCTGGTCGTTGTGATGGAAAACGCCTTTCATGGCCGCACACTGGGCACGATGGCCGCGAGCGATGGGCCATCGGTGCGCCTGGGCTTCCAGCGTTTGCCGGGGGATTTTCTCAAGGTGGGCTTTGGTGATATCGCCGCGATAGAAGCCATCACACAAGCATTTGGCACGCGTATCGCGGCGGTGCTGTTGGAGCCGATACAAGGCGAAAGTGGCGTACTGCCGGCGCCGCCGGGCTATCTGCAAGCCGTGCGTGATCACTGCACGCGCCACGGTTGGCTGATGATGCTCGACGAAATCCAGACCGGCATCGGCCGCACCGGCGCCTGGTTTGCCTTCCAGCATGAAGGCATCGTCCCGGACGTGATGACCCTGGCCAAAGGCCTCGGCAACGGTGTGCCGATCGGCGCCTGCCTGGCCCGCGCCGCCGTGGCTCAGTTGTTTACACCGGGCAGCCACGGCAGCACCTTCGGCGGCAACCCGTTGGCGTGTCGGGTCGGGTGCACCGTGCTGGACATCATCGAAGAACAAGGCTTGCTGCAGAACGCGGCGCAGCAGGGTGAGCGCTTGCTGGCGCGGTTGCGGGTGGAGTTGAGTGAGCACCCGCAGGTGCTGGCGATTCGGGGGCAGGGGTTGATGATCGGTATCGAGCTGGCCAATCCCTATCGTGACCTGGCCCAGCGTGCCGCACAGGAGCACGGTTTGCTGATCAACGTGACGCGGGGCAAGGTCATTCGCCTGCTGCCACCGCTGACCCTGGATGCCAAGGAAGTCGAGATGATCGTGCGCGCCATCACCCGTCTATTGGATTGAAATGACGTCCACCCTGTGGGAGCGGGCTTGCCCGCGATAGCGGTGTATCAGTCGAAATATTGGCAAACTGACACTCCGCCATCGCGGGCAAGCGCGCTCCCACAGGGGATCTCCATGATTGTCAGGGATCGTTTCCGTTCAGCCACTCCTGGTTCATCGTCTCGGTATCCCCCAAATACTCCAGCAACCACGCCATGGCCGGCGACAGCTTGCTCTGCGCCCAGGCCACACACGACGGGCTGGCCGGAAACGGCCGGCTGAGCTGCAGCGCCACCAGTTCACCGCGTTCGATCCACGGCAACACCTGATGCGCGGGGGCCATGCCGACACACAGGCCGTCGCGCAGGCAATCGATGGCCGAGGACCAATTGGGCACCACCAGCCGCCGCTGGTTATCCAGGGTCCAGGTGTCGCGCTTGGGCAGGTTGCGCGAGGTGTCGGTCATGCACAGTGACGCGAAAGGGCGCAGTTGATCGTCACTCAGCAACCCGTCGATGCTCGCCAGTGGGTGCCGCGCGCTGACCACGCACAGCCAGTTCAACAAGCCCATATCGCGAAAGGTAAAGTGACTGGCCACCGGCACCGCGCTGGTGGCGCCGATCACAATATCGGTGCGCTCGTCTGCCAGGGCATCCCATACACCGTTGTACACCTCGTACTCCAGCAGCAATTCCACCTCGGGAAACTGTCGATAGAAATCCAGCACCAGTTGCCGACAACGCTGAGGTTTGACGATGGAATCCACCGCGACCTTCAACTGGCCACTCCAGCCATTCGCCACTTGCTGGCACAAACGCCGCGTGCCGAGCATTTTTTTCATCACGCCACGGGCTTCGTCGATAAACAGCCGACCTGCGGGCGTCAGCTCTACGTCGCGGTGTCGGCGCACAAACAACGGCACTGCCAACCATTCCTCAAGCTGACGCACGGTATAGCTGATAGCGGACGGCACACGGTGCAATTCCTGGGCGGCGGCGCTGAAGCTGCCATGGCGCGCCACGGCGTCGACCACGTCCAGGGAGTATTCGGACCACATGGCGAGTGCCTTCAAAAATATTGATAAGAGTGTCCAATTATTATCGCTTCACACACATACTGTCAGCTTCATAATGGGCGCCAGTCAGCAAATAGTTTGATGGCAGGTTAAGCAAGGCTTCAATGAAAAATTCTTTTGGTTTCACCTGGTACCTGGCGGGGCTGAGCATGCTCGGTTACCTGGCCATGGACATGTACTTACCGGCGTTCGGCGCCATGGGCGAGCACCTGCACATTGGCGCGGGCGCGGTAGGCGCCAGCTTGAGTATTTTCCTCGCCGGCTTTGCACTGGGCCAACTGGTGTGGGGGCCGTTGTCCGACCGCCTGGGGCGCAAACCGGTGCTGCTCGCCGGCCTGAGCCTGTTTGTGCTGGGCTGCGCGGGGATGTTCTGGGTCGAGACGACGCCGCAACTGCTGGCGCTGCGCTTTATGCAGGCAATTGGCGTGTGTGCCGCCGCCGTAAGCTGGCAGGCGTTGGTCATCGACCGCTACCCGGCCGACAAGGCGCACTGTGTGTTCGCCAGCATCATGCCTCTGATGTCATTGTCGCCAGCGCTGGCGCCATTGCTGGGTGCGATGGTACTGAACCACTTCGGTTGGCAGGCGATCTTCGGTGTATTGCTGGGCGTGTCGCTGCTGTTACTGCTGCCGACGTTGTTCCTGCGTACGCCGCCGAAACCTCGGGCGCAGGAGGGCGCACCTTCGCGCCTGGGCTATGGCCAGTTGTTCACCTCGCGCGTGTTTACCGGCAACGTCATGATCTTCGCCGCGTGCTCTGCCAGCTTTTTCGCGTGGTTGACGGCGTCCCCCTTCATCCTCGGTGGCATGGGCTACAGCCCGAATGACATTGGCCTGAGCTACGTGCTGCCGACCTTGGCCTTTCTGGTCGGTGGCTACAGTTGCCGCAGCGCCCTGCAGCACGTTCAGGGCAAGACGCTGCTGCCCTGGTTGCTGCTGGCGTACTGCATCAGCATGGTGGCGTTATACCTGGTCGCCACGTTGACGGTACCGACCCTCACTACCTTGCTGATTCCGTTCTGCCTGATGGCGCTGTGCAACGGTGCGAGTTACCCCATCGTGGTGGCGAATGCGCTGATGCCCTTTGCGGAAAATTCCGGCAAGGCGGCAGCCCTGCAAAACACCCTGCAACTGGGGCTGTGCTTTCTCGCGAGCCTGATAGTGTCGTGGATGATCGATGAGCCGCTGCTGATTACGGTGATCGTGATGTTGGCGACCGCGCCGTTGGCGGTGTTGGGATACTGGCTGGCGCGGCCCAAAAAGGGTAATTCGGCACTGGCACAAGCCTGAAGTGACAATCCGATCCAAGTGTGGGAGCTGGCTTGCCTGCGATGCCGGCGACTCGATGTGTCAGTTGCACCGGGGCGATGCCATCGCAGGCAAGCCAGCTCCCACACTTGATCGGATTCCTTCAGGTATTAGAAGGTGACCTCAAGGTTCACCGTCGGCGTTGAGGTGCGGCTACCCCGGCCGCCATCCACGCCGAACTTGTTATGCCAGTACTCGTAACCCACCCCCAGGTACAGGTTCGGCTTGACGCTTTTGCCCGGTCGCACCGCCACCATCAGCGCGGTGCGCATCAGGGCTTCCGGCGCGGTGTCGCGGCCGTGGTAATCCTCGCCTTTTTCGCCGACGTAATTGATAAAACCCTGGAATTTCGCCGCGTGGTTGGCGATTTCGAACGGGCGCATCCACGTCAGGTTGAGCAAGTAGGTGTCGTCGAAGGTGTGGTTCGACTCTTTTGCACCGGGAATGCCGGTGTGGTTCCTTTCCTTGTAGTACATCAGGCTCAGGTCCAGCACGCCGACGGTGTTGAACTTCAAGGTCGGGCCGATCACCAGCGCGCGCTTCTTGGCTGAGGCGAAGTTGTTGTTGCGGTTGGCATCGAAGCCCAGGGTCAGCGCGTAATCCTTGATCAGCCCGGTGCCCAGCGGCACGTCGAATACCCGCGACGCATACAACTGGTGGCGATACACCGCGTACACCTCACTCCCACCATGGTCGGTGCCCTTGCGCGGGTCGCGGCTGTCGGACAGGAACACATCAAGGTTGAGGAAATTGCTGCCGTACCGGTAGCCGCTGGCGTGGGTAAAGCTGTAGATGCGCTTGCTGAACTCGTCGGGGTTATTCGGGTTGGTGAACTGCTGGCCGTAGCGAAATCCTACGCTGTTGTTCATCCATTCCAGCGCGACGGCCTCCCCACCGCCGAGGAGCGTGAGTGCAACGGTGGCGCTCTGTAATGCCTTTTTCATTGTTCTAGGTCCTTTGGCGTTCTGGCTCATCTCGGCCGGATTGTTTTTGTAACGCCGATGGAGGGTATCTTGTTCGATTGATTGTATACAACTCTATGGGCATCCAGTCCGAACATTGCATACAGTGGCCGCACAACAAAAACAGAGAACCCCTCACCATGACTATCCCGAAGGCGTCACCGCAGCGGCCAGAAGATGAGAATCTCGGCGTCGCCGCCAACATGGCTTACGGCCTGCAACATGTGCTCACCATGTACGGCGGTATCGTCGCGGTACCGTTGATCGTCGGCCAGGCAGCCGGGTTGTCGCCGGCAGACATCGGCTTGCTGATCGCCGCGTCATTGTTTGCCGGTGGCTTGGCCACGCTATTGCAGACTCTGGGGTTACCGTTTTTTGGCTGTCAGTTGCCGCTGGTGCAGGGCGTCTCGTTTGCCGGTGTGGCAACCATGGTGGCGATTGTCGGCAGCGATGGCGCTGGCGGGGTACCGGCGATTCTCGGGGCGGTGATGGCCGCGTCGTTTATCGGGCTGCTGATTACCCCGGTGTTTTCGCGGATCACCAAGTTTTTCCCGCCGCTGGTGACGGGTATTGTGATCACCACTATCGGCCTGACCCTGATGCCCGTTGCGGCGCGCTGGGCCATGGGCGGCAACAGCCGCGCCGCGGATTTCGGCAGCATGTCAAATATAGGCCTGGCGGCATTGACGCTGGTGCTGGTGTTGCTGCTGAGCAAGATCGGCAGCGCGACCATTTCGCGCTTGTCGATTCTGCTGGCGATGGTGATCGGCACCGTGATTGCAGTGTTCCTCGGCATGGCCGATTTTTCCGGCGTGACCCAGGGGCCAATGTTCGGTTTCCCCACGCCATTCCATTTCGGCATGCCCACCTTCCATGTCGCCGCGATCATTTCCATGTGCATCGTGGTGATGGTGACCCTGGTCGAGACCTCGGCGGACATCCTGGCCGTGGGTGAAATCATCGACACCAAGGTCGATTCCAAACGCCTCGGCAATGGCCTGCGCGCCGACATGCTGTCGAGTATGTTTGCGCCGATCTTCGGGTCCTTCACCCAGAGTGCCTTCGCCCAGAACGTCGGCCTGGTCGCGGTTACCGGGGTCAAGAGCCGCTTTGTGGTGGCCACGGGCGGGCTGTTCCTGGTGGTCCTCGGCCTGCTGCCTTTTATGGGGCGAGTGATCGCGGCGGTGCCCACCTCGGTGCTGGGCGGGGCGGGGATTGTGCTGTTCGGCACTGTGGCAGCCAGCGGTATCCGCACTTTGTCAAAGGTCGATTACCGCAACAACATGAACTTGATCATCGTGGCGACATCCATCGGTTTTGGCATGATCCCGATTGCTGCGCCGAGCTTCTACGATCACTTTCCGAGTTGGTTTGCGACCATCTTTCACTCGGGGATCAGCTCCTCGGCGATCATGGCGATCCTGCTGAACCTGGCGTTCAACCATTTCACCGTGGGCAATTCGGACCAGCAATCGGTGTTTGTGGCGGGGACTGAGCGCAGTTTGTGCTTCCGTGATGTGTCGGAACTGCGTGATGGGGATTACTTCAAAGGCGGCAAGCTGTTTGATGCCGAGGGCAGGGAGATCCCGTTGGTGGCGGAGGTGTCGAGGAAGGTCACCAAACCCGAGGCTAGCGAGGCCTGAATGTGGGAGGGGGCTTGCCCCCGATTACGGTGTATCAGCTGAGTGATTGGCTCCTGACACACCGCTATCGGGGGCAAGCCCCCTCCCACAATTGGAATGCATCCAGCTTGAGCATTCAGCCCGCCTTGAGCACGTTGTGCGGTACTGAACACACCTCATCCAGAAACTTCACCACGGTCCCCATGCACGCCTGGCGTTCTTCCACATGCGGCATGTGGCTGGAGTCTTCAAACAGCGCCCAGCGCACATCTGCGATTTCATCCAGGAACGGCTTGACCACCAACGGCGTCGCTTCGTCGTGCCGGCCGGAAATCACCAGCGTCGGCACGTTGATGGCCGACAGGCGGCCAATGGATTTCCAGTCCTTCAAGCTGCCGATCACATGGAATTCGGTCGGGCCGCTCATGGCGTGGTACACCGTCGGGTCCGCATCGACCTGGGCGAAAGTGCGTGCCACTTCTTCCGGCCACGGGTTGACCCGGCACACGTGATGGTCATAAAACACCCGCGACGCCGCGAGGTATTCCGGGTCCTGATAGGTGCCGGCGGCTTCATGCTTGAGCAGGGTTTCATGCACACCTTCCGGCAGCAATTTGCGCAGGCGGTTGGCTTCGCTGACCCAGGTGCGCATGCACGTCGGCGAGTTGGCCGGGATGAAGGCGCGCAGGCCCTTGGGTTGCAAAATCGCATGTTCACTGCCGAGCATGCCACCCCAGGACTGGCCGAGGATCGCGTAGTTATCGCTGATCTGCAGGTGGTCCAGCAGGTTGTTCAGTTCTTCGAGGAACAGGCCCACGGTCCAGAAGGACGGGTCTTTGTCAGGCAGATGGGTGGAGCGGCCGTTGCCCAACTGGTCGTAGTGGATCACGGCGTGGCCGCTGGCGGCTACGTCCTTGAAGGCGTCTACATAGTCATGCGTGCATCCGGGGCCGCCGTGGATAACCACCAAGGGGGTGCGGCCGCTGGAGAGGTCACCGGTGACGCGGTACCAGGTTTGGTAGGCGCCAAACGCCGCATAGCCTTCGCGGATCTTTTCGATGAATTCCATTTCGTGCCCTGCTCTGAAAAAAGGATCAGGGACACGATAAGGCGTCATGGAAATTTAAGTAACTAGCAAAACAGCTAGGTTTTGCCGGACGGTCAGTCCTCCAGCAGGCGGTAATGAGTGGCGCGAACCACCGCCTGTACGCGGTTCTTGGCCCCCAGCTTGTGCATCGCCGAGGCCAGGTGCAGGGTGACCACCGCCAATGAGCGGCTCAGTTGCGTGGCTATTTCAGCGGCGGTCAGGCCGTCGGCGGCCCATTTGAGGCACTCGCGTTCGCGTTTGGTCAGGTGAATATGCGGGTAAGTGCGCAGTTCCTTGCTGAACAGCGGGTAGGCCGCTTCCTGCAAGGCGTGGGAAATCAGGCTGAAATCCGACAAGGTCTGCTGCGCATCCTGCAGCACACTGTGGGCCTTGCCGGTGCGCAAGCCGGTCAGCGAGGCGAAGCCGCCGCGTGGCAGGTGGATCGGCACGCTGACGCCGCAGGTCAACTGCTGGTCATGCAGGTAGGTCGACACCGGGGCGTGGCAGGGATCGATGATCTTTTGCAGGGGGGTGTCGACCTTGACGTCGTAGGACCACACGAAGGGCGACACCGTACTCAGGGCCAGATGTTGCACCGGATCGATCTGGTAGAAGCCCTTGCTGCACCATAAGGCGTGCCAGTCGGGCGGGGTGTTGCGCAGTTCCAGCACCGAAGGGGTGATCAATGCGCCATCCTGGTCGATCGGCACCGGGGTGTAGTCATACACCAGTGCATCGAAACCCAACTGCTGGGCGAGGATAAACGTGTTGTCCATCTGCTCGTCCAGGCTCCTGCCCGGCATCAGACGGTGATTTAAGGCAGTAAGCTTGGCCAGCATCCGTTCTGCTCCCGAATTCATTTGAATCTCGACTTGCTGCAAGTAGAATGCCACGCCCCGGCGAAGGACTGCCAGGCCAAACCTATAAGAAATGCTAGGTTATGGACGCGCGGCATCCTCGGTAGTGTTGGTCGATAAACGGCCGCTACCTGCCAGGCCGACACAACACAAGGAATGTATGCATGTGGCGTGAAATTGCCCCCGACCAGCAGTACAACGTGCAAGTCGACGGCCATAACCTCGTGGTCTACAGCTTTGGCGAAGGCGATGAGGTGCTGCTGTGCCTCAACGGCGGGCCGGGCCTGCCGTGTGACTACCTGCGCGACGCCCATGGCTGGCTCAAGGAACACAACCTGCGAGTGGTTGCATTCGACCAGCTTGGCACGGGCGCATCAGCCAGACCTACCGACGTTTCGCTGTGGGAAATCGGCCGATATGTCGAAGAAGTTGAAACCGTGCGCCAAGCCCTGGGCCTGGGCCGCGTGCATCTGCTCGGGCATTCCTGGGGTGGCTGGCTGGGCATCGAATACGCCATCCATTACCCCGACGCGCTGAAAAGCCTGATCCTCGAAAACACCGTCGGTGACATTCCGCACCTGTCCCAGGAGCTCGAACGCCTGCGTGGCGCCCTCGGCAGCGAAACCGTGGCGATGATGCAGCGCCACGAAGCCATGGGCACCCTGGACCACCCGCAGTACCAGGCCGCGATCACCTTGCTCAACTACCGCCACGTGTGCCGTCTCGACGAATGGCCCGAGCCAGTCAAACGTTCCCTCGGCGACTGGAACATGGGCCCTTACGAAACCATGCAAGGCCCCAACGAGTTCCTCTACATCGGTAACCTCAAGGACTGGAACCGCATCCCTGAGATGGCCGCGTTCACGATGCCGATCCTGATCACCACCGGCCAGCACGACGAACTCACTCCGGCCTGTGCCCTGCGCATGAAAATGGCGGCCAAACACGCCCAATTGCACGTTTTCCCGAACAGCAGCCATATGCCCTTTTATGAGGAACCCCAGGCGTACTTCCCGGTGCTGTTGGACTTCCTTGCGCGTCATCGAGGCTGACGGATGAACCTGGCGCGCTACCGTTTTGTCCTGTCCCGGCCGCTGCAGTTGCTGCCGGTGCTGTTTGGCATCAGCCTGATTACCTTTGTGCTGGTGCGCTCGATTCCCGGTGACCCGGCCCGTGCACTGCTGGGTTCGCGCAGCACGCCCGACGCCTTGCTGAAAATCCGCGCCCAGTACGGCCTCGACCAGCCGTTGTGGCTGCAATATTTCTACTTCCTGAAAAATCTGCTCAAGGGCGACCTCGGCCAATCGCTGCTGTACAAGGTCGACGCGCTCAAGCTGATCGTCACCCGCATCGAACCCACGCTGGTATTGGTGCTCGGCAGCGTTGTGCTGGCGCTGCTGATCGCGGTGCCGCTGGCGACGTTGGCCGCGCGTAACAAGGGCGGCTGGGCGGATAACCTGATCCGCGTGTTCACCACGGTCGGCCTGGGCATGCCGGCGTTCTGGCTGGGCTTGATGCTGATCCTGTTGCTGAGCGTGCAGTGGGGCTTGTTTCCCGTGTCCGGTTACGGTCGCACCTGGCTGGACAAGGCGCATCACATGGTGCTGCCGTGTCTGACCATCGCCCTGGCGCTGTCGGCGGTGTTGGTGCGCAACCTGCGGGCGAGCATGCTGATGGAGTTGCAGGCTGACCATGTCACCGCCGCCCGGGCTCGTGGGCTGTCGGAAGCCGCCGTGTTTCGCCGCCATGTGCTGCCCAATTCCCTGGTGCCGGCGGTCAACCTGCTGGCGGTGAATATCGGCTGGCTGATCAGCGGCACGGTGGTGATCGAAAGCCTGTTTGCCATTCCCGGCATCGGCCAGTTGCTGGTGCGCGGCATTTTCACCCGCGACTACATGGTGGTGCAGGGCGTCGCCATGGTGCTCGCCTGCGCGACAGTGGTGGTCAACTTCATCGCCGACGTGGTGACCGTGGCCCTTGACCCACGGGTGAAGATGCAATGAGCAGCCGCCCGTTGATTGCCCCGTGGCGTCTGCGCCTGCGTTTTGGTTTTCGCAATGGCCGGCTGACGGCTGCGTGGGGCCTGTTGATTTTGCTGGTGTGGCTGGCGCTGGCGCTATGTGCGCCGTGGATTGCACCTTATGACCCGATTGCGCAAAACACCGATATCAGTTTGCTCGGCCCGAGCCTTGCTCATCCCTTTGGCACGGATAACTACGGTAGGGACATCCTGTCGCGGGTCATCTGGGGCGCGCGCATTGACCTGCAGTTGGCCATCGTCGGGGTGATTTTCCCGTTCATGATCGGCACCTTTGTCGGCGCGGTGTCGGGCTATATCGGCGGGCGTTTCGACAGTTTTTGCATGCGCCTGATCGACGTGATCCTGGCATTCCCGTTCCTGGTGTTGATGCTGGCGATCATGGCCATCCTTGGTCCAGGCCTGAAGAGTTTCTATATCGCCATGGCGTTGGTTGGCTGGGTGTCGTATGCACGGCTGATCCGCTCGCAAATCCTGGTGCTCAAGGAAAGCGACTTTGCCCTGGCCGCCAAGAGCCTGGGCTTTGGCCATGGGCGCATTCTGTTCCGGCATTTATTGCCTAATGCCATGTTCGGCTCGATCGTGTTTTCCATGTCTGACGCCGTATTGGTGCTGCTCAATGGCGCCGCCGTGAGTTACCTGGGCCTGGGCGTGCAACCGCCGACCGCCGAGTGGGGGACGATGGTGGCCGAGGGGCAAGCCTTTATCACCACCGCGTGGTGGATCTGCACCTTCCCAGGGCTGGCCATCGTGACCTTGGCCATGGGCTTCAGCTTGCTGGCGGATGGTGTGGCGCAAGTGTTGGGGGATCGCTCATGAGTGTGCTGCAGGTGCGCGATCTCAGCGTGATCGCCAACAATGCCGGGCGCGAGGTGACCTTGGTCGACCGCGTGTCTTTCGATCTGGCCGAGGGCGAAATCCTTGGCTTGGTGGGTGAGAGCGGCTCGGGCAAGACCATGGCCTGTCGCGGTCTTATGCGCTTGCTGCCATCGCCCAACCTGCGGGTGCAGGGCGGTGCTGTAAGGCTGGCCGGGCAGGACCTGTTGCAGCTGGATGATGCGGGGATGCGCGCGATACGCGGCGGGCAACTGGGCATGATTTTCCAAAACCCCAGCAGCCACCTTGATCCGCTGATGCGCATCGGTGAACAGATTGCCGAAGGCATTCGCCTGCACCAGGGCGCATCGAAGAAAGATGCCCGGTTGCAGGCCATCGACGTGTTGCGCCAGGTGGGCATTCCCGATCCCCTGGCGCGCATCGACAACTACCCCCACGAGTTTTCGGGCGGCATGCGCCAGCGCGCAATGATCGCCGTGGCGCTGGGCTGCAACCCGAAAGTGCTGATCGCCGACGAGCCGACCACCGCCCTGGATGTGACGGTGCAGGCGCAAATCCTGCGGCTTTTGCTGGACCTGCGCGATCAACGCGGCCTGTCGATCATCATGATCACCCACGACCTCGGCGTGGTCGCGCAAACCTGCGACGCCATTGCCGTGATGTATGCCGGGCGCCTCTGCGAGCACGGCAGCAAATACGACCTGCTGGCCCGGCCACAGCACCCGTACACCGCCGGTTTGATCGACTGCCAGCCCGCCCACAGCAGTGGCCACGCCTTGCTGCGCACCATCCCCGGGCAGCCGCCGTTGCTGGATGCATTGCCCGCCGGCTGCCGGTTCAACCCACGTTGCCCGCAGGTTGGCGCCTTGTGTACCGAGGTGCTGCCGGAAGGCGCGCGCGTCGCCTGTCATTACCCGTTGGGAGCGCAGCCATGAGCCTGTTGCAGATCAAGGATCTCGAGGTGAAGTTTGCCGCGTCCGGCACCGGCCTGTTTGGTTTGAACAAGCAGTGGGTAAGGGCGGTGAACGGCGTGTCGCTGAACCTGGCGGCGGGCGAAACCCTGGGGCTGGTCGGCGAGTCCGGCAGCGGCAAAAGCACCTTGGGCCGCGCCATTCTGCACCTCAACCCGATCAGCGCCGGCCAGGTGTTGTTTGATGGCGTCGACATGGCGCATGGCAGCGCCATCGACATCACCCGCCTGCGGCATGAAACCGCGATGATCTTCCAGGACCCGTACGCCGCGCTAAACCCGCGCCACACCATCGGCGAAACCATCGCCGAAGTGCTGCGGGTGCAGCGCAAGGTCGCGCCGCAGCAGATTCCCGCGCGCGTGAATGAGTTGCTCGACCTGGTCGGCCTGCGCCCCGAACTCGCCGACCGCAAACCCGGCTCCCTCAGCGGCGGGCAATGCCAGCGCGTCGGCATTGCCCGGGCGCTGGCGGTGGAGCCACGACTGATCATCGCCGATGAGTGCGTGGCGGCGCTGGATGTGTCGATCCAGGGCCAGATCATCAACCTGCTGCTGGAACTGCAACAGCGCATGAACCTGGCGATCCTGTTCATCGCCCATGACCTCGCCATCGTGCGCCGCCTGTGCGACCGCGTGGCGGTGATGTACCTGGGCAAGATCGTCGAGGAAGGCCCGGTGGAGGCGGTCTTTACAACGCCACGCCATCCGTACACGGCGGCGCTGATCCAGGCGATTCCCGAGATTGACCCGCATCGGCCGTTACCTACGGAGCCCTTGCCGGGTGAACCCCCGAGCCCACTGAATTTGCCTACGGGCTGTGCCTTTCATCCGCGTTGCCGGCATGCCCGCTCCATGTGTTCCGTGGTGTTGCCGCCGACGCATTTCCTGCACGAGCATCGGTACAGTTGCGTGCTTGAAGAACCTTTGCTTTAACCCTCTGCCATTCATTAACAAGGAGTTGTGATATGCAATCGCGCCACTTGAAGTTGCTCGCCGCCGCCACATTGACCGCCTGGTCGCTGACCGCTGGTTTTGCCCAGGCGGCGGGTGTATTGACCATCGGCTGCCGTGAAGACAGCACCACGTTCGACCCGATCAAAAGCGCTCAGAACCGCGACACCTGGGTCTTCGCCAACGTCTACGACACCCTGGTGCGCGTCGACAACCTGGGCACCAAGATGGAGCCGGGCCTGGCCGAAAGCTGGGACATCTCCAAGGACGGCCTGACCTACACCTTCAAGCTGCGTGATGCGAAGTTCTCGGATGGCTCGCCGATCACCGCCGAAGATGCGGCGTTCAGCCTATTGCGTATTCGCGACAACAAGGCCTCGCTGTGGGCCGATCCGTTCAACCTGATCAACACCGCCAAGGCGTCGGACCCGAAAACCCTGGTGGTCACCCTCAAGACTCCGGCCGTAGCCTTCCTCTCGCAACTGGCGTCGCCGACGGTATCGATCCTGTCGGAAAAAGCCATGACCAAGATGGGCGAAGACGCCTACTCGGAAAACCCGGTGACCTCCGGTGCGTTTACCGTGGACGAGTGGCGCAAGGGCGATCGGGTGATCCTCAAGAAGAACCCGAACTTCTGGCAGGCCAAGAACGTGAGCCTGGATGGCGTGGAGTGGGTGTCCGTCACCGACGACAACACCCGCATGCGCATGGTGCAGAACAACGAGCTGGACACGGCGATCTTCGTACCGTTCTCACGGGTTGAAGAGCTGAAGAAAGACAAGAACGTGGTGATCCACGCCGACCCGTCGACCCGTGAAGATCACCTGCTGATCAACCACGCCCATGGCTTGCTGGCCAAGCAGGAAGTGCGTGAAGCGCTGGACATGGCTATCGACAAACAATCGCTGGTCAAGACCGCCACCTACGGTCAGGGCACCGTGGCCTATTCCTACATTCCAAAGGGCTCGCTGTACCACTACGCCAACAACCTGCAGCGCCCGTACGATCCGACCGCCGCCAAGAAGCTGCTGGAGCAGGCCGGCGCCAAGGACTTGAAGCTCAACTACGTGGTCAACGCCGGCAACGAAGCCGACGAGCAGATTGCGGTGATCATCAAGGACCAACTGGCCAAGGTCGGCGTGACCGCCAACCTGCAAAAGGTCGACCCGACCCAAAGCTGGCAGATGCTGGTGGACGGTGAGTACGATATTTCGGTGATGTACTGGACCAACGACATCCTCGACCCGGACCAGAAGACCACCTTCGTGCTGGGCCACGACACCAACCAGAACTACATGACCCGCTACAAGAACGACAAGGTCAAGGACCTCGTAGCCGCCGCACGCATCGAGGCCGACCCCGCCAAGCGTGAGCAGATGTATGTGGAATTGCAGAAATTGGCGAAACAGGACGTGAACTGGATCGACTTGTACTACAGCCCGTACATCAACATCTCACGCAAGAATGTGAGCAACTTCCTGCAAAACCCGCTGGGGCGTTTCACCCTTGAGGAAGTGGTGAAAAACTAAAGAACACTGCAATAAAAAATGTGGGAGGGGGCAAGCCCCCTCCCACATTTGGTTTTATAGTGTGCCTGTTATTGCGCGTCGAACGCCTGCCCGTTGATGCCGGCACTGTCCGGCCCCATCAGGTACAGGTACACCGGCATGATCTCTTCCGGCGCCGGCCTTTCCATCGGGTTTTCCCCTGGGTACGCCTGGGCGCGCATGCTGGTGCGCGTGCCACCGGGGTTGATGCTGTTGGCCCGTACTGCCGCCACGTCCTCCAGCTCATCGGCCAGGGTTTGCATCAGCCCCTCGGTCGCAAACTTCGACACTCCGTAAGCCCCCCAATACGCCCGGCCCTTACGCCCGACGCTGCTGGAGGTGAACACCACCGACGCATCCTGGGACAGTTTGAGCAGCGGCAGCAGGGTGCTGGTCAGCATGAACATCGCGTTGACGTTCACGTGCATGACCCGCATGAAATTCTCACCGGACAACTGCTCGATCGGCGTGCGTGGGCCGATGATCGAGGCGTTGTGCAGCAGGCCGTCGAGGTGGCCGAATTCTTTTTCGATCATCGCGGCCAGCTCATCGTACTGATGGGGCAGGGCGGTCTCCAGGTTGAACGGGATCACCACCGGTTGCGGCTGGCCCGCCGCTTCGATTTCGTCATAGACCTGGGCCAGGTTGGCTTCGGTCTTGCCCAGCAACAGCACGGTAGCGCCATGGGCGGCGTAGGTTTTCGCCGCTGCCGCGCCAATCCCGCGACCGGCACCGGTCACCAGGATGATTCGGCCTTTGAGCAGTTCTGGACGTGCGGAGTAATCAAACATAAACAACCTCGACAGAATTCACAGAAAATCCATGTGATTGATCGCAGCCTTTGCTTTTGTGGCGAGGGAGCTTGCTCCCGCTGGGGCGCGAAGCGGCCCCAAAAGATGGGCCTGCTACGCAGGCCAGCGGGAGCAAGCTCCCTCGCCACAAAGGCACATCAGCCGCAAGCATTCCCAATCAGCAACTGCACAGTGCGTTATCCAGCACTTTACGCAGCTCCAGCGGGTGATCCACCACCACATCGGCACCCCAATGGCGCGGGTTGTCGTCCGGGTGGATATAGCCGTAGGTCACCGCCGCGGTACGGGTGCCGGCGTCGCGGCCGGACTCGATATCGCGCAGGT
Organism: Pseudomonas fluorescens group sp.; assembly: GCF_020093335.1. Lineage (NCBI taxonomy): Bacteria > Pseudomonadati > Pseudomonadota > Gammaproteobacteria > Pseudomonadales > Pseudomonadaceae > Pseudomonas > Pseudomonas fluorescens group sp. The sequence continues at coordinate 40,432 of NZ_JAIOKW010000004.1, read as the reverse complement.
CATCGCCCACGAACAGCACGCTGGCCGGGTCCAGGTCGAGCATCTTGCACGCCAGGATCATCGGCTCCGGGTCCGGCTTGCTGTTTTTCACATGGTCGGGGCAGATCAGCAGCGCCGAGCGCTCGGCCAGGCCCAGCTGCTGCATGATCGGTTCGGCAAAGCGCAGTGGCTTATTGGTGACCACGCCCCAGATCAGTTTGGCTTTTTCGATGTCTTCCAGCAGCTCGGCCATGCCGTCGAATAATGTGCTGTGGACCGCGCAGCCCTTGAGGTAGCGCTCGAGGAACTCCTGGCGCAGCGCTTCAAAGCCTGGGGATTCCGGGTCCATCGAGAAGGTCACGGCGACCATCGCCCGTGCACCGCCGGAGATTTCATCGCGGATGTGCTGGGGATTGATCGGCGCCAGGCCGCGGTCGGCGCGCATGGCCTGGCAGATGGCGATAAAGTCCGGCGCGGTGTCCAGCAGGGTACCGTCCATATCGAAGAGAACCGCTCGCAACTTCACAGGCTCACTCCTCGCGCAGGGTCTGGATCATGTAGTTGACGTCAACATCGCTGGCCAGCTTGTAGTGTTTGGTCAGCGGGTTGTAGGTCAGGCCGATGATGTCCTTGACGGTCAGCCCGGCCTGGCGGCTCCAGGCGCCCAGCTCGGAAGGGCGGATGAATTTCTTGAAGTCATGGGTGCCGCGTGGCAGCAGCTTCATGATGTATTCGGCGCCGATGATCGCGAACAGGTAGGCCTTGGGGTTGCGGTTGATGGTGGAGAAGAACACCTGGCCGCCCGGCTTGACCATGCGGAAGCACGCACGGATCACAGAGGACGGGTCCGGCACGTGCTCGAGCATTTCCAGGCAGGTGACCACGTCGAACTGCTCGGGCATCTCTTCAGCCAGGGCTTCGGCGGTGATCTGGCGATACTCCACGCTCACGCCGGATTCCAGCTGGTGCAGCTGGGCCACCGCCAAGGGCGCCTCACCCATGTCGATGCCCATCACGGTCGCGCCGCGCTGGGCCATGGCTTCGCTGAGGATGCCGCCGCCGCAGCCCACGTCCAGCACCTTCTTGCCGGCCAGGTTGACGCGTTCGTCAATCCAGTTGACCCGCAGCGGGTTGATGTCGTGCAGGGGTTTGAACTCGCTTTCTCGGTCCCACCAGCGGTGAGCCAGGGCTTCGAATTTGGCGATTTCGGCGTGGTCGACGTTGCTCATGGTGAATCCTCTAAATCTGATAAATCGGTTTGTCAGCCCTGAACGATACGGTTCAAGACCGGCGTTATTCGCTGTGCCCGCTGATACGTTGGCCCCAGGCGATGGCCGTGGCGGTCAACTGGTGTTCATCCATGCGGGTCAACTGCCGGTCGTCGAGCAATTGCTTGCCGGCGACCCAAAGGTGTTTCACGCAATCGCGTCCGGTGGCATATATAAGTTGTGAGACCGGATCGTAGATCGGTTGTTGCGCCAGCCCCGACAGATCGAAGGCAACGATATCCGCCGCCTTGCCGACCTCCAGCGAGCCAATCTCGCTTTCCAGGCCCATGGCCCGCGCGCCATTGAGCGTCGCCATGCGCAGGGCACGGTGGGCATCCAGCGCTGTGGCCGAACCGGCGACGGCCTTCGCCAGCATCGCCGCAGTGCGGGTTTCGCCCAGCAGGTCGAGGTCATTGTTGCTGGCGGCGCCATCGGTGCCGATGGCCACATTCACGCCAGCCTGCCACAGACGCTCCACCGGGCAAAAGCCGCTGGCCAGTTTCAGGTTGGATTCCGGGCAATGGATGACGCTGGTGTTGCTTTCTACCAGCAAAGCCAGGTCATCTTCGCTGATTTGGGTCATATGAACGGCCTGGAAGCGCGGCCCCAACAGCCCGAGGCGGCCCAGGCGCGCCAGTGGGCGCTCGCCGGTCTGCTCGACGGCTTGCTGCACTTCAAAGGCGGTTTCGTGAACATGCATATGGATCGTGGCGTCCAGCTCTTCGGCGATTACGCGGATTTTTTCCAGGTTGTCATCGCACACGGTGTAAGGCGCATGGGGGCCGAAGGTGATCTTGATGCGCGGGTGGTGCTTGAGGTCGCCGAACAGTTCAATGCCCTGGCGAATCGCCTCATCGGCCGTGCTGGCGCCGGGAATCGGGAAGTCGAGGATCGGAATCGCGATCTGCGCGCGCATGCCGCTGTTGTGCACGCAGTCGCTGGCGACCTTGGGGTAAAAGTACATGTCGGAGAAGCAGGTGATGCCACCCTTGAGCTGCTCGGCGATGGCCAGGTCGGTGCCGTCGCGTACGAACGCTTCATCGACCCACTTGGCCTCGGCGGGCCAGATGTGTTTTTCCAGCCAGGTCATCAGTGGCAGGTCGTCGGCCAGGCCGCGAAACAGGCTCATCGCCGCATGCCCGTGGGCGTTGACCAGGCCGGGGCTGAGCAGCATGCCCGGCAGCTCGCGCACCTCGTGGGTTGCCAGCTTCAAGGCCGCTGCCCGTGGCCCGATAAAGGCAATGCGCCCATCGCGGATGCCCAGGCCATGCTCCTTGAGCACCACGCCAGCGGGTTCGACAGGCACCAGCCAGGTTGGCAGCAGCAACACGTCGAGCGGGGCGGCAGTGGCGGTCATCGCGGGCTTCTTCCCAGGCAGCTATAAAAGAAGGGCGAAGTATACCCGAGCGTCCTGGCTGGCGGATCGCTATAATCGGCGGCTTTGTTCTTGAGTGCGGAGTAAGGGATGCGCGATCGACTGTTGGCAGCGGAGAAGGTGAAGGCCATCGATTGGCGTGATGGCGCGCTGTACCTGCTCGATCAGCGTGCCTTGCCATCCCGGGAAAGCTGGGTGGCCTGCGTGACGGTCGAAGACGTGGCGGCAGCCATCCGTACGATGGTGGTGCGCGGTGCGCCGGCCATTGGCATCAGTGCTGCGTATGGCCTGGTGTTGGCGGCCCGTGTGCGCATCGCCGAGGGCGGTGACTGGCAGGCTGCCTGGGAAGAAGACTACGCACTGTTAGCCGATGCCCGTCCCACCGCATCGAACCTGTTCTGGGCGTTGAAGCGCATGCGCGACCGTCTGGATCGCGTCAAGAAGCACGCCGATCCGCTGGCGGTGCTGGAAGCCGAAGCCATCGCGATCCATGAAAGTGATCGCGAAGCCAACCTGACCATGGCCCAACTGGGCGTCGAACTGATCCGCAAGCACCAGGGCAATGCCCAGGCCATCCTCACCCACGGCAACGCAGGCGCCCTGGCGACCGGCGGCGTGGGAACGGCGCTCGGAGTGATTCGCGCAGCCTACCTGGAGGGCATGGTCGAGCAGGTCTATGCCAACGAAACGCGCCCCTGGCTGCAAGGTTCGCGGCTGACCGCCTGGGAACTGGCGGGCGAGGGTATCCCGGTGACGGTGAATGCCGATTCGGCGGGGGCGCATATCCTCAAGACCAAAGGCGTGACGTGGGTGATCGTCGGCGCCGATTGCATTGCCGCCAATGGTGACGTGATCAGCAAGATCGGCACCTACCAGCTGGCGGTGTGCGCGATGCACCATGGCGTGCGTTTCATGGTGGTGGCGCCGAGTTCCACCCTGGACATGATGATGGCCACTGGCGATGACGTTGCCCTGGAAGAGCGCGATGCCGGTGAGTTGCTGGAAGTGGCCGGCCAGCGCTTTGCGGCGGATGTGAATGCCTACAACCCGGTGTTTGACGTGACGCCGGCCGACCTGATCGACGTGATCGTGACCGAGAAAGGTGTGGTCGAGCGGCCGGATACGGCCAAATTGGCCAAGTTGATGTGCCGTAAGCGGTTGCATTGAGGGGTGTGGTGTTTGTGGAATGGCCATCGGGGGCAAGCCCCCTCCCACACTTGAGCGGCGAACGCATTCAAAATGTGGGCGGGGGCTTGCCCCCGATTGGCTTTATAAGTCAACAAAACCCTCGGATCTGCCCTCAGAAAAAAGCACCAACCCACCTCTGAGCCCCTCTCGTCGCCCTCAAGCCTGTCATCCGTCAACTTACTATGCTCCATGCGCATCAGGGGGATAGGTGCGTGGCGGCGATTGTGATAACATCCGGCGGTTTCCAGGGCCACCCCGAGGGGTGGCCTATAACGTGCAGATCCGTGTCATAACTCGTTGATTTGTCGTAAGTCGTTGTCAGGCACTCTGCCGGCAGCGGCGAGCTTCGTTCGTCCCAAATGGATGTGACGAGGTTTCACCCGAAAAAGGAATCAGGCTTCTCATGGGCGAACTGGCCAAAGAAATCCTCCCGGTCAATATCGAAGACGAGCTGAAACAGTCCTACCTCGACTACGCGATGAGCGTAATTGTCGGTCGGGCACTGCCTGATGCGCGCGATGGCTTGAAGCCCGTGCACCGGCGTGTGCTGTTCGCGATGAGCGAGCTGGGTAACGACTGGAACAAGCCGTACAAGAAATCTGCCCGTGTTGTCGGTGACGTGATCGGTAAGTATCACCCTCACGGCGACACTGCGGTGTACGACACCATCGTTCGGATGGCCCAGCCGTTTTCCCTGCGCTACCTGCTGGTAGACGGCCAGGGCAACTTCGGTTCGGTCGACGGCGACAACGCTGCGGCCATGCGATACACCGAAGTGCGCATGACCAAGCTGGCGCACGAGCTGCTGGCCGACCTGCATAAAGAAACCGTGGACTGGGTGCCGAACTACGACGGCACCGAAATGATCCCGGCCGTCATGCCAACCAAGATCCCCAACCTGCTGGTCAACGGTTCCAGCGGTATCGCCGTGGGCATGGCCACCAACATCCCGCCGCACAACCTCGGTGAAGTCATCGACGGTTGCCTGGCCCTCATCGACAACCCCGAGCTGACCGTCGATGAGCTGATGCAATACATCCCCGGTCCGGACTTCCCGACCGCCGCGATCATCAACGGTCGCGCCGGCATCATCGAAGCCTACCGCACCGGTCGCGGCCGCATTTACATGCGCGCCCGCTCGATGATCGAAGACATCGACAAGGTCGGTGGCCGCCAGCAGATCGTCATCACCGAGCTCCCTTACCAGCTGAACAAGGCGCGTCTGATCGAGAAGATCGCCGAGCTGGTTAAAGAGAAGAAGCTGGAAGGCATCACCGAGCTGCGCGACGAGTCCGACAAAGACGGTATGCGCGTCGTGATCGAGCTGCGCCGTGGCGAAGTGCCTGAGGTGATCCTCAACAACCTCTATGCCCAGACCCAGCTGCAAAGCGTGTTTGGTATCAACGTGGTTGCACTGATCGATGGCCGCCCGCGCATCCTGAACCTCAAGGATCTGCTGGAAGCCTTCGTCCGTCACCGTCGCGAAGTCGTTACCCGCCGTACCGTGTTCGAACTGCGCAAGGCCCGCGAGCGCGGCCACATCCTGGAAGGCCAGGCGGTTGCGCTGTCGAACATCGACCCGGTGATCGCCCTGATCAAGGCTTCGCCGACCCCGTCGGAAGCTAAAGAAGCCCTGATCAAGATGCCGTGGGAGTCCAGCGCCGTGGTGGCGATGGTTGAACGTGCCGGCGCCGACTCGTGCCGTCCGGAGACCCTGGACCCGCAATACGGCCTGCGTGACGGCAAGTACTTCCTGTCGCCGGAACAGGCCCAGGCCATCCTGGAACTGCGCCTGCACCGCTTGACCGGCCTGGAGCACGAGAAGCTGCTGGCCGAGTACCAGGAGATCCTCAACCAGATCGGCGAGTTGATCCGCATCCTCAGCAGCGCCGTGCGCCTGATGGAAGTGATCCGCGAAGAACTGGAAGTGATCCGCGCCGAATACGGCGACGTGCGCCGCACCGAGATCCTCGACGCGCGCCTCGACCTGACCCTGGGTGACATGATCCCGGAAGAAGAGCGCGTGGTGACCATTTCCCACGGTGGCTATGCCAAGACCCAGCCGTTGGCGGCGTACCAGGCCCAGCGCCGTGGCGGTAAAGGTAAATCGGCTACCGGCGTCAAGGATGAGGACTACATCGCTCACCTGCTGGTCGCCAACAGTCACACCACGCTGCTGCTGTTCTCCAGCAAGGGCAAGGTGTACTGGCTGAAAACCTACGAAATCCCGGAAGCGTCGCGTGCCGCCCGTGGTCGTCCGCTGGTCAACCTGCTGCCGCTGGACAGTGATGAATACATCACCACCATGCTGCCGGTCGAGGAATACACCGAAGGTCACTTCATCTTCATGGCGACCGCCAAAGGCACCGTGAAGAAGACCCCGCTGGAATCCTTCAGCCGTCAACGCAGCGTGGGCCTGATCGCCTTGGAGCTGGACGAAGGCGACGTACTGATCTCCGCCGCCATCACCGATGGCGAGCGTGAAGTCATGCTGTTCTCCGACGGTGGCAAGGTGACGCGCTTCAAGGAATCCGACGTTCGTGCCATGGGCCGTACCGCCCGCGGTGTGCGCGGCATGCGCCTGCCGGAAGGGCAGAAGCTGATTTCGATGCTGATCCCGGAAGAAGGCAGCCAGATCCTCACCGCTTCCGAGCGCGGTTATGGCAAGCGTACGGCCATCAGCGAGTTCCCGGAGTACAAGCGTGGCGGCCAGGGCGTGATCGCCATGGTCAGCAACGACCGCAACGGCCGTCTGGTCGGCGCGGTCCAGGTGCTCGACGGCGAGGAAATCATGCTGATTTCCGACCAGGGCACCCTGGTGCGTACCCGTGTGGCTGAAGTGTCGAGCCTGGGCCGTAACACCCAGGGCGTGACCTTGATCAAGCTGGCCAAGGACGAAAAACTGGTCGGCCTGGAGCGTGTCCAGGAGCCGTCGGAAGTCGAAGGCGAAGCGCTGGAAGGCGAGGAATTTGAAGGCGAGGTGATCGCAGCAGGCGATGACAACGTCGACGAGCCAACCCTCGATGCTGCCGCAGACGAAGAAGAACCGCAGGAATAAGCGGACACACAGGGGGCGGATGAAGATTCGCCCCCTTGTTGTTTGTCCCTTATGAAATAAACGTCCTTTGGCTGGACGCGGTCAATGTGGGAGCTGGCTTGCCTGCGATGGCAGCGCCGCGGTATCACTGCGCTACCGAGGTGCCCTTATCGCAGGCAAGCCAGCTCCCACAAGGGTTCGCTCCCGATAAAGGTTGTTGCCGAATATGATTGCAGCCCCACCAGATCAGAGTGAGATTGGATGTGAGCAAGAGAGCCTATAACTTCTGTGCCGGTCCCGCGGCGCTTCCTGAAGCAGTCCTGCAGCGTGCGCAGGGTGAACTCCTCGACTGGCATGGAAAAGGCCTCTCCGTGATGGAAATGAGCCATCGCAGCGATGAGTTCGTGTCCATTGCCACCAAGGCCGAGCAGGATCTGCGCGACTTGCTGGGCATCCCCTCCCATTACAAAGTGCTGTTCCTGCAGGGCGGCGCGAGCCAGCAGTTCGCCCAGATCCCGCTGAACCTGCTGCCGGAAGACGGCACTGCCGACTACATCGACACCGGTATCTGGGGTCAGAAAGCCATTGAAGAGGCCTCCCGCTACGGTCACGTCAATGTGGCGGGCACCGCCAAGCCTTACGATTACTTTGCCATTCCCGGCCAGAACGAGTGGAAGCTGTCGAAGGACGCCGCCTACGTGCATTACGTAGCGAACGAAACCATCGGCGGCCTGGAATTCGACTGGGTACCGGAAGTCGGCGACGTTCCGCTGGTGTGCGACATGTCTTCTGACATCCTTTCGCGCCCGATCGATGTGTCCAAGTACGGCATGATCTACGCGGGTGCGCAGAAGAACATCGGCCCGAGCGGCATCCTGGTCAACATCATCCGCGAAGACCTGCTGGGGCGTGCCCGTTCGCTGTGCCCGACCATGCTCAACTACAAGGTCGCGGCCGATAACGGCTCGATGTACAACACCCCGCCGGCGTTCGCCTGGTACCTGTCCGGCCTGGTCTTCGAGTGGCTGAAAGAGCAGGGCGGTGTCGCCGCCATGGGCAAGCTCAACGAAGAGAAGAAGCGCACCCTGTACGACTTCATCGACGCCAGCGGCCTGTACAGCAACCCGATCAACCTGACCGACCGCTCGTGGATGAACGTGCCGTTCCGCCTGGCTGACGATCGCCTGGACAAGCCATTCCTGGCCGGTGCCGACGAGCGCGGCCTGCTGAACCTCAAGGGCCACCGTTCGGTCGGTGGCATGCGCGCCTCCATCTACAACGCTGTCGACATCAATGCCATCAAGGCGCTGATTGCCTACATGGCAGAGTTCGAAAAGGAACACGGCTAATGTCTGAGCAAGAACTCAAGGCCCTGCGCGTACGCATTGACAGTCTGGACGAGAAAGTCCTGGAACTGATCAGTGAGCGCGCGCGGTGCGCCCAGGAAGTGGCACGCGTGAAGATGGCGTCCCTGGCGGAAGGTGAAGTGCCGGTTTTCTACCGGCCTGAGCGTGAAGCCCAGGTGCTCAAGCGCGTGATGGAACGCAACAAGGGCCCGTTGGGCAACGAAGAGATGGCGCGGTTGTTCCGTGAAATCATGTCCTCGTGCCTGGCGCTGGAGCAGCCGCTGAAAGTGGCTTATCTCGGCCCTGAGGGCACCTTCACCCAAGCGGCGGCCATGAAACACTTCGGTCACGCAGTGATCAGTAAGCCCATGGCGGCGATCGACGAAGTGTTCCGTGAAGTGGCAGCCGGCGCGGTGAATTTTGGCGTGGTGCCGGTGGAAAACTCCACCGAAGGCGCGGTCAACCACACGCTGGACAGCTTCCTCGAGCACGATATGGTGATCTGCGGCGAAGTCGAGTTGCGTATCCACCACCACCTGTTGGTGGGCGAGAACACCAAGACCGACAGCATCAGCCGTATCTATTCCCACGCCCAGTCCCTGGCCCAGTGCCGCAAATGGCTGGATGCGCATTACCCGAATGTCGAGCGCGTGGCGGTCTCCAGCAACGCCGAAGCGGCCAAGCGGGTCAAGGGTGAGTGGAACTCGGCGGCCATCGCCGGTGATATGGCGGCGGGCCTGTACGGCCTGACGCGCCTGGCCGAAAAAATCGAGGACCGCCCGGACAACTCCACGCGCTTCCTGATGATCGGCAGCCAGGAAGTGCCGCCGACCGGCGACGACAAGACTTCGATCATCGTCTCCATGAGCAACAAGCCCGGCGCGCTGCATGAACTGCTGGTGCCGTTTCACGACAACGGGATTGACCTGACGCGCATCGAGACTCGTCCTTCGCGCAGCGGTAAATGGACTTACGTGTTCTTTATCGACTTCATCGGCCATCACCGCGACCCACTGGTCAAAGGCGTGCTCGAGAAAATCAGTCAGGAAGCCGTTGCACTCAAGGTGCTGGGCTCTTACCCGAAAGCGGTTCTGTGAGGCGTTAACATGAGTGGCAACTTCCTCGCCCTGGCTCAGCCGGGCGTGCAACAACTGTCGCCTTACGTTCCGGGCAAGCCTGTGGACGAGCTGGCGCGTGAGTTGAACCTGGATCCGTCCAAAATCGTCAAGTTGGCGAGCAACGAGAACCCGCTGGGCCCTAGCCCTAAAGTGCTGGCGGCGATCCGTGAAGAGTTGGCTGAGCTGACCCGCTATCCCGATGGCAACGGCTTTGCGCTCAAGTCCCTGCTGGCGGAGAAGTGCCGGGTCGAGCTGAACCAAGTGACCCTGGGTAACGGTTCCAACGATATTCTTGAGCTGGTCGGTCGTGCCTACCTGGCGCCGGGCCTGAACGCGGTGTTCAGTGAACATGCGTTCGCGGTCTATCCGATCGTGACCCAGGCGGTCGGCGCTGACGCGCGCATTATTCCTGCGAAGGAATGGGGTCATGACCTGCCGGCCATGCTGGCGGCCATCGACGCACAGACCCGCGTGGTGTTTATCGCCAACCCGAACAACCCGACAGGCACCTGGTTCGACGCTCAGGCGCTGAACGACTTCCTGCAAGACGTGCCTGAGCACGTGCTGGTGGTGCTGGACGAGGCGTACATCGAATACGCCGAAGGCAGCGACCTGCCGGACGGCCTGGATTTCCTGGCTGCCTACCCGAACCTGCTGGTCTCGCGCACCTTCTCCAAGGCTTACGGCCTGGCGTCGCTGCGGGTCGGCTACGGTTTGTCCAGCGCGGTCGTCGCTGACGTGCTGAATCGCGTGCGCCAGCCGTTCAACGTCAACAGCCTCGCCCTGGCGGCGGCCTGTGCGGCGGTGAAGGATGCCGAGTACCTGGAAGAAGGCCGCCGCATCAACGAAAGCGGCATGTTGCAGTTGCAGCAAGGCTTCCGTGAGCTGGGCCTGGGCTGGATTCCGTCCAAGGGCAACTTCATCTGCGTCGACCTCGGCCAGGTGGCTGCCCCGGTCTTCCAGGGCCTGCTGCGCGAAGGCGTGATCGTGCGTCCGGTGGCCAACTACGGCATGCCGAACCACCTGCGTATCACCATCGGTTTGCCGGCTGAAAACAGCCGCTTCCTGGAGGCGTTGGCCAAGGTTCTGGCTCGTGGTTGATGTCACTGCATTGCAACCTGCTGTGCCTATGATCGGGCGCCTGGTGGTGGTCGGTCTGGGGTTGATCGGCGGCTCTTTCGCCAAAGGCCTGCGTGAAAGCGGGCTGTGCGGCGAAGTGGTCGGTGTGGACCTGGACCCGCAATCGCGCACGTTGGCGGTTGAGTTGGGGGTGGTGGATCGTTGTGAGGCGGACCTGGCGCTCGCGTGCCAGGGCGCTGACGTGATCCAGCTGGCCGTGCCGATCCTGGCCATGGAGAAGCTGCTGGCCGTGTTGGCGGGCATGGACCTGGGCCAGGCGATCCTGACGGATGTCGGCAGTGCCAAGGGCAATGTGGTGCGTGCGGCGCAACAGGCGTTTGGCGGCATGCCCGCGCGCTTTGTGCCGGGCCATCCGATTGCCGGTTCCGAGCAGAGCGGGGTGGAAGCGTCGAATGCGCAGCTGTTCCGTCGCCACAAAGTCATCCTGACGCCGCTTGCGCAAACCGACCCGGCCGCGTTGGCGGTGGTGGATCGTCTGTGGCGTGAGCTGGGGGCGGATGTCGAGCATATGCAGGTCGAGCGTCACGACGAAGTGCTGGCGGCGACCAGCCATTTGCCGCATTTGCTCGCTTTTGGCCTGGTGGACTCGCTGGCCAAGCGCAACGAAAACCTTGAGATTTTCCGTTACGCCGCCGGTGGCTTCCGCGATTTCACGCGGATTGCCGGCAGCGACCCGGTGATGTGGCATGACATCTTCCTTGCCAATCGCGAAGCGGTGTTGCGCACCCTGGACACCTTCCGCAGTGACCTCGACGCCTTGCGCGATGCGGTCGATGCCGGAGATGGCCACCAATTATTGGGCGTGTTCACCCGTGCGCGGGTGGCGCGTGAGCATTTCAGCAAGATCCTGGCGCGCCGGGCCTACATGGAAACCGCAGTGAACACCGATGACCTGACCTTCCTCGCCAACCCGGGCGGCCGCTTGAGCGGACGCATTCGGGTGCCGGGTGACAAGTCGATCTCCCATCGGTCGATCATGCTGGGTTCGTTGGCCGAGGGGGTGACTGAGGTCGAAGGTTTCCTCGAAGGCGAGGACGCCTTGGCGACGTTGCAGGCGTTTCGTGACATGGGCGTGGTGATTGAAGGGCCGCACCATGGGCGCGTGACCATCCATGGCGTGGGGTTGCATGGCTTGAAGCCGGCACCGGGGCCGATCTACCTGGGTAACTCCGGTACATCGATGCGCCTGCTGTCCGGTTTGCTGGCCGCGCAGCGCTTCGACAGTGTGCTGACCGGCGACGCGTCCCTGTCCAAGCGCCCGATGAATCGCGTGGCCAAGCCTCTGCGGGACATGGGCGCGGTGATCGAGACCGGGCCGGAAGGGCGTCCGCCGCTGACTATTCGGGGTGGTCAGGCGTTGAAAGGCCTGACGTACGCCATGCCGATGGCCAGTGCCCAGGTCAAGTCCTGCCTGTTGCTGGCGGGGTTGTATGCCGAGGGCAAGACCGCCGTGACCGAACCGGCACCGACCCGTGACCATACCGAGCGCATGTTGCGCGGTTTTGGTTACCCGGTTGCCGTGGAGGGCGCGACGGCTTCGCTGGAGTCGGGTCATGCCTTGATCGCCACCCATATAGAAGTGCCGGGGGATATTTCCTCCTCCGCATTTTTCCTAGTGGCGGCGTCGATCGCCGAGGGTTCCGAGCTTTTGCTGGAGCACGTGGGGGTCAATCCGACGCGCACCGGGGTAATCGAGATCCTGCGGCTGATGGGGGCGGATATCACCCTGGAAAATCAGCGCGAAGTCGGCGGCGAGCCTGTGGCGGACTTGCGGGTGCGTGCGGCGTCATTGAAGGGGATCGAGATTCCCGAAGCGCTGGTGCCGTTGGCCATCGATGAGTTCCCGGTGCTGTTCGTCGCGGCGGCCTGCGCCGAAGGGCGGACCGTGTTGCGTGGGGCGCAAGAGCTGCGCGTGAAGGAGTCCGACCGTATTCAGGTCATGGCCGATGGTCTGCTGGCACTGGGGGTGAAGTGTGAACCGACCCCCGATGGGATTATCATTGACGGTGGCCTGATGGGCGGTGGTGACGTGCACGCCCATGGCGATCACCGGATTGCCATGGCGTTCAGCGTAGCTTCCCTACGGGCGGCGGCGCCGATTCGTATCCATGACTGCGCCAATGTTGCTACGTCTTTTCCGAACTTTCTTACACTGTGTGCCCAAGTCGGCATCCGTGTTGCCCAAGAGGCTCAATTGTGAATATCAAAGCACCGGTGATTACCATCGACGGGCCAAGCGGCTCGGGCAAAGGCACGATCGCCGGCATCCTGGCCAAGCGCCTGGGTTGGTGCCTGCTGGATTCCGGCGCGCTGTACCGCCTGCTGGCATTTGCCGCTCGCAACCATGGCGTCGATCTGACCAACGAAGAATCCCTGAAGCTGCTGGCGGCACACTTGGATGTGCAGTTCGTCGGCGCGACGGAAGGTCATCCCCAGCGCATCATCCTCGAAGGGGATGATGTGACGGATGACCTGCGCAACGAACAAGTCGGTTCCTGGGCTTCCCAGGTTGCCGCGCTGCCGGCCGTGCGTGATGCGCTGCTGCAGCGCCAGCGGGCATTTCAGGAGCCGCCGGGCCTGGTGGCTGATGGCCGTGACATGGGAACCGTGGTGTTTCCCGAGGCGCCCTTGAAGATTTTCCTGACCGCCAGCGCCGAGGAGCGGGCTCGCCGCCGTTACTTGCAGTTGAAGGGCAAAGTCGATGGTGTTAGTCTGTCGAGTCTGCTAGATGAGATCCGTGCACGCGATGAGCGTGATACCCAGCGCGCAGTAGCCCCGCTTAAACCGGCGGCTGATGCCATACAGCTGGATTCCACGGAGTTGTCCATCGAGCAGGTGCTGGAACGCATCATGAGCGAGATCGCCATTCGCGATATCGCCGGGTGACCAAGAAGGCCGCAGGGGACCAGTCATAGTCCTGTGGTGGCTTCTTTTAACTGAAACTGACCCACACCGTCTGGGGTGTGGAGATGGGCGTATTCTTCGCCCTTATCAACAGGAATTAAAATGAGCGAAAGCTTTGCGGAACTCTTTGAAGAAAGCCTAAAAACCCTGAACCTTCAGGCAGGCTCCATCATCACCGGTGTTATCGTTGATATCGATTACCAAGCTCGCTGGGTAACCGTTCACGCTGGTCTGAAGTCTGAAGCTCTGATCCCGCTGGAACAGTTCTACAACGATGCTGGTGATCTGACAATCAATGTCGGTGACGAAGTTCACGTTGCTCTGGACTCGGTTGAAGACGGTTTCGGTGAAACCAAGCTGTCCCGTGAAAAAGCCAAGCGCGCTGAATGCTGGATTGTTCTCGAAGCAGCCTTCGCAGCTGAAGAAGTGGTCAAGGGCGTTATCAACGGTAAGGTTAAAGGCGGCTTCACTGTCGACGTTAACGGCATCCGTGCGTTCCTGCCAGGTTCTTTGGTCGACGTTCGTCCAGTGCGCGACACCACGCACCTGGAAGGCAAAGAACTCGAATTCAAGGTCATCAAACTCGACCAGAAACGCAACAACGTTGTCGTTTCCCGTCGCAGCGTCCTGGAAGCAGAGAACTCCGCCGAGCGTGAAGCTCTGCTGGAATCCCTGCAGGAAGGCCAACAAGTCAAAGGTATCGTCAAAAACCTCACCGACTACGGCGCATTCGTCGACCTGGGTGGCGTGGATGGCCTGCTGCACATTACCGACATGGCTTGGAAGCGCATCAAGCATCCTTCCGAAATCGTCAACGTTGGCGACGAGATCGATGTCAAGGTTCTGAAATACGATCGCGAACGCAACCGTGTTTCCCTGGGCCTGAAGCAACTGGGTGAAGATCCATGGGTCGCTATCAAAGCCCGTTACCCAGAAAGCACTCGCGTCACCGCACGTGTTACCAACCTGACCGACTACGGCTGCTTCGCTGAGCTGGAAGAAGGCGTTGAAGGCCTGGTACACGTTTCCGAAATGGACTGGACCAACAAAAACATCCACCCTTCGAAAGTCGTACAAGTCGGCGACGAAGTGGAAGTTATGGTTCTGGACATCGACGAAGAGCGTCGTCGTATCTCCCTCGGCATCAAGCAGTGCAAATCTAACCCATGGGAAGATTTCTCTGGCCAGTTCAACAAGGGCGATAAAATCTCCGGCACCATCAAGTCGATCACCGATTTCGGTATCTTCATTGGTCTGGACGGCGGCATCGACGGCCTGGTTCACCTGTCCGACATCTCCTGGAACGAAGTGGGCGAAGAAGCTGTTCGTCGTTTCAAGAAGGGCGACGAGCTGGACACCGTTATCCTGTCGGTTGACCCAGAGCGCGAGCGTATCTCCCTGGGTATCAAGCAACTGGAAAGCGACCCGTTCTCTGAATACGTTCAGGACAACGACAAAGGCGCAATCGTTAAAGGCATCGTGAAAGAAGTTGACGCTAAAGGCGCCATCATCACTCTGGCCGACGATATCGAAGCGACTCTGAAAGCCTCCGAAATCAGCCGTGACCGCGTTGAAGACGCGCGTAACGTTCTGAAAGAAGGCCAGGAAGTAGAAGCCAAGATCATCAGCGTTGACCGCAAGAGCCGTGTAATCCAGCTCTCCATCAAGTCGAAAGACGATGCTGAAGAGAAAGAAGCCATCCAAAGCTTGAAAGACAAGCCTTCGGATAGCATCGCTGCTGGTCCTACCACTCTGGGCGACCTGTTGCGTGCACAAATGGAAAAACAGAACTAAGTTCTGTCAGACCATAGAAAAAGGGCGACTTCGGTCGCCCTTTTTTGTGCCTGAAATTTGCTGAATCAACGTCGAGAACCAAGGTGAGTAGATCAGTGTCAGAACTGACTATAGTCTTAGGAAAAAAGCGGTTTTCGTGATGTCGCTTCAGTAAGGAGTTGAATGAACAGGCTTATTGTAATACTCGCAGTGCTCATGCTTGCAGGCTGCTCCACCACCAGTGCCAAGACCCACGCTAAGCGGGGCGTCAGCGGCATCGAGATCGACTGCTCGGGGCTGGGCAATAAGTGGGACAAGTGCGAGAAGCGCGCCGCCCGTGAGTGCAAGATGCAGGGCTACAAGGTCATCACCAAGTCCAGTGACGCCACGGACGAAGAGGGCGACTACCTGTTCGGCTGGAACCCTGCTGGCGCGGTGACTCGCAAGATGCTCGTCATCTGCAATTGAGTCGGTTACGGGTTTCACGCAGGTGTTTATTTAACCCGCAGATAAGTTTATCCATGGGCTGTTCAAATTCATCAAGTCATGCTAAAACCTTCGAAGCGCTTTTCCTAGCTGCTTGAAAAAGAAGGGAAAAATATGACGAAGTCGGAGTTGATCGAACGAATTGTCACCCATCAAGGGCTGCTCTCATCCAAGGATGTTGAGCTGGCTATCAAGACCATGCTCGAGCAAATGTCCCAGTGCCTGGCGACGGGTGATCGGATTGAGATACGTGGGTTTGGCAGCTTCTCGCTGCACTATCGCGCGCCGAGGGTGGGGCGAAATCCTAAGACTGGGCAGTCGGTGAGTCTGGATGGGAAGTTTGTGCCTCATTTCAAGCCGGGGAAGGAATTGCGGGATCGGGTGAATGAGGATGAGGAAGAGGGCGTCTGAATCTTTATGGTCAGGGGGCGGATTTATGCTTAGGGTTGGACGTGTCATTGCTATCCTTGTACTGCTATCGGTTTTGGTATTGGTTCTGGCATTTGTGCTTGAGAATCAACAGGAGATTACCATTTCATTTTTTGGGTGGGCTACGCCTCAGCTGCCAGCGTCTGTATTCTTGGCACTCTCACTGATTGTCGGAATGGTCGCTGGTCCCGTATTAGGAGTGTTGGTCAAGATCAATCGGTTCGGAAAAACTCGACATCTTAGCTAAATCGAGTGGTGAGTATTTAATCGGCACATTGAAGGGGTGGGTTAGTCATCTCTCCTTCGAGCTTCCTGCATGTTGTTTTCTCACTGTTGAGTGAGAACGATGGTACCTTTATTCTTCCTCTTGCCTTTACGTGCTAGGCCAGTAATGGTTTAATATGCGCGATTTTTTACCTAAAAAATATATCTGTGCTTATTAAGTTAACTACTTGATTGCTATTCTCTGTATACGAATATCAATTTAAGTCATGTACTTCCAGTACTGAACCATTAGGCTGATGTGGCTGCAGTTTTATCTGGTTGCACGGGTCGATTGTTCTGAGGAGTGGCCAAGAGTCGGTTCGACATAATGGAAAGTTTTGCACTCGTGAGTTAAGTGAACTACTTTGCTTCCTGTGTCAACACGTAGGTGTGTGCTGATTGAATAGATGGTCGGCCATTAGGCGGGTCGAGACGGTAGAAAAGTATTTCGGCGCGTTCGTTCTGTTGTAGCCATTTAGCTACGTGATTTAGGAGTGAATGAATCGATTTTTCACGATTCAATTGCACCAACCGTCATGAGGCCTATTTTCTTATGGTATTCGTCTTTGATCAATGCCTGTTCAGCGGGCGCGAAACTAATAGCTGCCTGGTCGACATGCGCAACGTTTTTTCCAGTTCGATGAGATTGATTGCAGAGGCTTGGTGTGGGTTGTTATGTGTGAAAAAATATGGATGATTCTCACATGCTCTATAGCATAACTACCCGGCTGAGCCGTAGCTAAGAATAGTACTCTGCCCTCCTGATGAAAATAATTATTGATATTTGATATTTTCGTGTTTTGTACTCCATTTTTAAGGGGTGGGGGCAAGGACTGATACTAAAATTTTTTTGTGAGCTGTGTAATGTCGATCAGAAACAACACCGTTTGGAATTTGATTGGAACGGGAGCACCCTTCCTATTGGGGTTGATCACTATTCCGTACTTGATCAAATGGACAGGCGTAGAAATGTTTGGTGTCCTTACATTGGTATGGATATTGATTGGCTATTTTAGTTTGTTTGATTTTGGTTTAGGCCGTGCTTTAACTCAAACAGTCGCGAAAAAGATTGCAGAAGAGAAGATTGATGAGGTGTCTATAACTATAAATCTTGGTTTATTTTTAGTTGTATTCGCTGGTGTGTGTGGTGGTGTTTTGTTGGGCGCTATTTCCCATATGTTGGGGGCTCATTGGCTTGGAGTGAGTGCTGAACTGCAAAGCGATGTTGTCATTTCATTTTTAATCGCTGCTGCAGGCATCCCTCTTACTACTGCAACTTCTGGACTGCGAGGCGTATTAGAAGCATATCAAGAGTTCGGTAAGGTTAACGTTTTGAGAGTTTTATTAGGTGTGGCCAATTTTGGAGCACCGGCATTGACCGTGTTGATATTGGGCCCAGAGTTAAAGTGGATGGTTGCAAGTTTGGTCGCTGCCAGAGTTGTAGTCTTTATTGCACATACTTATTTAGTCGGTCAGAAAAGTTCATTTTTTTGGGTTTCTCCAAAAAAGCACAAGGCCGAAATTCGCCAACTAATAACATTTGGCTCATGGATGACGTTGTCGAACGTAATAAGTCCTTTGATGGTGACAGGAGATCGATTCGTAATTTCCTCCATGATGGGCGCCAGTTTTGTCGCCTATTACACAGTACCCTTTGAGGTTCTTGTGCGTTTTCTTGTAATACCTGCTGCATTAACAGCCGCCATATTCCCCAGACTTTCCGCTTTGTTAGTGACTGACATGAGGAGTGCTTACAGCCTTTTCAGAAAGAGTGTTATGTTAGTTGCTGCGGTAATGCTCGTCTTTTGTGCCACTGCTGCATTTGGTTCTAACTTCGGTATGACTCTATGGTTGGGGACCGAATTTTCCGAACAGTCTGCGATGTTAGCTTCGATCCTTGCAATTGGAATCTTGTTTAACTCAGTTGCCCAAATTCCACATTCGGTAGTGCAGGCGGCCGGAAATGTTAAAGGAACAGCCATCGTACACTTGGCAGAGTTTTGTATATATTTTCCTATTCTGTATCTGGCGGTAAGAAATTTTGGATTGATGGGTGCCGTAGTTGTTTGGGTGATTAGAGCATTTGTGGATATGTCGTTGATGTTCTTACTTAGCCGTAAAATTTTTCTCAAGCAGGAGAGGAATTAATGTCCCGTAAAATAGCAGTTGGAATTGTTGTTTTTAAACCAGGTCAACCTGTACTAGATCGAATTTCCATGATGGTGTTAGCTGGATTCGACGTCTATATTTTCGATAACTCTCCAGAAGTGGAGAGTGTTAAACGGATATCTAAAAATACCCCTTGCGTACACTATTTTACTTGCGGAAAAAATGTGGGCCTAGGATATGGTATATCAACAGTATGCGCGCAAGCGTACGCTGATAATATAGATGCTCTGGTTTTTTTCGATCAGGATACCGGTTTTAGTATTCAGACTTTGGAATTTATAGAGAACTATTATATTAAGCGTCTAGATATTGCTGATAGTTATAGTTCTTTTTGGTTTAATGCTAAGGCGATCAATTGCGAGAATGCTACGGGAGGTGAGCTTAAAGATGTTGAACTCTCGATTAATAGTGGTTCACTTTATTTCCTTGATAAGTTGAAGTTGCTAAACTGGCACGATTGTAGTTATTTTGTAGATGGCGTGGACTATAAGTACTGCCTTGATACAAATAATGCAGGTCTGAAGATAGGGGAGTGTTCTTATGCTCCCGGTTTCGATCATGTGAGCGAGCAGGATGACAAGGTATATCGTTTTTTTTCGAAAGAATATTATTTGCGTCCTTATCCGCTTTTTCGAATTGTTGATACCAGTAAAGCTAGCTTAAAGTTAATAATTTCATCTCTTGTGGCGAGGCGTATGAAATTTGCAGCTAAGTTCTTTAAGTTCTACTGTATTTATTTAGCAACGCAGTTGTTAGTGCGTATTGCCCATAGTGAGGTTAAATAGCAATGTTTGAAGTGTCGACTAAGAACGCACAGTTTGCGATATTTACGGTTTGTAATATTGCGTATTTGCCTAAAGCGCTAGTCTTAGCTGAGTCTTTGCAGAAGTTTAAACATCCGAAGTTAAAGATTTATTTGTTTGATCGGAAGACCGACAAGGTTGATCTAGAGCAATTTTACTCTATTGCACAGTTTGTGTGGATTGAAGATATTGGTTACGAAGGCTTGGAACAACTAGCTTTCAAATATGACATTACGGAATTCAGCACTAGTCTAAAACCATGGATAGCATTAGATCTTTTAAAATTTTCCGAAAAGGTTGTTTTCTTAGATCCGGATACATGCTTATTCTCATCGCTTGATCGGTTGTCAGAGTTGTTGGATGAAAAAGAGATAATCCTTACTCCTCATTATATTACACCTGAGCCAGCAAGTGATTTAGGTATGATGCGGTTTGGATCCTTTAATCTAGGTTTCTTTGCTGTCAGAAAAACACCTGAGGCGATAAGATTCCTAGAATGGTGGAGTGATCGCTGTCTTGAATCCTGTTACTTCGAAACGCAATTTGGTTTGTCAACTGATCAAAAATGGGTAACTATTGCACCGTGCTTTTTTCCAACACTTTATATTTCTTTTGATCTTGGATATAACGTCGCATTTTGGAATATGCATGAGAGGGTGATCGATGCTGCTGAAGAAACTGGGTACGTGGTAAACGGTAAATATGCCTTGGTATTCTTTCATTTTAGTGCGTTTGATGAGAAGAATCCTCAGTTTCTTTCGAAACGTCCATTTTCGACTAAAACTAAAGGGCGAAAAGATTATATGCCATTAGTGCTTACTTACAAAGAGGCGCTGGATGGATATAAAGACAAGGTTCCTAATGTTGCCTATAGTTTTGATTATATGTCAAATGGTGACTACATATCTCCAACTTTTCGTCGGGCGTACGCTAGCGTTCTACCAGAATTGCCGGTCAATCATGATCCTTTTGACTCTAGTGGGGTGGTAGCAAGGTTTGGGTCAAAAAACTATTTGCTCAGAAATAACGGAAGTTATAAATCTACTGGCTTTGGAGACTTGAAAGATAATAGGGTGAAACTGAGAGTTATAAATACTGGTTTGAAATTGGCGTTGCGTATATTCGGTCCCAATAGAATGATGAATTTTTCAAGGTTGTTTGTATTTTTATCGAGCTTTAGAATGAATAGGGATATGTGGAAGCTCTGATACTTGGGGTGCGTCATTAGTAGATAGGCTGATGGCGCACGCACGGCGGAGTGCTTTTTATGCATTGGCAGTCGATAGGGGCGGGCTCGTACATGTTGCAGGAAAAAAAAATACGTCAGTTTCATCCTGGAGGGCTAGCCATACTATTTCTTTGGTTTGCCTGTATTTTTGATCCGGTCGGCATGTTGTTTAATATAAAGTTTGTTGCAATAATCATAGTTTATATAGTTATTTTTTTTAAACTTATAAAGAAAGGCGGTCGCCTAGATCTTACAAAAGACTATATTTGGTTTTTTATTTTTTTTGCAATAGTGCTGCCAGTTTTCGGGGTGACAGTTTCAGTCTTTCACGGAGTTTCAGAGAGCGGAGGAGATACTTCTTATATATCATCTGCAGTGTATGTAGGTTGTTCATTACTTTATCTATTTCCGGGATATCTAGGTGCTGCATGCCAGAGCCTATCGATATCGCTCCGAGCCTTAGCGCTTTCTATTTGGCTTACATTGCTGGCGATTATCACCGGGCATCATGAGGCGTTGACTGAGTTCTATTTCAATCACGGAATGGCTTATATAGGTGAACGAACGTATTCTGCTGTTGGTTTTTACTATATCTATTTTGTTGCCTCGCCAATGCTCATTTATCTGGTTTGTAAAGATACTTGGGAGCTAATTTCATCATTTTCGGTTAAGCGCCTGTTAATTTTGTTTATGACAGCAGGAGCTCTTTTTCTATCGGGTACTAGGGCTAACATGGTGCTTGCAGTAGTTGCGCCTTTTTTTGTAATGACGTGGTTTCGGTATGGCCGGGCCACGTTAATTTTTGTTCCCGTAATGGCTGGGGTCTTAATTCTGACGATGATAGTTTTTAACATACCTATAGTTTCTGACATGTTCGGCCCTGGAGAACAAAGTAATTCCACAAAAATCGCTTACTTGCAAAGCTATTACAAAATTTTCAACGATCCTCTGATATTACTAATCGGCCAGGGTTTTAATGCTAAAGAATGGTCAGGTGTGGTTGCTGCCATGCTTCCAGAAGGCGCTAATAAAACTGAACTGAGCTATCTCGAGATGCTACGTGTGTTTGGCTTCTTTGGTTTGTTCTTTTTGCTGTTATTGCTGAAAAGGCTTAGTGTAAATGGAGCTATCGCAAGAACGGGCTATCCTTGGATCGCCCCTGGATTGATTCTGTACGCGATGGTTTCTGCTATCAATCCATACATTTTTTCCTCTAACGGCATGCTTTTGCTCGGTTTTTCAGCGGCGGTTTTATCCGCAGAGAAGTCGACCGCATCTGATCGACAACAAAGTGTCTAATGGTGCAGAATAGGGGATAAGGAATTTATTTATCTATGAGTGGTAGATACTAACATGTTCAAATCTAAAGTACTTATGATTACGGGTGGCACGGGATCTTTCGGAAACGCCGTGTTAAAGCGGTTTCTGGAGACAGATATCGCCGAAATACGTATCTTTAGTCGCGATGAAAAAAAGCAAGACGATATGCGCAAGCATTATAATAATAAAAAGCTAAAATTCTATATTGGCGATGTTCGAGATTATCAAAGTGTGCTGAACGCTAGCCGAGGTGTGGATTACATTTTTCATGCGGCAGCGTTAAAACAAGTACCCTCCTGTGAATTTCACCCTATGGAGGCTGTAAAAACCAACATAGTAGGCACGGAAAATTTGTTAGAGGCGGCTATACAGAGCGACGTAAAGCGAGTTGTATGTCTAAGTACCGATAAAGCGGTATATCCCATTAATGCAATGGGTATTTCAAAGGCGATGATGGAAAAGGTGGTCGTTGCTAAATCTCGTAATGTTGATGAGAGTAAAATTATAATCTGTGGCACGCGTTATGGAAATGTCATGGCGTCCAGGGGGTCGGTAATCCCTTTATTCATTGAACAAATTCGCGCAGGCAAACCGCTCTCCATCACAGACCCAAAAATGACACGTTTCATGATGACCTTGTCAGACGCTGTCGACCTCGTACTCTATGCTTTTGAACATGCAAACAACGGCGATTTTTTTGTTCAAAAAGCCCCTGGCGCAACGGTCGAAACGCTAGCGCGTTCGTTGACAGCGTTAATGGGCAAGGCTGATCATCCCATTAAGATTATTGGTACCCGACACGGGGAAAAGCTTTACGAGGCTTTGCTTAGTCGTGAAGAAATGGCCTGTGCTGAAGACATGGGGAACTATTTCCGTATCCCGCCAGATTTGCGTGATCTTAACTATAGCAAATTTGTTGAAGAGGGAGAGGAGAAGATTTCAAAAATGGATGATTACAACTCTCATAACACAACTCGTTTGGATAGTGATGGGATGCAAGAACTTCTGATGAAGTTAGAGTTTATGCGTGCTATCAAACGCGGCGAATACGTAACTCCTGAGGAATAAATCATGAAAGTACTCATCACAGGTGTTGACGGATTTGTTGGAAAAAATCTGGTCGCTCACCTTCGTGAGCGAACAGATATAGAAATATTGCGATTCAGCCGTGAGAGCGATATCTCAGAACTCTCTGAACTTATACAGAAATCGGATTTTATTTTTCATTTGGCAGGTGTGAACCGACCTCAAGAATCAGAGTGTTTTCAAACGGGTAATGTAGATTTCACTCAGACGTTATGTGAGGCGATAACAAAGAGCGGCAAGTGCGTACCTTTGTTGTACACATCCTCCGTTCAAGCGGACCAAGATAACCCCTATGGATCTAGTAAATTGGGCGCTGAGGTGTTGCTCACACGTTTGTCAAAAGAGCGTGGAGTGCCTGTTTATGTTTTCAGATTACCTAATGTTTTCGGAAAATGGGCCCGCCCAAACTATAATTCTGCGGTAGCGACGTTTTGTCATAATATTGCTCGTGATCTGCCAATTCATATCAATGACCCTGCAGCGCACATCGTGCTGGTCTACATTGACGATGTGATGAGAAGTTTTATTGCTCTTATGGATCAACCTGCTAACGGAGTTAAATTTTTAGAAGTAGAACCTAAATATCGAACTACGGTGGGAGATGTCGCGGGTTTTCTGAAAATGTTCAAAGATGGTCGCGATACCTTAGTAACTGAGTCAGTTGGCGAAGGATTATGCCGTGCTCTGTACTCAACGTATCTAAGTTATCTGCCTCCAGAGAAATTTTTCTACGAGATTCCCCAGCACAAAGATCCTCGTGGAATGTTTGTTGAAATGCTCAAGACTAAAGACTCCGGTCAGTTTTCATTTTTTACTGCACACCCAGGTATTACTCGTGGTGGACATTATCATCACTCCAAAACAGAGAAGTTTCTAGTTATCAAAGGTGAGGCGCTGTTCCGATTCAAACAGATTGATTCTGGGGAGTTATATGAGGTTTTTGCTTCTGGAGAAAAATCTGTAATTGTCGAGACAGTACCTGGTTGGTCTCACGATATCACCAATATCGGTGAAGATGAAATGATTGTTATGTTATGGGCCAACGAGGTTTTTGATCGAGAAAACCCCGACACCTACTCAATGCCGCTTACTAGCGAAGTGAGAGCGAGATGAAAAGAGGGAATTATGAATAAGCTGAAAGTCGTTACTGTCTTAGGCACCCGTCCTGAAGTTATTCGTTTGTCTCGAGTTATCGCTGCTCTTGATATGAGTTGTGAGCATATCCTTGTGCACACTGGGCAAAATTATGATTATGAGCTCAACCAGATTTTTTTTGAAGACTTGGGTATTCGTAAGCCTGATTACTTTCTCAGTGCAGCGGGGGCAAGCGGCGCCGAGACGATAGGGAATGTAATAATAAGTGTTGATCGCGTGCTTGCGGAAATTGAGCCTGAGGCGTTACTCGTCCTAGGTGATACCAATAGTTGTATGGCTGTCATTCCGGCTAAAAGACGAAAGATTCCCACGTTTCACATGGAGGCAGGTAACCGCTGTTTTGATATGCGGGTACCTGAAGAAATCAATCGCCGGATTGTTGATCACACAGCAGATATTAATCTGACGTATAGTTCCATCGCTCGTGACTATTTATTGCGTGAGGGATTACCACCTGACATGGTAATAAAAACGGGTAGTCCTATGTATGAGGTGCTTAATTATTATCGCGATAGCATCGAGGCATCAAATATTGTAAATGATCTTGGTCTTAATATAGGAAAGTATTTTGTTGTAAGCGCACACCGTGAGGAGAATATTGATTCTGAAAAAAATTTTCTAAAATTGGTTGAGGTTTTGAATGCTGTTGCAGTTAATTTCGACTATCCGATAATTGTTTCAACGCATCCAAGAACCCAGAAGCGTGTTGATGCTCTAGGGGTGAAGTTTCATAAAAATGTTCGTCTACTCAAACCGTTGGGGTTCACGGACTATAATAAGCTTCAATTGGAATCCACGGCCACTCTATCTGACAGTGGTACCATTAATGAAGAGTCGTCTATACTGAATTTTCCTGCCTTGAATTTGCGCGAAGCTCATGAGCGTCCGGAAGGCATGGAAGAGGCCGCGGTTATGATGGTAGGGCTCGAAGTTGATCGAGTGATGCAAGGTCTAGCGTTATTGAAAAGTCAAAGGCGCGGAGAGGATCGTACACTACGGTTAGTATCTGATTATAGTATGCCTAATGTTTCCGATAAGGTGGTTAGAATAATTCATAGTTATCGAGATTATGTCATGCGAGTCGTTTGGAAAAGGTTTTAGTTGATATGGCTATTCGTGTTTTACTCTTGACCCAATGGTTCGATCCGGAGCCGACATTCAAAGGCCTTGTTTTTGCCCGAGCGCTCGTCGAGAAAGGATTTGATGTGGAGGTCATTACAGGATTTCCAAATTATCCCGGTGGTAAAGTGTATCCGGGATATAAAATTAAAATTCTACAAAAGGAGCAGATAGATGGTGTGAGTGTGGTTAGAGTGCCTCTATATCCGAGTCATGATAAGAATAAATTAGGTAGGATTTTGAACTATGTTAGCTTTTCCACCTCCTTGGTCCTCTACGGTCTTTTTTCAAAAAGGCCAGATGTCATATATTCTTATCATCCCCCTCTAACTGTTGGTGTTGCCTCTGCCGTTATCGGATTTTTTAGGCGTGTACCTGTGGTAAACGATATTCAAGATATGTGGCCGGATACGCTGAGTTCGACTGGCATGATCTCTAATCGACGTGTCCTTTCCGTAGTTGGAAAAGTATGTGATTGGGTATACAGGCGGGCTGCGAAGATTGTGGTGCTATCACCAGGATTCAAAAAGTTGCTTATTGAGCGCGGTGTGCCGGCTGAGAAAATCGAAATTATCTATAATTGGTGTGCTGAAGACTCGATTGGAAATACCCAAGGTATAAGGCAATCCGTTATGAAGTCATGTGATAAATTTCGTATACTTTTTGCTGGCAATATGGGTCGGGCGCAAGCATTAGATGTTGTTCTGTCGGCCGCGAAGATTTTGGAGGTTAAAGCACCCGAAATTGAATTTGTTTTTTTGGGAAGTGGACTTGAAGTCGAAAGTCTCAAAAAGTTAGCGCTTAAACTTGAGCTCAACAATGTTGATTTTCTACCTCCGGTGCCGATGAGTGAAGTTGGCAACTATTTAGGTTCGGCGGATGCATTGTTGGTTCATCTCAAGAAAGATGATTTATTTAAGATTACAATTCCGTCTAAAACGCAAGCATATATGGCTGCCGGAAGACCTTTACTTATGGCGGTTGATGGTGATGCTGCTGAATTAGTTGCCAGAAGTGGTAGCGGCGTTGTCGCTAATTCGGGTGATGCGAACTCTATATCTGAGGCTGCAATTGAATTATTTAATGCTACTGATGATGAACGCAGAGTAATGTCGGAAAATGGTTTGTCTTACTATAAAGAAAATCTCTCTCTGCAATGTGGCGTAGATAAATTTGGGCTAATATTTAAATCTTTAGTTGTGTGATAGTGTCGATAAAGTCAAGTTGGGTGTATATGTTTACGGCGGATCGATAATGAAGATTAGGAATGTGTTAACAAGACTATGAATTTGCTAATTCTCTCTGATCAAGTTTTTTAGCGGCCTTGATAAACAGCGTTTTAATGTCTCTGGCGCAACCACAAGCTTAGTGTCGGACGCTGTGGGAGATAATGATAAGGAATTGTGTTTTGAAACGATTTTTTGATATAGTTTTCTCGTTTTTAGGGTTGATTGTATTTTTCCCGGTATTGGTCATTCTCTCAATTATGATTCATCTGAAACTCGGCAGTCCGATATTTTTTACCCAGGTGCGTCCTGGGCTAGGCGGTAAGCCTTTCAAAATGATCAAATTTCGTACAATGAGAGACGCTGTAGACAATGATGGGGCTCCTCTCCCTGATGGTGAGCGAATGACAGCATTTGGTAGCATGCTTAGGTCTACTAGCTTGGACGAGCTCCCTGAGTTGTGGAACGTTTTGAAGGGGGAAATGAGTCTGGTTGGCCCGCGCCCTCTGCTGATGCAGTACCTGCCTTTGTATTCGGTTGAGCAAAATCGACGCCACGAGGTAAGACCGGGTGTTACGGGCTGGGCGCAGATAAACGGACGTAATTCTGTCAGTTGGGATGAGAAATTTAAGCTTGATACGTGGTATGTTGACAATAAATCTATGCTGTTAGACATAAAGATAATCATATCTACGGTAAAAAAAGTACTTGTGAGGGACGGTATCTCCCAAGAAAACAACGCAACGATGGCACCGTTTATGGGCGAAAAAGTTGCAGATCAGGCAATATGTAATGATAGGAGAGAGTGATGAGTGACACTATTTTGCGACTGATTGAAGAGTCGATGGAAGCGGATGAAAATACAATTGCTATAGGTCAGTCACTGGACTGGGATTCGATTGCAGTTGTGACCTTTATGGCCTTAGTAGATGAGCGTCTGGGGAAAACTCTATCGGCTGATCGACTGAACAAATGTGAAACGGTAGAGCAAGTCGTAGAGCTAGTTGCGGCTTAATAGTCTACGTTAATGGTTTTGAACATCGTAAGCGCTCAGCTGGATCTACAGCTGGGCATTTGCTTTTTTGGCTGTTGTAAAAATGTGATGCCCGATGAGGGTTATTTGGCAGCTTTGTAAGTTTGTGATCTTGCTGCGCTAGAAGGGTATGTTTAATATGAGTGTTTTGGATTCTACCAAGATATCAGGAGATCTGATCAGGTCTTACTGGCATCCTGTCGCGCACAAGTCCGAGCTTTCTAACGATAGAGATTTTGTACGTTTTGACGTGGCTGATTTTGAAGTTGTAATTATTAATGATAAAGGTAGTTTTGTCGCATTTGATAACCTGTGTCCGCATCGAGGTGCGCGCTTCTTCACTGAAGATTTCGGCAACAAATTTGTTAAATGTCTTTATCATGGCTGGAGTTACTCCCGAGGCAAGGTTAATGTTGCGGGTGTTAAAACGTTTCAAGGGTGTAATATTGAACAAGCTTCACTCAACCAATTTAGTTTAGATATATGTGGTGATTTTCTATTTTTTGCCATAGAACCTCGATCTACATTGCAAGAGCAGTTGGGATCTGAAATTTCCGCGATTCTTAATAAAATCGGCAGTGACATTGATTCTCGGGCTGATTTTAACCGGTATCCATTCAAATGCGATTGGACGATCGCACTTGAAAATGCCTTAGAACCTTATCATATTCCTCTTATTCACACGGACACATTGGCATCGCTTCAATTAGGTGTCGGTGTGAACGAGTTTTATGGTGAAAACTCTGTTTGGTATTCTCCGATTGAGAGCGAAAAAGTCGCCCGGCGATTAAAAAGCTTGAGTCGATTTTACGCTACAACAGATGCTTATGAGGGGTACATGAGTATCTTTATATTCCCTTTTTCGATGATCTCTTCCACATTTGGCTACTCATATTCGGCTCAGAATTTTTTTCCATCTACCTCTCCGGACTCGACGTATTTTACGAGTCGACTTTATCCCGTTCGAAATAGTGATCCTCGTTATAGAGAGATGACAGCTGGTTTCGTGCAGTCAAGTGCCGAAGTGAACAGGAGGATATTTGATGAGGATCATGAGATTTGCCAGCGTATCCCAAGCAAATCGTGGTCTACCTCTGCTCCCAAATTTATAAGCGTACTCGAAGAAAAGTTACTGCATTTTCGTCATTCTTGTGGGTATTGGAATAGGTAATCAGGCTTAAATTTGGAGTAAGTTTGCTATTTTTTGAATTAGGAGGGTCCGATGACATCCAACAATAACGTTCGATTAGTCAGAAATGTCCGTGTTAAAGGGATCGCCTCAGCCGTGCCTCAAGAGGTCAAAGAGGTTTCATCTCTGTACGACACCTTTGGGGTTGAAAGTATTGATAAGATTATTGCTAGTACTGGAGTCGAGCGTCGCCATGTAGTCTCGAGCGAGTGCTCTTCTGATCTGTGTCTGGCGGCAGCAGAGCGGCTAATCACCGATATGAGTATTAATAAGGATTCTATTGATACTCTTATATTTGTTTCACAAACTCATGATTACACCTTGCCTGCGACAGCGTGTGTGCTGCAGGAGCGGCTAGGCCTCTCAATGCATGTTGCTGCGTTTGATGTGGCAATGGGATGTTCGGGTTATGTCTACGGACTTTGGACTGCGGCATCTTTGCTATCTGGTGGTGGGAGTAAACGTGCTCTTCTATTGGTAGGCGATACCATCAGTAGAATAGCTTCTCCTGTCGACCGTTCTGTAGCAGCTTTATTTGGAGATGCGGGTACCGCCACTATCCTCGATTTCGAAGAGGGTGCTCCTGACATGCATTTTATTTTGGGTACTGACGGACGCGGAGCTCCAAATCTGGTGGTTCCTTCCGGTGGATTCAGAGATCGAGATGGAACTTCCACATCGACGAATGAAGAGGGCGTTCGTGGCCCATATGACCTTTACATGAATGGCGCTGAGATTTTTGCATTTACACTCGCGCGGGTCCCAGCATTAGTTAACGCATTACATGACGTTAATCTTGGCAGTGCCAAGGCTATTGATAAGTATGTTTTCCATCAAGCCAATCGTTTTATGCTTGACCATCTTGTCAAAAGAATGAAGTTGGATCGCGAAAAAGTTGTGCTTGATGTAAAAAATGTTGGCAATACAAGCTGTGCATCCATCCCGTTGGCTATTACATTGGACCAACGTGACAATGATGCGACTGTTTCAGGCAGGTTTATGCTTGCAGGCTTTGGAGTAGGTTACTCGTGGGCTGGATGTATTGCGGAATTCGATAACGTCTGGGTCAGCCCTTTGACGGTAACCCTAAGTGCTGCAGGCGAGGCCATGTCGTGATAGAAACCAATCCTTTCTCTCTAGCCGGTAAACACATACTCGTCACGGGTGCGTCGTCAGGGATAGGCCGTGAGGTGGCTGTCTGGATAAGCAAGCAGGGAGCTACGGTTACGCTGGCTGCCCGAGATACTGCTCGCCTTGAGTCAACATTGGCTATGATGGATGGTAGTGGGCATAAAGTAGAGGTCTTCGATTTCCTAGACGGTACTGATTGCTCACAGTGGCTCAAATCCGTAGCAAAAGTTTCCTCGCCGTTTGATGGATTGGTTCATGCGGCAGGTGTACAAATGCCTATGCCAATACGCGCTACGAGTGTTGCTCACTGGGAAAAAATCATGGCGACTAATGTAACCTCTGGTTTTTCTCTAATTAAAGCATTCCGGCAGAAAGGGGTATGTAACCTAGATTCAAGCATTGTTCTTATCTCCTCTGTCATGGCGCAAGCTGGCGAGTCTGCTCTTTTGGGGTATTGCGCAAGCAAAGGCGCTGTTGAGTCGATGGTCCGCGCTGCCGCTGTAGAGCTAGCTCGTGAGCATATTCGTGTTAATGCAATTGCACCAGGTGTTGTGCAAACCGAATTGGTCGATACTTTGCAAGGCCTAGTGGGAGCTGACGCGATGAAAGTAATCCAACAGCGACACCCTCTAGGGTTTGGTCTGGCACAAGACGTAGCCTATGCAGCTAACTATTTGTTGTCGCCCGCTGCTCGCTGGGTGACGGGTACTGCTTTAGTTGTTGATGGAGGCTACCTGGCATGACGCGTGTCAAAAAACTAGTAATCCTGGGGGCTGGTGGATTTGGGCGTGAGGTTCATGCATGGCTGTTGGACTCAATACGCAGTGGTGCTTGTAAGCCTACAGACGAGGTTATTTGGAAAATCGCGGGTTTCATTGACGATTTTAGTAATGCACCTGATATTTTTCCTGGTCTGCCACCTATTTTGTCAAAGATCGATGAGTACGAACCGGAACCGGATAGCTATGTTGTATGCGCTATTGCCGATCCTGCAGCCAAAAAAGTGCTGGCGAATAAGCTGCTCCTGAAGGGAGTAAAGTTTTTCTCCCTAATCCATTCAAGCGTGGTGGTCGGAACTAACGTAACAATTGGAAAAGGCGCGGTTATTTGTCCATTTACTGTGCTGTCTAGTGATTTGGTCGTTGGTAGTTTTGTAACCATAAATTCTGGATGTACTATCGGCCACGATAGCTCAATAGCCGACTATTGTACATTGAGCGGTCATTGTGACATTACTGGGGGCGCCAAATTAGAAGAGGGGGCATTCCTCGGGTCACATGCGGTGATTATTCCTAAGGTAACTGTGGGTGAATACGCAGTAGTCGGCGCTGGAAGTGTAGTCATTCGTAAGGTCGGTCCGGGCGTAACGGTGTTCGGTGTTCCAGCCAAGCGCATATCGGGTTAAAAAATGAATAACTTTGCTAAAATAACAGCTATTGAGTACGTCCTACCTTCCAATACTTTGTCGAATGAAGATCTTGCTCGTGAGTTTCCAGAGTGGGACGTAGACAAAATCTTCGGTAAGACCGGAATCAATAAGCGTCAGATCGTCGGGGTTGATGAGTGTGCCTCCGATCTCGCATTTCAAGCTTGCGAAAAGCTCCTCAGCGCTGTTGATTTTGAGCGCTCTGAGATCGACTTCATTATCTTATGCACGCAAAGTCCTGATTACTTGCTGCCTTCCACGGCTTGTATCCTTCAGAATCGCTTGGGCCTGTCTACACAATGTGGTGCCTTTGATTTCAATCAAGGGTGCTCTGGATTTATTTATGGGCTCGGATTAGCTAAGGGTTTAATCGAGACCGGGCAGGCTAAGAACATATTGTTAGTGACTGCTGAGACGTATAGTAAATATATTCATCCGTCAGACAAAAGTGTTCGTACTTTGTTTGGAGATGCCGCAGCAGCCACATTAGTGCAATCGACAGTAGGAACCCCTCATATTGATCGTTTCCGCTATGGAACTGACGGTTCCGGTGCTAAGAATTTAATCGTTCCTATTGGTGGCGCCCGTCGTCCTTCTGCATTAAATATAACTCCCCCGGTTTATAAAGATGACAGTGGTAATGCTCGTACAGATGCTAACCTTTATATGAATGGGGCCGCGATATTTGAGTTTTCAATGACTCGAATTCCTCAGATGTTTGCAACTCTGTTCGATGATGAATTTAAAATAGAGGACGTTGATCTTTTCGCCTTTCATCAAGCTAACAAATTTATGCTCGACTCGTTGCGTCGTAGAATAAAGCTGCCGGAAGAGAAATTTATCTCCGAGTTTGAACGTTGTGGTAACACTGTATCTTCCAGTATTCCTATCGCATTGAAGATTTCGATGGAAAAAGGCATATTGACTAGTGGTAAGACTGTAGTTGGTATTGGGTTCGGCGTAGGTTATTCTTGGGCTGGTTGCGTAATTAAATGGTAACGATATTCTTGTGGTTGTTTTGATCCATTATTCTAATAGAGGTTTCTAGTGCTCAATACTAAGTTTTCTCCTTGGCCGTCCTTCACCGAAGAGGAGGCGAACGCCGCCAAAGATGTTATTCTGTCTAATAAGGTCAACTACTGGACTGGTCAGGAGGCGCGTCATTTTGAGACAGAGTTCGCTGAGTGGGCGGGCACTCGCTACGCGGTCGCTCTGGCGAATGGTACGGTGGCGTTGGATTTAGCGTTGAAAGCACTGGGAGTTGGTCCCGGGGATGAGGTCATTGTTACCTCGCGTACATTTTTAGCGTCAGTCTCGAGTATTGTAAATGCTGGAGCGATCCCTATATTTGCGGATGTCGACCCTGACTCGCAAAACGTTGTAGCGCAAACAATCAATGCGGTTGTGACTGCGCGAACTAAAGCGTTGATTTGTGTCCATTTGGCCGGCTGGCCATGTGACATGGACCCGATCATGTCGTTGGCTAATGAACTGAATCTTAAGGTCATTGAAGATTGTGCACAGGCTCACGGCGCTACATACAACGGGCGTTCTGTAGGTTCGATTGGGCATGTGGGGGCCTGGTCATTTTGCCAAGATAAGATTATGACAACGGGTGGTGAGGGGGGGATGGTCACCACCAATGATCGTCAACTCTGGGCTGACATGTGGTCGTATAAGGACCATGGGAAAAGCTGGGAAGCCGTCTATGAGCGTCAGCACAACCCGGGTTTTCGTTGGTTGCATGAACGCTTCGGCACAAATTGGCGGATGCTTGAAGTTCAAGCTGTTATAGGCCGTATTCAGTTGCGACGTATGAAAGAGTGGCAAGTATCTCGTATTCAAAATGCCACGCGCATCTGGGACGTCGCTCGGAAATTGCCTGCGCTGCGCGTTCCTGTTATTCCTAATACTATCGAGCATGCTGCATATAAGTGCTATGTGTTTGTTCGCCCCGATCAATTAAAGAGTGATTGGTCTCGAGATCGAATTCTCGATGAGATTATTGCCGGTGGTGTGCCTGCATTTTCAGGATCCTGCTCGGAGGTTTATCTTGAAAAAGCCTTTGATAATACAGGCTGGCGTCCTATCAATCGCCTTGTTAACGCCAAAGAGCTAGGTGAAACAAGTTTAATGTTTTTGGTGCACCCAACTTTGACAGCGCAAGAGATAGAGTTGACTTGTAAAGTGCTGGCGACAGTTATGCAGCAAGCCACGTTGATATAGCGAACTATATAATGGGGCGCTTTAATGATCTGTTGTCTCTGTGGCGGATTGTGTAGCGACGGTACTACACTCTATGGCTATTATATATGTTGTTCATCAATGCGCCGTTTTTATAGTGAGTTGTATAGGTGGAATTATTTGGCGAGTTGCCCTAAAGCTTTTTAAAAGCGTCTTTAAAGTTTCTATTATGACGCGGCGACATTTGAAGCGGTATCGCGTTTCGTGGTTTCCAACTTTTCGTTGTTTTTCTTGGCTCATGAGTTCGGAAGCTAGTGACTCGAAAGTATGATGCTCGAATCCTGAAGAAGATTTTTGAGCGAGAATCCGTAAGGAAACATAGAATGATCGTTAGCGCGATGACATCAGGAGCTGTTTGAGTGGATGAAGGGGTTATGGAAAAATTGAGAGGACTGCTTCTGGGCCTCCCCAGGCGTACAAAACGGCTGATCCAGGTAGCTACTGACGTCTTTGTGGTGTGGGTAGCGTTGTGGCTGGCCTTTGCCGTCAGATTGGGCCTGGATGAAATGATTAATCCTTTGATTTTTCATTTTTGGCTGTTTTTAGCGGCACCGGTTGTGGCCATCCCTCTGTTTATCCGATTTGGAATGTACCGAGCTGTTATGCGCTATTTTGGCAATGACGCGTTGATTGCCATCATCAAGGCTGTCAGCTTGTCTTCACTGGTACTGGGCTTTTTTGTCTACTGGTACAGTAATCATGAGCACGTAGTGCCACGTTCCATCATCTTTAACTATTGGTGGCTGAGCATGATCATGGTTGGCGGGCTCAGGTTAGCCATGCGGCAGTACTTTTTAGGAGATTGGTTTTCAGCGTCCCAGCACGTCCCTTTCACCAATCGCGACGATGGCTTGCCACGTGTAGCCATCTACGGTGCTGGTTCCGCTGGTAATCAATTGGTTGCGGCTCTTCGCATGGGCCGTGTGATGCGGCCAGTTGCGTTCATCGATGACGATTCGAGCATCACTGACCGGGTGATTTCTGGATTGCAGGTTTACAAACCCAAGCATATCCAATTGATGATCGAGGCAACCGGCGCTCAGGAAATACTATTAGCGATCCCATCTTCGAATCGCGGTCGTCGCCGTGAAATTCTGAGTTTCCTTGAGGGATTCCCTCTTCATGTGCGCAGCGTGCCGGGCTTTATGGATTTGGCAAGCGGCCGAGTCAAGGTTGATGATATTCAAGAGGTTGATATTGCAGACCTACTTGGCCGTGATGCCGTTCCCGCCCAAGGCGAATTGCTAGAGCATTGTATTAGAGGGCAAAGTGTACTGGTTACAGGAGCTGGTGGTTCAATTGGTTCTGAGCTTTGCCGACAGATCCTTGTGCTTCGCCCCACGATATTAATTCTGTACGATCACAGTGAGTTCAATCTCTACAGCATTCTTTCCGAGCTTGAGCAGCGAATTACCCGTGAATCGCTACCCGTCAAGCTCCTGCCTATTCTCGGTTCCGTACGTAATCCTAGTAAACTTTTGGACGTGATGAAGACTTGGCGAGTACATACGGTTTATCATGCCGCCGCCTACAAACATGTACCTATGGTTGAACATAATATCGCTGAAGGTGTTTTGAATAATGTCGTCGGTACGCTCAATACCGCTCAAGCTGCGCTTCAGTCGGGAGTTGCTAACTTTGTCCTAATCTCAACAGATAAGGCTGTGCGCCCAACAAATGTCATGGGCAGTACCAAAAGGCTTGCCGAGTTGACGTTACAAGCGCTTAGTAATGAACTTGCCCCAGTGCTGTTCGGCGACAAGTCGAACATATCAAGGGTTAATAAAACACGTTTCACCATGGTTCGCTTCGGTAATGTGTTAGGCTCCTCTGGCTCGGTAATTCCGTTGTTTCACAAGCAGATCAAGTCCGGGGGGCCTTTAACCGTTACCCACCCCAAAATCACCCGCTACTTCATGACCATCCCCGAAGCCGCGCAATTGGTCATCCAAGCCGGATCAATGGGGCAGGGCGGTGACGTGTTCGTACTCGACATGGGCGAACCCGTAAAAATCGTTGAGCTCGCTGAGAAGATGATTCACCTTTCTGGCCTGAGCGTGCGCTCCGACAAGAATCCCCACGGCGATATCGCCATCGAATTCACCGGCCTACGCCCGGGTGAAAAGCTTTACGAAGAGTTACTAATCGGGGACAACGTAGTCGCGACCCAGCATCCCATGATCATGAGTGCTAATGAAGACCATCTTTCCTGGGAGGTCCTCAAGGGAAAATTGACCGAGCTATTGGCGGCAGTGGATGAGGACGACTACACCCGAGTCCGCCAACTACTGCGCGACACCGTCAGCGGCTACTCCCCCGACGGCGAAATCGTTGACTGGATCTACCAACAACGCCGACTTGAGCCGTGATTTAACACTCTGTTACTCAAGCATTTTTGACGAATCCCCACCATCGCCTAAGTTAGAAAAGCAGCTTCGGAAAAGCTGCTTTTCCTTCACCAATGTCATGGAGCGTCAAAATGCAAAACACCTACCTCACCTCCCTAATCTTCGCCTTCCTCACCACTCTCTCCGTCACCACCACCGCAGCCCCTTCCATCAAGCCCGAAGCCCCAACCCCCATCACCGCCCAAATGCCCAAGGCCGAGCAACCCGCCAAGGTCAACCTCAACGCTGCCGACGCCGAAACCCTGCGCCGTGACCTCTTCGGTATTGGCGCCTCCAAAGCCAAGGCAATCGTGGCCTACCGCGAAAGCAATGGCCCGTTCACGGCGGTGGATGAGTTGTTGGAAGTGAAGGGGATCGGCAAGGCTCTGCTGGAGAAAAACCGCGAGAGGCTTGTGATCAACTAAGCCAATACAAGGGGAGGCCGGTCACTGACCGGCTTTTTGATCTTCTGAAACCTGGGTGTTCAAACTCTCTCGCACCACCTCCATGATTCGCATGGCGAGTGCCTTGTCCTCAACACTCCTGGCAAGCACCAGGGCCCCGACCAGTGTCGACATCATCACCAAGCTTTGTGCATCACTCTGTCCTTCCCCCAAGGCCGTTTCGATCTGCTTGAGCCGCGCGTCGAGTACGGCATCCGTCGTCGGACTGTGCTGGCCTCTCAGCCCTAGCTCCGAAGACATGGTCGGCAATGGACAGCCTTCAGCCGGCGAGTTGAGGTGCCACGCCGATAAGTAACTGTCAATAAACGCTTCCAGCGGCCGTTCCTGGCTGAACAGCGTTTCGCAATGGGCATCCAGCTCTGCTGCGGCGGCCTGCAGGGCTTTTTCCACCAATTCACCCTTGGATCTGAAGTGCGCGTAAAACCCACCATGCGTCAGGTCCAGCGCTTTCATCAACGGCTGCAAGCCGGTGGCGCCGATGCCGTCGCGGCGAAAGCGTACGGAGGCTTCCTTGATGATGCGTTGGTGGGTCTGGGCTTTGTGGTTGGACGAATAACGCATGGGGCGGCCTCGGTGACAGGCTGGCATTTTAACCAACTTGAAGCCATTTACACGTCTCTCCTGAGCCTTGGCCGTTGGCACGAAAAGTGATTACCTCTACGCACAAGATTGTTCAACAATCGCGAGGTAACCATGACACTCAGTTTGTCCCTGGCCGATCAGATCGCCTTGGAGTTGCGTGCCGACATCATCGGCGGGCGGCTGTTGCCGGGAATGCCGTTGGTTGAGGCCGAACTGGTGACCGCCTATAACGCCTCGCGCAATACCATCCGCGAAGCGCTGCACCGTCTGGGTCAGGAAGGGCTGACGCGGTATGTGCGCAATAAGGGCGTAATGGTCCGTCGCTTGGCGCGAGAGGAAGTGCGTGACTTATTTGTAGTACGTCGCACCCTGGAGTTGCAGGCCATCGCCCAGAGTGGCCCTTTGACAGAGGATCAATCCGCGCGCATGCAGAACGCCATCGACGCCACCACCCTGGCCTGTGAGCGCGAAGACTGGCGTGCAGTCGCCACTCATAGCCTGGTGTTTCACCAGCAAATCGTCGGGTTGATGCGCAGCCCCTTGTTCGATGAGTTTTTTGCCCAAGTGATCGCCCAATTGCGCCTGGTGTTTTGCGCTGCGCCCGATGAGCAGCGTTTCCAGTCGCCTTGGTTGGAACGTGATCGTGAGATTTACACCTTGTTGGTCCAGCAGGACAAACCGGCGGCGGGGCAGGCGATGAGCCTGTACCTGGCTGATTCGGAACGCCTGTCGTTGGCTTTGTTTAATCACCCCTGATTGAGGATCTGCATTATGTACAAAGACTATCCGGCCGCTTATCAGGTCAGCAAAGGTTCGGCGTTGCAGGTCGACACGGCGTTTTACGAGCGTATCCGTGACCAAAAACAGCAACGCACGTTGATCGAGCAATTCGAAGTGCCGATCCGCACGGGCAGGGCGTGGAAGGTGCCGGCCGGGCATGTGTTTCGTGTGACCACGCCGGTTGGGCCGCAGGTGGGTGACTTTAATGTGTGGAACGCCAACGACCCACGCGAGCGTTTGTGGGCGGCGCGTACGCGTCAGTTGCAGGGCGCGCATGTCAGTACCCATGACCGGCTGTGGTCGAACCTGCCTTTTTTGCGGCCCTTGGTGACGATCACCGATGACAGTCTGGCCGGTTATGGCATTGATGAGCACGGCGGGCGTTTGCATGATTTGCTCGGCACGCGTTGTGATCCGTATGTGAACCGGATGCTCACCGGTGAGGACTTCCATCACCATTGCCACTCGAACCTGACCCGCGCGGTTTTACCCCACGGTCTGACGGAATTCGACGTGCATGATGTGCTGAATATTTTCCAGTGCACGGGCCTGAATCATGACGACATGTATTTCATGAAGGCGTGCCCGGCGCAGAAGGGTGATTACCTGGAGTTCTTTGCCGAGATTGATTTGTTGTGTGCGTTGTCGACGTGCCCCGGTGGGGATTTGTCGCTGCCGATGTGGGGGCCGGAGGCGCAGGACCCGTTGACGGTGTGCCGCCCGCTGGGGGTTGAGATTTATAAATTGGAGGAGCAATTGCTGAGCGGCTGGAGCCAGCCTGAGCGTGCTGCCTATAAGGGGCAGCACGGGTTGCATATTGCCAAGGCGGATTGGGAGTAACACTTTAGAGGGGCTGCTTCGCAGCCAGCGGGAGCAAGCTCCCTCGCCACAGGTTGTTTGTCAGGGCGGCTATGTTAGCGATCCTGCGCATCCTTGGCGTCCGCCTGGGCGTTTCGCTCGGCCACGCGCTTGCGTTGTTCGTCGGTGAGTTCCACTTTGTTGGCGCTGTCACGCAGCATCATCAGTCCACCGACGATCGACCCGATGGCGACCACTAATATCAACCATGCATACCACGGCATAAGGCTCTCCTTGAGGCAGATTGCCGTGGGAGAGTTTCCCACGGGAATAACTGCTTTGAGTGACGGGCTTTCTTACTAGTTCAGTGTAGGCCCGTTCTGCCTCTTAGTAGATCAGAGCCCGGTCAACATCGCATCCGCCGGTGCATCGGCGCGGTCTTGCGCGGTCATCTGGAAGTAGGCGAACCCCACGACCATAAAGCCCAGGAAGATCAGCCCGATCAGTGCATTGAACCAGGCCATGGCCACCAGGCACACCACCGCCAGCACCAGCGCGATGCCCGGCACGATGGGGTAACCCGGTGCGCGGAAGGTGCGTTCCAGCAGCGGTTCGGTCTTACGCAGTTTGAACAGGCTGAGCATGCTCATGATGTACATCACGATGGCGCCGAATACCGCCATGGTGATCATCGCGGCGGTCAACGTCATGCCGCCCAGGTTGATCAGGCCGTCGCTGTAGATTGCTGCGATGCCGACCACGCCACCGGCGATGATTGCGCGGTGCGGTGTCTGAAAACGCGACAGTTTGGCCAGGAAAGACGGCAGGTACCCGGCGCGTGCCAGGGCGAAGAACTGGCGCGAGTAACCCAGGATGATGCCGTGGAAGCTCGCTACCAGGCCAAACAAGCCGATCCACACCAGCATGTGCAACCAGCCGGAGCTGTCGCCGACCACGGTTTTCATGGCTTGTGGCAGCGGGTCGTTGATGTTCGACAGGGTGCGCCAGTCGCCCACGCCGCCAGCGAAGAACATCACGCCCATGGCCAGGATCACCAGGGTCAGGATGCCGCTGATGTAGGCTTTTGGAATGGTGCGCTTCGGATCTTTCGCTTCTTCGGCCGCCATGGCCGCGCCTTCGATGGCGAGGAAGAACCAGATGGCGAAAGGAATCGCGGCAAACATCCCGGCAATCGCCGGGGCGCCGAAGGTATCGGAGCCGGCCCAGCCGTTCAGGGCGAAGTTGCTGAAGCTGAAGGCAGGCGCGACCACGCCCATAAACACCAGCAGTTCAGCGACGGCGAGCACGCACACCACCAGTTCGAAGGTGGCGGCCAGTTTCACGCCGAGGATGTTGAGGCCCATGAAGACGATATAGGCGCCGACGGCGGCGTGTTTCGGGTCCAGTGCTGGAAACTGCACATTCAGGTAGGCGCCGATGGCCAAGGCGATGGCGGGGGGCGCAAAGACGAATTCGATCAATGTCGCGAGCCCGGCGATTAAGCCACCTTTCTCGCCAAAAGCGCGACGGCTGTAGGCAAACGGCCCGCCTGCGTGAGGAATGGCGGTGGTCAGTTCGGTGAAGCTGAAGATAAAGCAGGTGTACATCGCGGCGACCATCAATGAGGTCACCAGGAAGCCCAAGGTCCCGGCGACGCCCCAGCCATAGCTCCAGCCGAAATATTCCCCGGAAATCACCAGCCCGACCGCAATACCCCATAAGTGCAGGGTGCCCAAGGTGGGTTTGAGTTGTGTGTTCATTGTGTTGCTCTCCCTGAACCGGTTGGAATGATTCAAGGTGTTGCAGCGGACATGCCAGGCTGGGAATCATTGTCGTAAAGCTGCGCAACTGTCGCGCTGGGGATGGTTTGGCGTTTGAACATGTCCGGTATCGCACCAGATAAGTGCGGGAGTGGCTGTGCGGGCCTCATCGGGGGCAAGCCCCCTCCCACATTTCGACCGGTGTACGCAGGCCAAGTGTGGGAG
>NZ_JAIOKW010000049.1:0-40521 GCF_020093335.1 Pseudomonas fluorescens group sp. | reverse complement strand
TCCCACCCCCATGCTCTCCTACACATCTTGTTTCGGGTGCCCTGCAAAGGGTGAAACGGGAAACCGGTGACTCATGCACACACGCATGACAGTCCGGTGCTGCCCCCGCAACGGTAAGCGAGCGAAACGTCATATCCACTGTGCCAGCCGGCATGGGAAGGCGACGTTTTCAGGCATTGAGCCCCTCGCAAGCCCGGAGACCGGCCCGAAAAAATCAGATAACAAACCCGCGGTGGGCGGGCGCTGTTCAGAACTCTGCGTGCCTGGCTCGCGGGGTTTTCATGCGCTCGTTTCACCCTGACACCTGAAAGGGACGCGCCATGTCGATCATCAGCAGCACCTCGCACTCCGCCAGCAGCACCTCTACGTTGAGCCAACGCCTGACCGCCGCCATCGGCGCGTCGATCCTCGGCGCATGCCTGGTGTACTTCGCCGGTTTCTCGCACATCGAGGCCGTGCACAACGCCGCCCACGATACCCGCCACAGCGCCGCGTTCCCGTGCCACTGAGACCTGCCGACATGATCAAGCGTATCGCGCAAACCGCAGGTTTCACCGGTCTCCTGGCCGCCCTGCTGCTCACCCTGCTGCAAAGCTTCTGGGTCGCCCCGCTGATTCTGCAGGCGGAAACCTTTGAAAAGGCCCCAGCCGTCACTGAAGTGACACATGAACACGCTGCCGGTGCTGCCGCGCATACCCACGACGCCGAAGCCTGGGAGCCGGAAGATGGCTGGCAGCGCGTGCTGTCCACCACGGGCGGCAACCTGGTGGTCGCCGTCGGTTTCGCCCTGATGCTGGCCGGCCTGTACACCCTGCGCGCACCGACCCGCACGGCTCAAGGCCTGCTCTGGGGCCTGGCCGGTTATGCAACCTTTGTACTGGCGCCGACAATGGGCCTGCCGCCCGAGCTGCCAGGCACCGCCGCCGCCGACCTGGCGCTGCGCCAGACCTGGTGGATCGGCACCGCCGCCTCTACCGCTGCAGGTATCGCTTTGATCGTGTTCGGTCGCAACGGGTTGTTGAAAGTGCTGGGCGTGGCGATCCTTGCAGTGCCGCACGTAATCGGCGCGCCGCAGCCTGAGGTGCATTCGATGCTGGCACCGCAAGCCCTGGAAGCACAGTTCAAGATCGCTTCGCAGTTGACCAACGTCGCGTTCTGGCTGGCCTTGGGCCTGATCAGCGCCTGGCTGTTCCGCCGCAACCGCGACGATCAATACTCCGCATGACCCTGGTGGTCGGCCTGGGCTGCCAGCGCGGCTGTGATGCTCATACCCTGCTGGGCCTGTTTGATGCCGCCCTCGCCGAGGGCGGTATCGAGCGCCAGCGCATCACCGCACTGGCCAGTATCGCGCGCAAACAGGATGAACCGGGACTACTGGCACTGGCCGCGGCCCTGAACCTGCCGCTGCGTTGTTTCAGCGCAGAACAACTGGCGCCTTTCGCAGACCGCCTGAGCCACAAATCCGCGATCGCCTTTGCCCATACCGGCTGTTACGGCATCGCCGAAAGCGCCGCCCTGGCACTTGCCGAACACCTTGCTGACGCCCCTGCCCGCCTGCTGATCACGCGCAAAAAAACCGCGCAGGCCACCTTTGCATTGGCTTGCGCCGGCTGAAATCCCGATAATCGTCCTTCCCGATCATGAACAATATTCATGCTCGCCCGTTTTTCGACAGGAATCACCATGACCGTCTACTTCATCGGCGCAGGCCCCGGCGACCCGGAATTGATCACCGTCAAAGGCCAGCGGCTGATCCGCAGTTGCCCGGTGATCATCTATGCCGGCTCGCTGGTACCCGCTGCCGTGCTGGAAGGCCATCAGGCAGAAACCGTGGTCAACAGCGCCGAACTGCATCTGGAACAGATCATCGACCTGATCAAGACCGCCCATGCCAAAGGCCAGGACGTCGCCCGCGTGCACTCCGGCGACCCGAGCCTGTATGGGGCGATTGGCGAACAGATCCGCCATCTGCGCGAGTGGGGTATCCCGTTCCAGATCATCCCCGGCGTGACCGCAGTCGCCGCGTGTGCGGCGTTGTTGGAAACGGAACTGACCCTGCCCGACATCGCACAGAGCGTGATCCTGACCCGCTACGCCGATAAAACCAGGATGCCCGCCGGTGAAGACTTCGACAGCCTGGCGCGACATGGCACGACCATGGCGATTCACCTTGGGGTCAACCACCTGGAAAAGATCGTCGCCGAACTGTTGCCACACTATGGCGCCGATTGCCCGATTGCCGTGGTGCACCGGGCGACTTGGCCGGACCAGGATTGGGCGGTGGGCACGCTGAGTGACATTGCCGGGAAGGTGGCGGCGAAAGGGTTTCGGCGCACGGCGCTGATCGTGGTGGGCCGGGTGTTGGCGAGTGACAGTTTCAGTGAGTCGTCGCTGTACCGGGCCGGGCATGCGCATCTGTACCGACCATGACAATCAACATGCACTTTTAGTCGCAAGTAGATGATTTAAATTAGTAAATTAAAATAAAAATACCGCAGCGGGCTTACTTCAACAGTTAATCTTGTTTGTTAGATAATTAACGCAAGCCATTGAATTTTAATCATAAAAAAAACGGCGCTCACGGGGCGCCGTTTTTCTGTCCGCAGTGAACACCTTACTCAGTAGTAGGCGTTTTCTTTCTGCGTGTGGTCGGTCACGTCACGGACACCCTTGAGCTCCGGAATACGCTCGAGCAAGGTGCGCTCGATGCCTTCACGCAAGGTCACATCCGCCTGACCGCAGCCCTGGCAGCCGCCACCGAACTTGAGCACGGCGATACCGTCATCGACCACGTCGATCAGGCTGACCTGACCCCCATGGCTGGCCAGCCCAGGGTTGATCTCGGTTTGCAGGTAGTAGTTGATGCGCTCGTTGACCGGGCTGTCGGCGTTGACGTTCGGCACCTTGGCGTTCGGCGCCTTGATGGTCAATTGGCCACCCATACGGTCGGTGGCGTAGTCGACCACGGCGTCGTCGAGGAAGGCTTCGCTGAAGGCGTCGATGTACGCGGTGAAGCTTTTGAGCCCCAGGGCGGTGTCTTCAGGTTTCTCTTCCCCTGGCTTGCAGTAGGCAATGCACGTTTCAGCGTATTGGGTGCCGGGCTGGGTGATAAAGACGCGGATGCCGATACCTGGGGTGTTCTGCTTGGACAGCAGGTCAGCCAGGTAATCGTGGGCGGCGTCGGTAATGGTTATGGCAGTCATGGAAACTCCTCACAGGCTTGCCGGCAGTTTACGCCAAAATATTACGCAGGTACAAAGTCCTAGTGTTTTTGTCGGGATAGTGGGTTTTTTGAGGGGTGTGCCTACCTGTTATTTGTGTTTAACGGGCGCCTAAGATCAAAAGCAGGCTGATATCTACCTGATGCATGGAGATCAAACTGTGGGAGGGGGCTTGCTCCCGATGGCGGTGTGTCAGTTGATGCATCTATAGCTGTCCCACTGCTATCGGGGGCAAGCCCCCTCCCACACTTTTAACCGAGTACGGCACACACAACACCGCTCGGCTGCAATGCCGCCGCGCTTTTGATCTTAGCCGCCCAAATCAATGTCGGATTACGGGCACACCGAGCGTTGGGGCAAGAGCCTTTGGTTACTTTTCAAATAACGGATATGCCCCTTCCCCCTCTCACAAGTTCTCATACCGATTCATATCCAACACCCCCTCTTCCACCGGCGTGGTCTCACGGATGTACCGCGACAAATCATGGAAATATTGCCAAAACAACGGATGACTACGCCGCACACCCCACCGATCCACAATCTTCTCAAACCGCTTGGCATCGTGAGCCTGCTCCATCTGCGCAACAAACTCCGGCACTTCCTGAGCCGGGATATTGAACATGAAGTTCGGGTAGCTGCTGAGCACGCCCGGATAGAGGGTCAACGTGTCCAGGCCCGGTTGGTAGCGATACGCCTCCCCCAGCAGAAACGCCACGTTACTGTGGGCCCGGTTGCGCAGCATGCTGTAGACCACGCGCTTGCCGCCGGCCGTCTCGACACGCAGCATCGTGGCCTCGGGCAGTTGGTCGATGACCTTGAGCCCGGCGGCCGGGCGCGACGTCAAGCGGCTAAGCGCCTGCTCCGCATCCTGTAAGGCCGGATCAACACCGTCACGGGAACAATACGCACCCCTGCAACGGTTGATCGGATCCGGACTGGCGTTCAAATCGCCATAACGGCTAAGCAACTGCTTGGCAAAATCGCGCTTCGGGTCTTTTTCATCCAGATTCAGGCCGGTGGGC
Organism: Pseudomonas fluorescens group sp.; assembly: GCF_020093335.1. Classification (NCBI taxonomy): domain Bacteria; kingdom Pseudomonadati; phylum Pseudomonadota; class Gammaproteobacteria; order Pseudomonadales; family Pseudomonadaceae; genus Pseudomonas; species Pseudomonas fluorescens group sp. The sequence continues at coordinate 36,278 of NZ_JAIOKW010000049.1, read as the reverse complement.
TTATCGTCATCAATCGCCTCGTAATCCAGCCACAACTTGAGCTTTCCGCTGTTCTGGTACCAGTCATCCATAAAGCCATCACGGGAATCAGCCGGCATCAGGCGCAGGAAGTTCTGCTCAGCGCCATTGCGGATCAAGTCGAAGTACAACCGCGTCTGGGCCTGGTGCGACACATTGCCGAACACATCGAAATTCACCGCCAACTGGTAATACGTACGCTCCAGCAGCGGGTAGTCGAACAGCCACATCGTCTGCGGCACTTCGCCGATCAGGCCTTTGGTCACCGAGGCACTGTCGAAGTGGCGGAAGATGCTCAGCAAGGCATTGTCATTGCCCGCCCACAGGCTCGACCAACTCGGCGGCGGCAGGTCGGCGTAGCTGTCACGGCGCAGGGCCTCGTACTCATTGCGCTTGTCACGGTAGGCCAGCCATAGGCTGAGTACACTGCCGACGTCATCGTTCTGCCCAGGCATGGCCAGCAATGGCGTGGCCTGGCCGCGATAGCGCGCATCAGTGATGTACAAGTCGTGGTCCGGGTCCTGGAACAGCGTCCAGAAGTTGTCGCGGATCACGTCCGTGGCGATCTGCCCACGGCACACCGGCCCGCGAATAAAGGTGCGTACGAAGTATTCGGCGTTATCCAGCATGAACTGGTAGCGCGCCTTGGCCGGGATGGCTTCGAAGGTTTCGAACGGGTTGGCGCGCCGGCCCGGGCCGTAGCCCGGCAAGGCGTTGACCTGCCAGTTATCGGCGTAGAACAACGCCTTGATGCGCGCCATCTTCTCGGCACTGAACGGGTACGTGATGTGGGTTTTATGCACGATCACGCCCTGCACCGGCCACAGGCGGTAATACACACGGGTGCCGGGGTCATCATTAGGGCGTCGGGTGGCAATCAGGTCGATCGGTTGACCGCTCGGCGTGCGCGAACGCACCCACTGGAAGAAATGCCCCGGCTCGCCGTTCTCAAAGTAGATATGGGCGAGGAACAAATGCTCGAACAACCAGCGCGCCACGAGGCTTTCGCGGGCGCCGGGCTGGTTGAACAGGTTCTCCCACTGTTGCACCTGCAGGGCTTCCTTGGCGCTTGGCGCCAGGCCTTGCTCATCAATCGGCGCGCCGGAAGCCAGCCAGCGTTGCAGGGTCTGGTATTGCTGGTCGGTCAGGCCGGTGACCGCCAGCGGCATGCCTTCCTTGGGATGGGCACCGGCGTAGGCATTGAACTCGCCGGGCATGGCGCACAGGTTTTCGCGGTTCAGGCCCAGCACGATGTCATCCGGCAGCTTGGCATTGGGCGCCAGCGGGGCGTTATGGCCCAACTCCAGCATGCGCGCCATCAAGGCGGCCTGGCTGCCCTGGGCGTCCAGCACCGAGTAGAAGCCCTTCTGCTGCCAGGCTTGCTTGCCAAAGGCGTCATAGAACAACCGGGTGGTCGGGGTGGCCTGGCTGCGTTCGCCATCGTAGACCGGCATTTTGCTCGCTCCGCGCGCCGCCCCCTCGGCACTGCCCAGGTTGAGTTGGCAGGCGGAGTCGTAGCAGGCATGGCAGGCCACGCATTTCTCGGTAAAAATCGGTTGAATGTCGCGGGTGTACGAAATCGCCGGGGCGGGTCCGTCGGCCTGCGCAATGCAGGCGACCAGTGCCAGGACGGCGCTGGTAATGAGGCGAAGTGACATGTATCCGGTCCCGATTCAATGCGTGCGCTGAAAAATTGCCGTGATTCTACCGATGTCGACAGGCCACCAACTTGAACGATATTCATGCAAAACCTGGACATGCCGCAAATCGGCACAGGTTTGCTATGATCCACGCCCTCCGTAATGCCTGACCAGAGTAGTCCCATGTCCGATCGTAGCGTTCGTCTGCAAGCCCTTCATCAAGCCCTCAAGGAACGTATCCTGATCCTCGACGGCGGTATGGGCACGATGATCCAGAGCTACAAGCTGGAGGAGCAGGATTACCGTGGCAAACGCTTCGCCGACTGGCCAAGCGACGTCAAGGGTAACAACGACCTGCTGGTGATCACCCGTCCGGACGTGATCGGCGGTATCGAAAAAGCCTACCTGGATGCCGGTGCCGACATCCTCGAAACCAACACCTTCAACGCCACCCGCATTTCCATGGCCGACTACGGCATGGAAGAACTGGCCTACGAACTGAACGTAGAAGGCGCACGCCTGGCGCGCAAGATCGCCGACGCCAAGACCCTCGAGAACCCGGCCAAGCCGCGCTTCGTCGCCGGCGTGCTCGGCCCGACCAGCCGCACCTGCTCGTTGTCGCCGGACGTGAACAACCCCGGCTACCGCAACGTGACCTTCGATGAACTGGTGGAAAACTACACCGAGGCCACCCAAGGCCTGATCGAAGGCGGCGCAGACCTGATCCTGATCGAGACCATCTTCGACACCCTCAACGCCAAGGCTGCGATCTTCGCCGTGCAAGGCGTGTTCGAAACATTGAATATCGAACTGCCGATCATGATCTCCGGCACCATCACCGACGCCTCCGGCCGTACCCTGTCGGGCCAGACCACCGAAGCGTTCTGGAACTCCGTGGCCCATGCCAAGCCGATTTCGGTGGGCCTGAACTGCGCCTTGGGCGCCAGCGAACTGCGTCCGTACCTGGAAGAGTTGTCGAACAAGGCCAGCACCCACGTTTCCGCACACCCGAACGCCGGCCTGCCGAACGAATTCGGCGAGTACGATGAATTGCCGTCGGAAACCGCCAAGGTCATCGAAGAATTCGCCCAGAGCGGCTTCCTCAACATCGTCGGCGGCTGCTGCGGCACCACGCCGGGCCACATCGAGGCCATCGCCAAGGCCGTGGCCGGGTATGCGCCGCGTGTGATCCCGGACATTCCCAAGGCCTGCCGCCTGTCGGGCCTGGAGCCGTTCACCATTGATCGCAGCTCACTGTTCGTCAACGTCGGCGAGCGTACCAATATCACCGGTTCGGCGCGCTTTGCCCGCCTGATCCGTGAAGACAACTACACCGAAGCCCTCGAAGTGGCCCTGCAGCAGGTGGAAGCCGGCGCCCAGGTGATCGACATCAACATGGACGAGGGCATGCTTGATTCGAAGAAGGCCATGGTGACCTTCCTCAATCTGATTGCCGGCGAGCCGGACATCTCCCGCGTCCCGATCATGATCGACTCCTCCAAATGGGAAGTGATCGAAGCCGGCCTCAAGTGCATCCAGGGCAAGGGCATCGTCAACTCCATCAGCATGAAGGAAGGCGTCGAGCAGTTCATTCACCACGCCAAGCTGTGCAAGCGCTACGGTGCCGCCGTGGTGGTGATGGCGTTCGACGAAGCCGGCCAGGCCGACACCGAAGCGCGCAAGAAAGAGATCTGCAAACGCTCCTACGACATCCTGGTGAATGAAGTCGGCTTCCCGCCGGAAGACATCATCTTCGACCCGAACATCTTCGCGGTCGCCACCGGTATCGAAGAGCACAACAACTACGCGGTCGATTTCATCAATGCCTGCGCCTATATTCGTGACGAATTGCCGTATGCGCTGACCTCCGGCGGCGTGTCCAACGTGTCGTTCTCGTTCCGTGGCAACAACCCGGTGCGCGAGGCGATCCACTCGGTGTTCCTGCTCTACGCAATCCGCAACGGTCTGACCATGGGCATCGTCAACGCCGGCCAACTGGAGATCTACGACCAGATCCCGGCCGAACTGCGCGATGCGGTGGAAGACGTGGTGCTCAACCGTACCCCGGAAGGCACCGATGCCCTCCTCGCCATTGCCGACAAGTACAAAGGCGACGGCAGCGTCAAGGAAACCGAGACTGAGGAATGGCGTGGCTGGCCAGTGAACAAGCGCCTGGAACATGCGCTGGTCAAGGGCATCACCACCCACATTGTTGAAGACACCGAGGAGTCACGGCAGTCGTTCGCGCGTCCGATTGAGGTGATCGAAGGCCCGCTGATGTCCGGCATGAACATCGTCGGCGACCTGTTCGGCGCCGGCAAAATGTTCTTGCCCCAGGTGGTCAAATCCGCCCGCGTGATGAAACAGGCCGTGGCCCACTTGATCCCGTTCATCGAGCTGGAAAAAGGCGACAAGCCGGAAGCCAAGGGCAAGATCCTCATGGCCACCGTGAAAGGCGACGTGCACGACATCGGCAAGAACATCGTCGGCGTGGTGCTCGGTTGCAACGGTTATGACATTGTCGACCTGGGCGTGATGGTGCCCGCAGAGAAAATCCTGCAGGTGGCCAAGGAGCAGAAGTGCGACATCATCGGCCTGTCCGGCCTGATTACGCCGTCCCTGGACGAAATGGTGCATGTGGCCCGCGAGATGCAGCGCCAGGACTTCCACCTGCCGCTGATGATCGGTGGCGCCACCACCTCCAAGGCGCACACGGCGGTGAAGATCGAGCCCAAGTACAGCAACGATGCAGTGATCTACGTCACCGACGCCTCGCGCGCCGTGGGTGTGGCGACGCAGCTGCTGTCCAAGGAACTCAAGGCCGGCTTCGTCGAGAAGACCCGCCTGGAATACATCGACGTGCGTGAACGGACGTCCAACCGCAGCGCGCGTACTGAGCGCCTGAGTTACCCGGCGGCCATCGCCAAGAAGCCGCAGTTCGACTGGAGCACCTACACCCCGGTGGTGCCGACCTTTACCGGCGCCAAGGTACTGGACAATATCGATCTCAAGGTACTGGCCGAATACATCGACTGGACGCCGTTCTTCATCTCCTGGGACCTGGCCGGTAAATTCCCGCGCATCCTCGAAGACGAAGTGGTCGGCGAAGCCGCTACCGCGCTGTATGCCGACGCCCAGGAAATGCTCAACAAGCTGATTGACGAAAAACTCATCAGCGCCCGCGCCGTGTTCGGCTTCTGGCCGACCAACCAGGTGCAGGACGATGACCTGGAAGTCTACGGTGACGATGGCCAGCCGATTGCCAAGCTGCACCACCTGCGCCAGCAGATCATCAAGACCGACGGCAAGCCGAACTTCTCCCTGGCTGACTTCGTAGCACCAAAAGACAGCGGTGTGACCGACTACATCGGTGGTTTCATCACCACCGCCGGCATCGGCGCCGAAGAGGTGGCCAAGGCTTATCAGGACGCCGGCGACGACTACAACTCGATCATGGTCAAGGCGCTGGCCGACCGTCTGGCCGAAGCCTGCGCCGAGTGGCTGCACCAGCAAGTGCGTAAAGAGCACTGGGGCTACGCCAAGGACGAGCAATTGGATAACGAGGCGCTGATCAAGGAGCAGTACAGCGGTATCCGCCCTGCGCCCGGCTACCCGGCGTGCCCGGACCACACCGAGAAAGCCCAGCTGTTTCAACTGCTGGACCCTGAAGCCCGCGAAATGCAGGCGGGCCGCAGCGGCGTGTTCCTCACCGAGCACTACGCAATGTTCCCGGCAGCGGCGGTCAGTGGCTGGTACTTCGCCCACCCACAGGCGCAGTACTTTGCCGTGGGCAAGGTCGACAAGGACCAGGTGGCGAGCTACACCGCCCGCAAAGGCCAGGACCTGAGCGTGAGCGAGCGGTGGCTGGCACCGAACCTGGGGTATGACAACTGATCAGCCGGACGCTTGCCGGGCTAGTTGCCCAGTTCGGCGATTTCGCGGGTGGAGAGTTCTCTTCTCAACCCGCGTAGCTCAACCTCATTGGCTTTTTGCAACGCATCGACTTGCTCGAGATACGCTGGATTGATGTCAGGATACTGCTCTTCCAGAGTCTCCGATTGGTCGGCCAGCGTCTGTTGCACCTTAGCGAAATCGGTTGGGTATTTTTCCTGCAGATAACTTTTCCAGTAGTCACGCGTGATCAGTTGCTCGATAAACGCCGGGGTTTGTTCCTCGGCCATCACGCTGGCGTAGGCCACGTCCAGGTCAGCAGCCTGTACCCCTGACACGCCGCGGTAAAGCATGGTAGAGGGCTGCGTGGGGAGATCCAGGCGTTGCGCCAACCCGGTTCGATACGCCAGGCGGATCTCCGCCGGGTCCGTGCCAGGGAAGCGCTGAATGCGCTTTCTCGCCAGCGCCTCAACCTCCCCCAGCCGGTTCAACCGCGCCTGCATTGACGCGGTGATCGTCAGTTCATTTCCCGCCAGATTCAGTTCGCTCAGTTGCCCCAACGTCTCAAGGGCCCGTGGCAGCTCCGTCAGTTTATTGCCACTCAGGTTGAGCACCCGCAGCTCAGGAAAGCTGCGCAGGAAGTCATCGACCTGCGTTGCAGATAGCTTTGCATCCGACAGGATCAGGTGACGGATCTGGGGAAATACCTCATCCCCCAGCGCCGGCAGATCACCTGGCGCGCCATAGTTCGTCAGGTCCAATACCTCGTTCAACGGCTCGCGCCCCAAACCCGAGTACTCACGGTCCAACACTGTGCGCAGTGTCTGCGCACCGATACGAGACGGGCCAGCCACCGGCTCGCGCGCCCCATACCGGGCAGCCAGCGCATCACGCCGACATTTGCGAATCCTGTCGGCCAGCACCCGACGTTGTTCGACGAACATTTCCCCGCCATCGACGCGCACGGGCGACTCCTGCCACGTCACCAGCGCCTCGTCCGTGACGCGATAGCGCTCAAGCAATGCCTCGACATGATCCAGCAGCGCGCGCCCCGCCAGTCCGTCCTGCTTGAACGCTTGCAAGGCGTTGCCCGCCATCCCTCGGTCCTGACTATTCAACGTGCGAAGGCGCTGCAGACAGTACTGCGTGACCATCTGCGACTCATCCACCAGATGAGCCGGGTTTTCGTGCACGTAGTCAAACGCCCGCCTGAAGGCGCGGGGCTCCAGCGCCCCCCAGTTCAAGCGCAGGCTGCGCCATAATGGCTCGTGCCCACTGAACAGCGCATCGGGCAGCGAGGGGATATCCAGGCCTGCCAGGTCCAGCGACGCCAAGCCTGCATGCGCGAGAAGCCCCGTCGGCCATTGATTCGACGGCCCCGCCAGGGTCAAGTCCCGCAAGTTCGTCAACACACTGTAATCCAAGGCTGGAAGTTGACCGGTCAGGTGTAACTTCTTCAGTTGAGTCATCCCCTGCAACGCTTGCACCAGGTCTGGCGAGTACCGGCAAATGCGTGGGAAAGACCAGCGTAGTCCCAGGCTTGCGTGGGGCTGAGCCGATAATCAGCACATCGCTCAATGCCGCGCCCAGCACGGTCAATTGGCTGTACACCACCGGGTAGCCATCCAGCATTGGCCCAGGCTGGCCATCGAGTATCGCCAGTAAGGTCGCGTAGGCCGTTTCATCAAGATTGGATTGCAAGCGCGCAATGTGCGCCTGCAAGCGCAAACCGGCCTTGTTGGCCGCGATTGTCTGCCGGCGTACCTCGTCGGCCGTGGCCGGGGTTTCAAACACCGCGCCAATGTGGTCCTGATACTGCGTGCCCAAGTCCAGTGTGCGACACAGTTGGGCAAATGCTTCGGGCTTGATCGCCAGTTTGTCACGAATGCGGTAACGCACCTTGCCAAACGGGTAGTGCTCAGTTTCATCGTAGCGGTGTTGTTCCAGTGCATCTTCTGGCGCCAAGGCGCTGGTTTCCTGCAGCGCCACCTCATCGAACGGCTCATCGGCCTCGAAGTTGCGCAGTGCCGCCTGCAACAGGCTCTGGGCGTCGGCACGATTGGGCGCGCGCAGATGGAACAGCTGGGTTTTGTTGACGTCCGGTGCCAGGCCAAAAGTGTCGCGCAACGCCTGGTTGAGCAACGGTGTGGCGAAGTCGGTAAGGGTCTTGAAGCTCGCCAGGGTCTTGGCCAGGGTTTGACTGGCGGACAAGTAGCCGGCCTGGCTATCCAGCAATGCTCGGCGCAACTCAGGCCGGGCACTGGCAAAAAGCTCAGGCTGGGCGGCTGTTAACGCCTGCAGCGGGTCGCGCGCGCGATGCAATCGCTGGATGTCGGCGGTCGTCAGCTGTTCGAGCCACTTGGGCAGGCGTCCTTTGATAAAAGTGACGTGAAGCCCCTCGCTGAGGGGGCTGTCGAGTGGTGACATGAGGCATGGGTTCCTGATGCTGTTTAGGGAGCCTCAGGACATCACGCGGATCAACGGGCGAAGCGGTGCATAGTTGCGCGGGTTCTGTTGTGTTGGTTTCGCTGCGGTCATTGCCGCGGAACTGACTATGCTGGATACACAGGGCGCTAACCCTGAACCGGGAGGGTGTTATGGACGACTCAGGCAACAAACCGCCAACGTTCTGGCAAATGCTCCACAGCGTGGTCGCTGCCGCCTTCGGCGTGCAAAGCGGGAAGAATCGCGCACGTGACTTCACGCACGGCAAGCCCAGCCACTTTGTCGTCCTGGGCATTCTGTTCACGGCCGTGTTCGCCTTGACGCTGTTCGGCATCGTCAAGCTGGTGTTGCACTTGGCGGGGGTGTAGAGCACGCGAAATAAGGGAACGGGCAGGCCGTTCCCTTATTCCGGATGTTACGGGTCCTGCTGCGGATCTCGCCCTCTTCCTACTGATGGCTGACCCAGAACACGGCGGTTCCCACCACCAGGATGATCAGGAACAGAATGGCCCAGGCATCAACGGTGCTGTCGGGTTTACGGGCTTTTGTCGAATTGCTCATCGCATCGCCTCTTGTCGGTTTTATAGGTGATTGCATTAAGACTCGACCACAGTAAAGTCCACACTTGCCCCTATGACAAATGTGGATATCGAGATAATCAATCTCATTAGTCGATTTGGTTCTTTGCATATACTCAAACATCACTTTTGCGCATAAACGCAAACTGGTATCGTGCCCCCGCTCCGTTGGGAGTGCGCGGCCGTGCGCGCAGATTTGCCGAGAACAGGACCTATATGTACGTATACGACGAATACGATCAGCGCATCATCGAGGACCGCGTCAAGCAGTTCCGTGATCAGACCCGACGCTACCTAGCAGGTGAACTGAGCGAAGAAGAGTTCCGCCCTCTGCGCCTGCAAAATGGCCTTTATGTTCAGCGCTTTGCGCCGATGCTGCGGGTGGCCGTGCCTTATGGCCAACTGACTTCGCGCCAGACGCGCATGATGGCCAAGATTGCCCGTGACTTCGACAAAGGCTATGCCCACATCAGTACCCGCCAGAACGTACAGTTCAACTGGCCGGCCCTGGAAGATGTGCCGGACATCCTGGCTGAACTGGCGACCGTGCAAATGCACGCCATTCAGACCAGCGGTAACTGCCTGCGCAACGTGACCACCGACCAATTCGCCGGCGTGGCCGCTGACGAACTGATCGACCCACGCCCCTGGTGCGAAATCGTCCGTCAATGGACCACCTTCCACCCAGAATTCGCCTACCTGCCGCGCAAGTTCAAGATCGCCATCAATGGCTCGACCTCGGACCGCGCTGCCATCGAAGTGCACGATATCGGCCTGGAGCCGGTGCACAACGCGGCCGGCGAGCTGGGTTTCCGTGTACTGGTCGGCGGTGGCCTGGGCCGTACGCCCGTGGTCGGCGCGTTTATCAACGAGTTCCTGCCGTGGCAGGACCTGTTGAGCTACCTCGACGCCATCCTGCGGGTCTACAACCGCTACGGCCGTCGTGACAACAAATACAAGGCCCGGATCAAGATCCTGGTAAAAGCGCTGACCCCTGAGGTTTTCGCCCAGAAAGTCGACGCCGAGATGGAACACCTGCGCGGCGGCCAGACCACCCTGACCGAAGCCGAAGTGCACCGCGTCGCCAAACACTTCGTCGACCCTGAGTACAAGGCCCTGAGCAATCAGGACGCCGAGCTCGCAGCGCTGGATAAAGAGCATCCAGGCTTCGCCCGCTGGCGCACCCGCAACACCCTGGCGCACAAGAAGCCGGGTTATGTGGCGGTCACCCTGTCGCTGAAACCAACCGGTGTTGCACCGGGCGATATCACCGACAAGCAGCTGGACGCCGTGGCCGACCTGGCCGAGCGCTACAGCTTCGGCCAACTGCGCACCTCCCACGAGCAGAACATCATCCTGGCGGACGTGGAGCAGAGCCAACTGTTCACCCTGTGGGGCGAGCTGCGCGAAGGCGGTTTCGCCACGCCGAACATCGGCCTGCTGACCGACATCATCTGCTGCCCGGGCGGCGACTTCTGCTCCCTGGCCAACGCCAAGTCGATCCCGATCGCCGAATCGATCCAGCGCCGTTTCGACGACCTGGACTACCTGTTCGACATCGGCGAGCTGGACCTGAACATCTCCGGTTGCATGAACGCCTGTGGTCACCACCACGTCGGCCACATCGGCATCCTGGGCGTGGACAAGAAAGGCGAAGAATTCTACCAAGTGTCCCTGGGTGGCAGCGCCAGCCGCGATGCGAGCCTGGGCAAGATCCTCGGCCCGTCCTTCGCCCAGGAAGCCATGCCCGAGGTGATCGGCAAGCTGATCGACGTGTACATCGAACAGCGCACCGAAGATGAGCGTTTCATCGACACCTACCAGCGCATCGGCATTGACCTGTTCAAGGAGCGCGTCTATGCAGCGAATCATTAAGAACAACGAAGTCCTCGACGAAACCTGGCACCTGCTGCCCAAGGACGCGAGCTTCGACGGCATCTCCAACTGCGACGACCTGATCGTGCCGTTGGCACTGTGGCGCGAACACGGCCACGCCCTCAAGGCCCGCGATGGCGGCCTGGGTGTGTGGCTGGACGCCGATGAAGAAGCCGAAGAAATCGGTGAGGACGTGGAACACTTCCAAGTCATCGCCCTGAACTTCCCGGCCTTCACCGACGGGCGTAACTACTCCAACGCACGCCTGCTGCGCGACCGTTACGGTTACAAAGGCGAGCTGCGCGCGATTGGCGACGTGCTGCGCGACCAACTGTTCTACCTGCGCCGCTGCGGGTTCGATGCCTTCGCCCTGCGCGCCGACAAAGACCCGTACGAAGCGCTGGAAAGCCTCAAGGACTTCTCGGTGACGTACCAGGCGGCAACGGATGAACCGCTGCCGTTGTTCCGTCGGCGCTGAGTCTCAAATGTGGGAGGGGGCTTGCCCCCGATGGCGGTGGATCAGTCAATGAATCTGTTGACTGGCCCTCTGCTATCGGGGGCAAGCCCCCTCCCACATTGGCATCTACTTGCTCTGTAGACCGGTCTTGATCGACGCCAGCACCTGCTTCTGCCCCATCGAACACGGCACGCCTTCCGGCTGCGCCCGCACTGCCTCGATCACCCCCAGCAACTGCGCCTTGCTGTGGGCTAACTGCGCCTGCATCTCTTCGATCTGCACGACCTTGCATTCCAGTGCCTCAATCAACGCCTCGCGCTTGTGCTCGCCCGGCGCAGGCATCAGCGCCTTGAGTTCCTGCAAGGTAAAACCTGCCTGCTGCGCGCTCTGGATCAGTTGCAGGGTTTGCAGCGCCTCCGGCGCGTAACGCCGGTAACCGTTTGCCTGGCGCCCCACCTGGCTGATCAGCCCTTCGGCCTCATAAAAGCGGATCCGCGACGCCGCCAGCCCGCTCTGCTTTGCCAGCTCACCAATATTCATCACCGCACCTGCTTGACATTAAAGTTAACTTTAAGCTTAGCCTGAGACCTCCCCTGCTCAGGAGTCAACCCATGTCACCCTTTGAAGCCCTGCAACTGCCCAATGGCCAAGTCCTCTCCAACCGCATCGCCAAAGCGGCGATGGAAGAAAACATGGCCGATGGCAATCAGGCGCCGTCCCGTGAATTGAAGCAGCTTTACAAAGCCTGGGCCGCCGGTAATCCCGGTTTGTTGATCACCGGCAACGTGATGGTCGACCGCCGCGCCATGACCGGCCCCGGCGGCGTGGCCCTTGAGGGTGAGCAATACCTGGCGAGCTTCAGTGAGTGGGCCGACGTCGCCCGCGGCAACGGCGTGCACTTCTGGGTACAACTCAGCCACCCAGGCCGCCAGACGCCGGCCAACCTACGCCAGCAAGCCATTGCACCGTCCGCCGTGGCACTCGACCTCGGTGGTTTCTCGAAGATGTTTGCCACGCCCAAGGCCATGACCGAAGACGACATCCAGGACGTGATCCAGCGCTTTGCCACCAGCGCACGCCTGGCCGAAAAAGCCGGGTTCACCGGCGTGCAGATCCACGGCGCCCATGGCTACTTGCTCAGTCAGTTCCTGTCGCCACTGAGCAACCAACGCACCGACCGCTGGGGCGGCGCCCTGGAGAACCGCGCACGCCTGTTGCTGGAAGTGATCCGTGCGGTACGCGCCAGCGTCAGCCCGTCGTTTTGTGTCGCCGTCAAACTCAACTCTGCCGACTTCCAACGTGGCGGTTTTGCAGAAGCCGATGCACGTGCCGTGGTCGAAATGCTCAACCCGCTGCCCATCGACCTGCTGGAGTTATCCGGTGGCAGTTACGAAGCACCCGCCATGCAAGGCGAAGCGCGTGACGGCCGCACCCTGGCGCGTGAGGCGTACTTCCTTGAGTTCGCCAGTCAACTGGCGACCATCGCCAAGATGCCGGTGATGGTCACCGGCGGCATCCGGCGCCTGCCCATCGTGCAACAGGTACTGGACAGTGGCGTCGCCATGGCCGGGATCGCCACCGCCCTGACGCTGGAACCCCACTTGATCCAGCACTGGCGCGAAGGCCGCGACCCCAACCCGCAACTCAAGCCTATCGACTGGCAACGCAAGCCCCTGGCCTCCCTCGCCATACTCGCCGTGGTGCGCTACCAGATGCGCCGCCTCAGCCGCGGCCATTCGCCCAAAGCCAACGTCGTGCCGTGCATGGCGCTGGTGCGCGACCAATGGTTTCTGGCGCGGCGCACGCGGCAGTACCGGGCGGCCATGACGCAATCTTCACATTAAAGGCGGAGCATTCGCCGTGATCGAACTGTCCCCTATTGATCAGCAGTTTTTAACCTCACTGACGATTGGAGTTCTTCATGGCGAAAATCAACCTGGCCCAGCAATTGGCGACCACCCTTGAACAGGCGGGCATCAAGCGTATCTGGGGCCTGACCGGCGACAGCCTCAACGGCCTCACCGACGCCCTGCGCACCATGGACAGCATCGAGTGGATGCACGTGCGCCACGAGGAGGTGGCGGCCTTCGCCGCCGGTGCCGAAGCAGCGGCCACGGGTGAACTGACGGTCTGCGCCGGCAGCTGCGGGCCGGGTAACCTGCACTTGATCAATGGCTTGTTCGATTGCCATCGCAACCATGTGCCGGTGCTGGCGATCGCCGCACAGATTCCGTCCTCGGAGATCGGCCTGAACTATTTCCAGGAAACCCATCCCCAAGAGCTCTTCAAGGAGTGCAGCCACTTTATCGAGCTGGTCACCAACCCCGAGCAGATGCCCCACGTGCTGCACCGCGCCATGCGTTCGGCGATCCTCAATCGCGGCGTGGCAGTGGTGGTGATTCCGGGTGACGTATCGCTGCTGGAAGTGGAGGACAAGCTCAAGCCCTGGCCAGCCCTGCACGCGCCGCGCACATTGCCCGCGGAACAAGACCTGCAACGCCTCACCGAGCTCCTGGAAAACAGCCAGAAGGTCACCCTGCTGTGCGGCAGCGGCTGCGCCGGCGCGCATGACCAAGTGGTGGCCCTGGCTGACGCGCTGGGCGCACCCGTGGTGCATGCCCTGCGCGGCAAGGAACATGTGGAGTGGGACAACCCGTTCGATGTGGGCATGACCGGCCTGATCGGCTTCAGCTCCGGTTACCACGCCATGCTCGGCTGCGACACGTTGATCATGCTCGGCACCGACTTTCCTTATCGCCAGTTCTACCCCACTGACGCCAAGATCATCCAGGTTGACCGCAACCCGCAGGCCCTCGGCCGCCGCGCCACGCTGGACCTGGGCATCGCCGCCGATGTCAGTGAAACCATCGACGCCCTGCTGCCGCGCTTGACGCGCAAGACCGATCGCAGCTTTCTCGAGACCTCCTTGAAGCAGTATGAAAAAGCCCGCCAAGGGCTCGATGACCTGGCTCAACCGTCGAAGGCCAATCGGCCGATCCACCCACAATACGTGGCGCGTTTGCTCAGCGAGTTGGCGGATGACGATGCAATCTTTACTGCCGACGTCGGCTCACCGACCGTGTGGGCTGCGCGATATTTGAAGATGAACGGCAAGCGCCGCCTGATCGGTTCGTTCAACCACGGCTCGATGGCCAATGCCATGCCCCAGGCCATCGGCGCGCAGGCGGCCTTCCCGGATCGCCAGGTGATTTCGATGTCCGGTGACGGCGGCTTTGCCATGTTGATGGGGGATTTCATTTCCTTGGCGCAGTTGAAACTGCCGGTGAAAGTCATCGTGTTCGATAACGCCTCGCTGGGCTTTGTCGCGATGGAGATGAAAGCCGCAGGCTACCTGGACGCCGGTACCGAACTGAAAAACCCGGACTTCGCCGCCATGTCCAACGCCATGGGTATCCTCGGCATTCGCGTGGAGCAATCCGAAGACCTGGAGCCGGCCCTGCGCCGCGCCCTGGCCCATGATGGCCCGGTGCTGGTGGATGTGGTCACCGCCACCCAAGAGCTGGTGATGCCGCCGACGATCAAGCTGGAACAAGCCAAGGGCTTCAGCCTGTACATGCTCAAGGCGGTGATGAGCGGCCGGGGCGATGAAGTGATCGAACTGGCGCGCACCAACTGGTTGCGCTGACCCTCATTGGCGCAAGGAAGCGCCGCACCTGTGGCGAGGGAGCTTGCTCCCGTTGGACTGCGTAGCAGTCCCAGTCTTTTCAAACAAAGGCCTGGGGCCGCTTCGCGGCCCAACGGGAGCAAGCTCCCTCGCCACATTGAGAGTAAACACCTTTAAGTGGGCGGGTAATCAGCCGTGCTGCTTGGCCACCCACTTGGCGTAAGCATCAATAAACGCCTGCAGGAACGGCTTGGTCTTTTCAGACACCTTGCCCGCCTCGTCAAATACACTGCCCGCGCCGCCCAGGTAGGCCTCCGGCTGCTGCATGCAGGGCACATCGAGAAACACCAGGGACTGGCGCAGGTGATGGTTGGCGCCAAAACCACCAATCGCCCCCGGCGACACACTGATGATCGCCCCCGGCTTGCCACTCCAGGCGCTCTGCCCGTAGGGCCGAGAACCTACGTCGATGGCATTCTTCAAGGGCGCGGGCACGGAGCGGTTGTATTCCGGGGTCACGAACAGCACCGCGTCGGATGAGCTCACGTGCTGACGGAAAGTACTGTAGGCTGCCGGCGGTGTCGCACCGTCAATGTCTTCGTTGTAGAGCGGCAAGTCGCCAATTTCCACAATGTTCAACTTCAGGTTGGCAGGGGCCAGTTCGGCCAATGCCAGCGCGACCTTGCGGTTGATCGAGTCTTTTCTCAAGCTGCCAACCAGGACGGCTACGGTGTAGACCTTGCTCATTGGGGGTTCCCGACGTCTGACTAAAGGAGCTTGTAGTTATAGAGTCTTCGCGGCGTGTTCACCAGAAGGTTTTGATAATCCTCCGGGCATTTGCATCACGCAGTGACATGTAGGAATCATCTGAAAAGATAAGCGAATAGTATTTTTATTCCGTAAGTAAACTACCCCGCTCCCTGACGGTCTACAGAACCGCAAATCGAGTGTTTATCTCCAGAGGTTCTAAACAGATGGCAGCAGTACTAGTCGGACAGTTTCATGCCAGAGACGCAGAAGGACGTGTGTATTCGGTGCATGAGTTCCAGGAATCCAACCCGGCGCAAGGCGACCTGGCTGGCTCGGCACCTACCACCACCTACAAGCTGGCCATTGGCGATCGTGTAGAAAAGCTGGAAGGCGACGAATTCAAGTTGATTCAATCGGGCACGATTCTCGTGCGCGAGTCGCAAACCACCCTCGCGTCATAAGATCACGCCTTATCCACCTGCTCAGTCCTGGCCATTGATGGCGTCGACTGGGCTGGGGTGATCACGGCCGGCGAATCTCCGTGACCTCAATGCCCTGCTCCCCCTCGACCTTCTTCAAGGTCACCATCAAGCGTCCCCGCTCGCCCTCCACGGCAAACATCGAACGCTGGTAGCCCGCGCTGTGGTAACCCGGATGCGCGACCACCTGCCTGACCAATGCCACTTCCAGGACTGCCCCCACCTGTTCGGCCACCTGTTCCTGGGAACGGATGAACGTTTCAAGTGCCAGGTTTTCCGGCGTGCTTTCGTTTTGAGCGTTGAAGAGATAAGCAGCCACGCACCCGACGGTCACCAAGACCAGCAGTTGCTTGGCCGTTACCCCGAGGATCGAGGGTAGAGGCATGTGAGACCAGACCTGTTTTTGTTGTTAATGCCGGCAGCCGGCTTTGGTCGTTGATGATCAGCGCAGCCATTCTATTGAATCCCCGGCGCGCTGCACATAGACTCCGGCGATGCGTTTACGTCATATCGAAGTGATTCAAGCCATCTTGCAGACCGGACACCCAGGCTTGGCCGCCGAGTGGTTGCAACTCTCCGTGGGCGATGTGGACGCGGCGCTCAAGGAGGCCGAGGCGCAATTGGGCTTTATGCTGTTCGCCAGCGTCCGTGGACGCTTGCAGGCGACACGGGAAACCCTGGAGCTGCAGGCGGAAATCGCCCACGTGTATGAGGCGCTGGAACCGGTGCAACGCCTCGCCAGCCGCCTGAAACACCATCACGCCCCGACCCTGCGCGCCCTCTGCACCCCGCCCCTGGCCAATCAACTGTTGCCGCAAAGCATTGCGCTGCTGCGCCGACGCTTCCAGGACACGCCGTGCAACCTGTCAAGCCAGCCGACCCGCGAGATCGTCAGGAGCCTGCTGCTGCACGAAGCCGACGTAGGCCTGAGCCTGCATGACCCGGAACACCCACAGATCCACAGCACCGTGCTGGCCCAAGGCAAGCTGCAATTGCTCGCGCCGCATGGCTGGCTCAAACCCAAGCAGAAGTACATCGCGCTGCAGGACCTGGCCGGGCAAGCGATGATCGGGCTCGAAGGCCAGGACCCGCTCAGCCGCTTGCTGGATGCCAAGCTGCAAGCCCTGCGCCCGCTGCCGGTGGTGCAGACGCGCGTACAGACTTACCAGATGATGCGCAGCATGGTGGAAGCGGGAGAAGGCCTGGCGGTGGTCGACCCTTTCACCGCGTTCGGCGCACGCGAGGCCGGGCTGGATGCGTGCCCGGTGTCGCCGCCGATCATGGTCAGCCTGTATGCGCTGACCCTCAAGGAGGGCGTGACCTCCCCAGCGCTGAATGCACTGCTGGAGATCGTGACGCAGAAGGCCGAAGGGCTGTTGGCGGGCTAAGCCTTGTCGACTTCGTTCTTGAACAGCCGATACCAGAAAATCGCCACTTCGCGGGTTTGCGGATCAATGCCGCGATAGCGCAGGTGGTCGATGCCGCCCATCACGTAGCCGCAGCGCTCGTACAAACGGCAGGCCCCGAGGTTGTTGTTCTGGGTTTCCAGCATCATGCCGGGCAGGTTTTTCTTGCGGCTCCAGAACTGCGCCACATCCAGCAGCGCCTTGGCCACGCCATGGCGCCGGGCGGGCAAGGCCACGGCCAATTCGTCGACATGGGCAAAGCCGTTCCAATTGGTGCTGACCACGATGTGTCCTACCGGGCGGTCGTCCAAGTAAGCCATGAAGATCGCGCTGTCGGGCGCGTCGCGAAAACTGGCGAACTCTTCCGGATCGATGCCATAGCACTTGCGGTACGGCAAGATGCGCTCCACAGGCCATTGATCGACCCGCTTGCCCATCTGCGGCTCACCGTAGGCGCTGACTTCAAAGCTGAAATCATTGCCCCACACATAGGCGTCAAAGCCTTCGTCGGCGACCCGTACACTGAGCCCTGGATACTTCGGGTTCATTACAGCTTGCATAAACATTCTTAACCCTTGATGCAATCGACGGTGTAACAACGACCACTGCCGTCATCTTCGTGTTGTAACCCATGAACATCGGCGACAAAACCGGGGAAACTGCTATCGAACGTCCGGGCAAAGGCCAGGTAGTCGATAATCGAACGCGTCGACTCGGTGAAGCGCTCGCCCGGCATGATCAGTGGAATACCGGGCGGATAAGGCACCAGCATCACGGCTGCGATGCGCCCTGGCAAGGCATCGATGGAAACCGCTTCCACTTCACCCCTGACCAACTGGTCGTAGGCATCGGCGGGTTTCATCGCGATTTCCGGCAGAACGGTATACATCCGTTTAAGGTGCTTTGCAGTGGCGTTGCTACGGTAACAGCTATGCAGTTGGTCGCACAGGTCGCGCAGGCCCAGGCCTTGATAGCGCGTGGGGCCTTGGGCAAACACCGATGGCAAACAACTGGCCAGGCTCACATTGGCGTCGTAGCTGCGCTTGAACTCCAGCAATTCGGTGAGCAAGGTACTCCATTTGCCTTTGGTAATACCCATGGAGAACAGCACGAGGAAGGAATACAACCCGGTCTTTTCCACCACCAGACCACGCTCCCAGAGGAACTTGCTGACCACGGCAGCCGGAATCCCGCAATCGCTCAGGGCGCCGCCGGCGTTGAGGCCGGGCATCACCAGCGTCACTTTGATCGGGTCCAACAGCACGTAGTCCTCGGCGACCTCGCCAAAGCCATGCCAGTCAGCCTGGGGATGCAACAGCCAATCAGCGGTGACGACGCGGTCGATGCCCGCCACCGACGGCGGTTGCCAGATGGTGAACCACCAATCCTCGGCGGCAATGTGCTGGCGCAGGTTGGCCAGCGCCCGACGGAAGCTCAGGGCTTCGTCGAACATTTCCTGCAACAGCGAACGCCCGGCCGGACCTTCCATCATCGCCGAGGCCACATCCAGCGAAGCAATGATGCTGTACTGCGGCGACGTCGAGATATGCATCATGAAGGCTTCGTTGAAACGGTCACGGTCCAACTGACGCGCGCCGCCGTCCTGCACGTGGATCATCGAGGCCTGGCTGAACGCGGCCAGCAGTTTATGGGTGGAGTGGGTGGTGAACACCAGCGGGCTGTCCGGCGTGCGCGAAGTGCCCATGCCGTAGCGCCCGGCGAAGAATTCATGAAACGCCGCGTAGGCGTACCAGGCCTCATCAAAATGCAGCACCTCGACGCTGTTGCCCAATTGCTGCTTGATCAGCTCGGCGTTGTAGCACAGGCCGTCATAGGTGGAATTGGTGACCACCGCCATCTTGACCTTGGGCGCCCGGCCACGGGTCAACGGGCTGGCGTCGATCTTGGCGCGGATCGACTCGGGGCTGAATTCGCTCAAGGGAATCGGGCCGATGATCCCCAGTTCGTTGCGCTCCGGGCACAGGTACAACGGGATGGCGCCGGTCATGATGATCGAGTGCAACACCGACTTGTGACAGTTGCGGTCCACCAGCACCAGGTCATCGCGCCCGACCATGGAATGCCACACGATCTTGTTGGCGGTGGACGTGCCGTTGATCACGAAGAAAGTGTGGTCAGCGCCAAAGTTGCGGGCGGCGCGGGCCTCGGCTTCGGCCAGCGGCCCGGTGTGGTCCAGCAGCGAGCCCAGCTCGGGCACCGACACCGATAAGTCCGAACGCAGGGTATTTTCCCCGAAAAATTGATGAAACGCCTGCCCCACCGGGCTTTTGCGGTAGGCCACGCCGCCGCCATGGCCGGGGGTGTGCCAGGAATAGTTGGAATCAGCGGTGTGCTGCACCAGTGCCTTGAAGAACGGCGGCAACAGGCCATCCAAGTAAGTGCGCGCCGCACGGGCAACTTGCCGGGCGAGAAACGGCACGGTGTCTTCGAACAGGTACAGAATGCCGCGCAGCTGGTTAAGCTCGCTCATGGCGTCAGCCGGCGCATTTTCCAGGGTGACTTGCTCGCCCAAGGCAAAGATCGGCAGATTCGGCGCCCGCAGCCGCGCGAGCCGGATCAGCTCGACCATGTTCTGCAACAGATGGGTATTCTCGCCCGCGCCTTCGGCGGCGATCAGCATGCACGCCAGGCCATGATGGGTGGAGGCCACCAGCCGGCCCTCGGCGTAGTCCACTGCCGAGAAAATACTGAAGCCCTCCTGTTCCAGCTCTCGAGCGATGCCTCGGACCCGGTCACCGGCGACGGTGTCGGCCTTGATATCGCGGTGCACGATAAGGACGGGGAACTTCAGGTCTTTGTACATGAGTGCTTGTCGTCCTGAGGGTTATGCACTCAAGGGTAGAAGCTGGGAGTGGATGTGGCGAATGAAGATTTCGCAGGCAGATGGAGATCAACGGTGGGAGGGGCAAGCCCCCTCCCACCTTTGGATTGCGTGCAGCCAGGCTATTGCTGGGTCAGTTGAGTCCACAACGCCGGCGCACCCGCCGACTTGGCAATCGCCTCCAACCTTGCCGCATGCTCGGCCAAGTCTTGCTCACTGGCACGAATAATAGGCGTGGGCTTGCGATCAGCCGGCAGCCGGCGGATTTCCGAAGGACGGTTACCCGAGCCTTCCGCCGAGCCCGTGCCATCCGACGCGTTGCCCGCCAGGGACAGGCTGGTCTGCCCGCCGGTCATGGTCAGGTAGACGTCGGCGAGGATCTCGGAGTCGAGCAAGGCGCCGTGCAGTTCACGGCCGGAGTTGTCGACGCCATAACGTTTGCACAAGGCATCGAGGCTGTTGCGCTGGCCGGGGTGACGCTCACGGGCCATCATCAAGGTGTCGAGGATCGAGCAGTGCTTGGAAATGTCTGCGCGATCGGTCTGCCCCATCAGGGCGAATTCGTTGTTGATGAAGCCGACGTCGAACGCCGCGTTATGGATGATCAACTGGGCGCCGTTGATGAACTCGAAGAACTCATCGGCGACTTCGGCAAAACGCGGCTTGCCCTTGAGGAATTCGTCAGTGATACCGTGGACGCCGATCGCGCCTTCGTCACTGTCGCGGTCCGGTTGCAGGTAGACGTGGAAGTGACGACCGGTGAGGCGGCGCCCCATCAATTCGACACAGCCGATTTCAATGATCCGGTGGCCGTCGGTCACCGGCATGCCGGTGGTTTCGGTATCGAGTACAACAGATCGGATGGCCATCAGGGTTCAGCTCTCAACGGTGTGGTGTGCAGTGTGGTGTGCGTCAACGGGTGCGATCTTAACACGTGAGTCGCCATCAGCTCTGCTTGTAGCCGCGCACTTCGTCCACGCCCCGGTTGGCCAGCTGGTCCGCGCGCTCGTTGCCAGGGTGGCCGATGTGACCGCGCACCCATTTCCAGGTGATGTCATGGCGATTGCATTGCTCGTCCAGCAGCTGCCACAGGTCGGCATTTTTCACCGGTTCCTTGGCCGCAGTCTTCCAGCCACGCTTCTTCCAGTTGACCATCCACTCGTTGATGCCCTTCATCACGTATTGCGAGTCGGTCACCAGCAGCACGTTGCAGCGGCGCTTGAGTTCTTCCAGGCCACGAATGGCGCCCATCAGTTCCATGCGGTTGTTGGTGGTGTTGGCTTCACCGCCCCACAACTCTTTCTCCACGCCCTTGCACACCAGCAACGCGCCCCAGCCGCCAGGGCCCGGGTTGCCTTTGCAGGCGCCATCGGTGAAGAGTTCTACGCTATCGGTCATCGGTTACTCGGTATTCATTCAAGAAGAGGGTTGCGCATCGCTTTGCTTGCGGTTGACCTTGGCCATCGGCATCGGCACCAGTTTGCCCATCGGCTCACGGCGCACCTGCTGCACCGGCCGCAGCCCAACCACGATCTTGCGCGCCACCAGCAGATAGAAGCCGCCACCCGCCAACTGCCAGGCACCTGCGCGGCGCTCCCAACCGGCCAGGCGGCCTTGCCACTTGGTCGACGCAAGCGGCGGACGATAGCACCCGAAGCGGCGTTTCTCCAGCGCGAAGCCCAGCAGGTTAAGCCAGTCGCCCACCCGCTGCGGCGAGATGCAACGCGCCTGGCGCAGGCCATCGTGGGCGAACGCATGGCGCAGGCCCCAGCTGCTCCAGGGGTTGATCCCCACAATCAGCAAATGGCCACCCGGCCGTACGCTGCTCGCCGCTTCGCGCAGCAAGCCATGGGGTGACAGGCAGAAATCCAGGCCATGCTGCAACACCACCACGTCGGCGGCGTGCTCGCTCAAGGGCCACGCCTGTTCTTCGCAGACGATCTCCACCCCCGGCAACGGCGCCCCCAAGCGCACATTGCGCTGCACTTGGGGCGCACACGGCGGCGTTTCGGCCGAAGGGCCGTAATGCACCAGATAGCCACCAAAGAACCGGCCCAGCTCGTCTTCGAGCATGCGCCGTTCTTCGTCCAGCAGAAATTGCCCGATGGGACCGGACAGCCATTCGCGGGCGGCGCTGATCAGGGCCAGCCACTCAGGATCGGCCTGGGCGAACGCTTTATCAGTCATTGCATTCTCCAACTCGCCTAGACGTTCTAAGATGCACCAATGTGTTCAGCTTGGCGAATCGAAGAATGATACAGATCAGTGCCCTGCCCGCCTTCACCGATAACTACATCTGGTTGTTACAGGACCCGCACACCCAACGCTGCGCCGTGGTCGACCCCGGCGATGCCGCCCCGGTGCTGGACTGGCTCGAACAGAACCCAGGCTGGGCCCTCAGCGACATCCTGGTCACCCACCACCACCATGATCATGTCGGCGGCGTCGAACAGCTCAAAGGTGCTACCAACGCCAAGGTCTACGGCCCGGCCAACGAGAAGATCCCCGCACGGGACGTGGCCTTGAACGATAACGACCGCATCACGGTACTCGGCTGGGACTTCGACATTTATACAGTGCCCGGCCACACCCTGGGCCATATCACCTTTTATCACAGCGGTGTGCTGCTGTGCGGCGACACCCTGTTCGCCGCCGGCTGCGGGCGCCTGTTCGAAGGCACGCCGGAACAGATGTACACCTCCCTTGAACGGTTGGCCGCCCTGCCCGCCGACACCCGGGTGTACTGCACCCATGAATACACACAAAGTAACCTCAAGTTCGCCCAAGCGGTGGAACCGGATAACGCCGATATCGCCGAACGAGTGGAAAGCGTCCGCCAACTGCGCGCCCGTGGCGAGATCACATTGCCTTCCAACCTGGCCCTGGAGCGGCTGACCAACCCTTTCCTACGTACCTCTGAAACATCCGTTAAACAAAAAGCGGACGAACGGAATGGCCGCGACAACCGCTCTGGGGCCGAGGTGTTTGCTAGCTTGAGGGCGTGGAAAGATAAGTTCTAACCAGAAGCAATCTGATACGTAATTTCTGAATGGTTGACCGGAACCGAACGGGTTTCTAGAATCGCCCGACATTTTTGCCCGGAACTTACTTCCAGCCAATGTCGTCATCTATTCGTAAATCCAACCATTCAGACGCATTGACCCGCCTGGCTCAAGCTGTGGCGGTGGCTGTGTCCGCCACGCTGGCGGGCTGCCAATCAAGCAGTTTCACCGCACAATCCACCGTGCATCCCAAGCCGAACCTTAGCGCCAAGATCAAACAGAAACCCGTCATTTGGCTGTCAGAGAAGCCTGCACCCGAAGTGCCCCAGGACGTCTGGGAACGCATGCGACGGGGCTTTCAATTGCAGGAAGGCCTAGGCGTCAACCCGCGCATCGAGCAACAGCGCCTGTGGTTCGCCAGCAACCCTTCCTTCCTGGAGAACGCCGGAGAACGCGGCAGCCTCTACATTCACTACATCGTCGAACGCCTTGAAGAACGCAACATGCCCCTGGAGCTGGCGCTGCTGCCGGTGATTGAAAGTGCCTACAACCCGATGGCCTATTCGCGCAGCGATGCGGTCGGCCTGTGGCAGTTCATCCCCTCCACCGGGCGCTACTTCAACCTGCGCCAGACCCGCGCCTACGACGGCCGCCGCGACATCACCGCCTCCACCACCGCCGCCCTCGACTACCTGACCCGCCTGCACGACATGTTCAACGGCGACTGGCTGTTGGCCCTGGCCGCCTACAACGCCGGCGAAGGCACGGTGAGCCGGGCAATCGAGCGCAACGAGAAGCTCGGCCTGCCGACCGACTACTGGAACCTGCCCCTGCCCCAGGAAACCAAGGACTACGTGCCCAAGTTCCTGGCACTGTCCCAGGTGGTGCTGGCGCCCGAGGCCTATGGCGTCAACCTGAACCCGATCGCCAACACGCCGTACTTCGAAGTGGTTGAAGTCAAGCAGAGCATGGACCTGTCACGGGTTGCCGCGCTGGCCGAGATCGACGAAGACGAACTGTTCCAGCTCAACCCTGCCCTGAAACAACGCACCACCCTGGACGGTCCCCAGCATTTGCTGGTGCCCAGCTCCAAGGCGCAACTGCTCACCAGCACCCTGTCGACGATGAAGCCGGAAGAATTACTGGCGATGCGTCCGAAAAAGCAGGTGTTCGACGAAGTCGAGACCGCCCGGGTGGCCGGCCGCAGCCGCAGCTACAAAGTGCGCAGTGGCGACAACCTCACGCTGATCGCCAAGGCCAACAAAGTCGACGTGCATGACCTGCAACGCTGGAACAAGCTCAACGGCCAGGCCCTCAAGGTCGGCCAGACCCTGGTGATGCAGGACACGCGCAAGCTGGTGGCCAAGGCCGACAGCAAGAAGCCAGTGCAGTACAAAGTCAAGAAAGGCGACTCGCTGTACATCGTCGCCAAGCGCTTCAACGTTGAGATGCAACATCTCAAGCGCTGGAACCCGCGCACAGGCCAGGCGCTTAAGCCAGGGCAGATGCTGGTGGTTTCCGGGCCACGCTAACTGACAAACCAGCCTGTTTGTGTGAACAGGCTTGTATGGTGAACAGGCTTGCTGTGTTGAGCGGGCTTGTTGTGGTGAGCGGGCTTGCCCCGCGCTGGGCTGCGAAGCAGCCCCAATGGCTACACGCATTCCTCCAGACAAAACTCACCGCCTGGTTCCAGGGCTGCTCCGCAGCCCAGCGCGGGGCAAGCCCGCTCACCACAACAAGCCCGCTCCCACATAGGTTTATCGCCGATTTCAAGATGCTTTTTCCAACCGGAACAAGCTGTTACTGTACCGATCATAAAGCCCAAGCCGCCTGGATCGGATCTCTGACTTGAAGCGTCCCCTCCTTCTACTAATAAGTCTGGCCTTGAGCTTTGGTGCGAACGCGACGATTACCGAGAACCACGGTTATACGCAGTTCGGCAGCCTCAAGTACCCGGCCAAATTCACCCACTTCGATTGGGTAAACCCTGCAGCGCCGAAAGGCGGGACATTGCGGGTCATGGCATTTGGCACCTTCGATACCCTCAACCCCTATACCTTCAAGGGCTCAAGCCCGGTTTCCACGCCCAATTTCCTGCAATACGGCGTGAATGAGCTGAATGAGCCATTGATGGTCGGCACGGGCCTTTATGCGCCGTCCGGCGATGAACCCACCTCCAGTTATGGGCTGATCGCGCAGTCGGTAGAGTACAGCGAGGACCGCAGTTGGGTGGTGTTCAACCTGCGCCCCCAGGCGCGCTTCCACGATGGCAAGCCAATCACCGCCTACGATGTGGCGTTTTCCTATCGCACGCTGCTGACCGAAGGCCACCCGCAATACCGCACCAACCTGCAGGAAGTGGCACGGGTGGATATCCTCAACCGTCACCGCATCCGCTTTGTGTTCAAGCGCGCCGGCAACCCGTTGCTGATCCTGCGCCTGGGCGAATTGCCGGTATTGCCCCAGCACTATTGGAAGAACCGCGACTTCAAGGCCACCACCTTCGAACCGCCGCTGGGCAGCGGGCCATACCGTATCACCAAGGTTAGCCCGGGGCGGCAACTGGTGTTCGAACGGGTCAAGGACTACTGGGGCAAGGACCTGCCGGTCAACCAGGGTTTCTATAACTACGACAAGGTCGAAGTGGAGTTCTACCGCGACAGCGACGTGGCCTTCGAAGCCTTCAAGGCCGGCGAGTTCGATATCTATATCGAGCACCAGGCCAAGAACTGGGCCAACGGCTACACCTTCCCGGCAGTGAACCGGGGTGATGTGATCAAGGCGCAGATCGCCCACCAGATCCCGACCCAAAGCCAAGGCCTGTTCATGAACACCCGGCGGCCGACCTTCAGCCAGACCAAGGTGCGCGAAGCCCTGGGACTGATGTTCGACTTCGAATGGACCAACCGCACCCTGTTCAGCAGCGCCTATAAACGCACCTTGAGCTACTACCCCAACAGCGAGTTCGCCGCGACCGGCGTGCCCACCGGGCATGAATGGCTGATGCTCTCGCCGTACCGCGACCAGTTGCCGGCCAACCTGTTTACCCAGCCGTTCAGCCTGCCCCAGACCGACGGCCGCGGCATCCCCCGCGAGACCCTGCGCCACGCCCTGGCGTTGCTCGGCGAGGCCGGTTGGAAACTGTCAGGCCAACGGCTGCTGAACAAGGACGGCCAACCCCTGCGCTTCGAGATCCTGCTGGTCAACCCGAACCTGGAGCGCATCCTGCAGCCCTACGTCGAGAACCTGATCAGCATCGGCATCGACGCACGCCTGCGGACCGTCGACCGCGCCCAGTACAAGCAGCGCCTGGATCAATTCGACTTCGACATGATCCTGATCACCCTCAACCAGACCTTGAGCCCCGGCCTTGAGCAGTGGCAGTACTTCCACTCCAGCCAGGCCGCGATCAAGGGCAGCAAGAACTACGCAGGCATCGCCAACCCGATTGTCGATCACCTGCTGGAACAACTGCTGGCCGCCAAGACCCGCGAGGAGCAACTGGCCGCCGGCCGTGCCCTGGACCGCGTGCTGCTGTGGCAGCACTACAGCATTCCCAACTGGTACCTCAACTATCATCGCTTGGCGTACCGCAACCGGTTCGCCTTTGTCACCACGCCGCCCTACAGCCTGGGCCTGAGCGCGTGGTGGCTGAAAGCTTCGGAGAAAGCCCAATGATGTATTTGCGTACTGCCCTGCTCGGCAGCCTGCTGCTGTGCACCGTGGCCCAAGCCGCTCCGCAACATGCGTTGACGCTGTACAACGAACCACCGAAATACCCCGCCGACTTCAAGCACTTCGACTACGTCAACCCGGACGCCCCCAAGGGCGGCACGTTCCGCGAGTCGGCCATGGGCGGCTTCGACAGCCTCAACCCCTACATCAGCAAAGGTGTGCCGGCCGATAACCTGAGCCTGATCTACGACACCCTGGCCATGCAAAGCCTGGACGAGCCCATCACCGAATACGGCCTGGTCGCCGGCAAGATCGAAAAAGCCCCGGACAACAGCTGGGTGCGGTTCTACCTGCGCCCCGAAGCACGCTTCCATGATGGCAACCCGATCCGTGCCGAAGACGTGGTGTTCACCTTCCAGGAACTGATCAAGGAAGGCTCGCCGATCTATCGCACGTATTACGCCGACGTCGACGAAGTGATCGCCGAAGACCCGCTGAAGGTGCTGTTCAAGTTCAAGCGCACCAATAACCGCGAATTGCCGCTGATCCTCGGGCAACTGCCGGTACTGCCCAAACATTGGTGGGCGACCCGCGACTTCGCCAAGGGCAACCTGGAAGTGCCGCTGGGCAGCGGGCCGTACAAGGTGGCCGAGGTCAAGGCCGGGCGCATGATCCGCTATGAGCGAGTCAAGGATTACTGGGCCAAGGACCTGCCAGTCACCCAAGGTTTCTACAATTTCGATAACCGCATCACCGACTACTACCGCGACAGCACCGTGTCGCTGGAGGCGCTGAAGGCCGGGCAGTTCGATTACTGGCTGGAATTCAGCGCGAAAAACTGGGCCAATGCCTACAACATCCCGGCAGTGGCTGAGGGCCGCTTGATCAAGGAAGAAATCCCCAACGGCAACCCCACCGGGATGCAGGGCTTTGTGTTCAATACGCGCAAGCCGATGTTCCAGGACGTGCGCGTGCGCAAGGCCATCAGCCTGTTGCTGGATTTCGAGTGGAGCAACAAGCAGCTGTTCAATGGGGCCTATACCCGCACCCGCAGTTATTTCGAAAACTCGGAAATGGCCGCCACCGGCCTGCCCGGCCCGGACGAGCTGGCGATTCTCGAACCGCTGCGCGACAAGATCCCGCCCGAAGTCTTCACCCAGGCCTTCGAACCCTCCAAGACCGATGGCAGCGGCATGATCCGCAACCAACAGCGCGAGGCGTACCAGTTGCTGCAGGACGCCGGCTGGCGGATCGTCGATGACAAGATGGTCGACACCACCGGCAAGCCGGTGAAAATCGAATTCCTGCTGGCCCAGACTGAGTTCGAACGCATCCTGTTGCCGTTCAAGCGCAACCTGGCCGACCTGGGCATCGACCTGGTGATCCGGCGAGTGGACGTCTCGCAATTCGTCAACCGGATCCGCTCGCGGGATTTCGACATGCTGGTGGGCAGCTTCCCCCAGTCCACCTCACCGGGCAATGAACAACGGGAATTCTGGAAATCCTCCAGCGCCGACAAGCCGGGCAGCCGCAATTACATGGGGCTCAAGGATCCAGCCGTCGACCAACTGGTAGAAGAACTGATCGATGCACACTCGCGAAAAAGCCTGGTGGCCCACGCCAAGGCGCTGGATCGCGTACTGCAATTTGGCTACTACGTGATCCCCAATTGGCACATCAAGACCTACCGCGTGGCGTATTGGAATCACCTCGGGCACCCCAAGGTCCCGCCGCGCTACGACGTCGGCACCGCGACCTGGTGGGCCAAACCCAACGTCAAACCGGCTATTCCTTTAGACACAAGCACCAACGCCGATCCGGCGAGCGGAGGCGATTAAATGCTGGCCTATATCTTTCGCCGCCTGTTGCTGATCATCCCGACGCTGTTCGGGATCCTGCTGATCAACTTCGTCATCATCCAGGCCGCCCCCGGTGGCCCCGTGGAGCAGATGATCGCCAAGCTCGAAGGCTTTGAGGGCGCCACCAGCCGCATTGCCGGCGGCGGGGCCGAAGTGTCGGTGGCCGGCTCCAGCAGTTACCGTGGCGCCCAGGGCCTGGACCCGACGCTGATCAAGGAAATCGAAAAGATGTACGGTTTCGACAAATCGGCACCGGAACGCCTGTGGATCATGGTCAAGAACTACGCCCAGCTGGATTTTGGCGACAGCTTCTTCCGTGACGCCAAGGTCATCGACCTGATCAAGGAAAAGATGCCGGTGTCCATCTCCCTCGGGTTATGGAGCACGCTGATCATGTACCTGGTGTCGATCCCCCTGGGGATTGCCAAGGCCACCCGACATGGCAGCCATTTCGACGTATGGACCAGTTCGGCAATCATCGTCGGTTATGCGATCCCGGCGTTCCTGTTTGCGATCCTGCTGATCGTGGTGTTTGCCGGCGGCAGTTATTTCGACTGGTTCCCCTTGCGCGGGCTGACGTCGAACAACTTCGACGAGTTGAGCTGGGGCGGCAAGGTCCTCGATTACTTCTGGCACCTGGCGCTGCCGATTACCGCGCTGGTGATCGGCAACTTCGCCACCATGACCCTGCTGACCAAGAACAGCTTTCTCGACGAGATCAACAAGCAGTACGTGATCACCGCCAAAGCCAAGGGCCTGACCAACCACCGTGTGCTGTACGGCCACGTGTTCCGCAACGCCATGCTGCTGGTGATCGCCGGTTTCCCCTCGGCGTTCATCGGCATCTTCTTCACCGGTTCATTGCTGGTGGAGGTGATCTTCTCCCTCGACGGCCTGGGCCTGATGAGCTTTGAAGCGGCGATCAACCGCGACTACCCGGTGGTGTTCGGCACGCTGTTCATCTTCACCCTGCTGGGGCTGATCGTGAAACTGATCGGCGACCTCACCTACACCCTGGTCGATCCGCGAATCGACTTTGCCAGCCGGGAGCATTGAGATGAACCTGTCCCCCCTCAATCGCCGCCGGTTCGAGCGGTTCAAGGCGAACAAGCGCGGCTGGTGGTCGCTGTGGCTGTTCCTGATCCTGTTCGTGCTGAGCCTGGGCGCCGAGCTGATCGCCAACGACAAGCCGCTGGCCGTGCACTACGACGGCGGCTGGTATTTCCCGGCGCTCAAGCGCTACCCGGAGACCACCTTTGGCGGTGAATTCCCGCTGGAGGCCAACTACAAGAGCCCGTATATCCAGGAACTGCTCAAGGCCAAGGACGCCTGGACGTTGTGGGCACCGATCCCGTTCAGCTACCAGAGCATCAACTACGACCTCAAGGTGCCCGCACCGGCGCCGCCCTCTTCGGTGAACTTGCTGGGCACCGATGACCAGGGCCGCGATGTGTTGGCGCGGGTGATCTACGGGTTCCGCGTGTCGGTGCTGTTTGCACTGACCCTCACGGTGCTCAGCTCGATCATCGGCGTGATCGCCGGGGCCTTGCAGGGCTTCTATGGCGGCTGGGTCGACCTGGCCGGGCAGCGCTTCCTGGAAATCTGGTCTGGGTTGCCGGTGCTGTACCTGTTGATCATCCTCGCCAGTTTCGTGCAGCCCAACTTCTGGTGGCTGCTGGGGATCATGCTGCTGTTTTCCTGGATGAGCCTGGTGGACGTGGTGCGCGCCGAGTTCCTGCGCGGGCGCAACCTCGAATACGTGCGCGCGGCCAGGGCCTTGGGCATGCAGAACGGCGCGATCATGTTCCGCCACATCCTGCCCAACGCGATGGTCTCGACCATGACCTTCATGCCGTTCATCCTCACCGGCGCCATCGGCACGCTCACCGCCCTGGACTTCCTCGGCTTTGGCTTGCCGGCCGGCTCGCCGTCGTTGGGTGAGCTGGTGGCCCAGGGCAAATCCAACCTGCAAGCGCCGTGGCTGGGCATGAGTGCCTTTGCCGTGCTGGCGATCATGTTGAGTTTGCTGGTGTTTATCGGCGAGTCCGCTCGCGATGCCTTCGACCCGAGGAAATGAGATGAATCAGGACAATCTGATCGAAATCCGCGACCTCTCCGTCGAGTTCGTCACCGGCGACCATCACCAACGCGTGGTGAACAACGTCAGCTTCGACATCAAGCGCGGCGAAACCATCGCGCTGGTGGGCGAAAGCGGTTCGGGCAAATCGGTCACCGCCCACTCGATCCTGCGCCTGCTGCCCTACCCGCTGGCGCGGCATCCTTCCGGCACCATCAACTATGCCGGGCAGGACCTGCTGACACTGAAAGAAAAAACCATCCGGCACATTCGCGGCAACCGCATTGCGATGATCTTCCAGGAGCCGATGACCTCGCTGAACCCGCTGCACAACATCGAGAAACAGATCAACGAAGTGCTGGGCCTGCACAAGGGGCTCACCGGCAAGGTCGCCACCCAGCGCACTCTGGAGTTGCTGGAACTGGTGGGCATCCCCGAGCCGCACAAGCGCCTCAAGGCCCTGCCCCATGAACTCTCCGGCGGCCAGCGCCAGCGGGTGATGATCGCCATGGCGCTGGCCAATGAACCCGAACTGCTGATCGCCGATGAGCCGACCACGGCCCTCGACGTGACGGTGCAGTTGAAAATCCTCGAATTGCTCAAGGAGCTGCAGGCACGGCTAGGCATGGCGCTGCTGCTGATCAGCCATGACTTGAACCTGGTGCGGCGCATTGCCCATCGCGTGTGCGTGATGCAAAAAGGCTGCATCGTTGAACAGGCCGATTGCGAGACACTGTTCCAGTCGCCCCAGCACCCCTACACCCAGGAGCTTCTGGCGGCGGAACCCAGCGGCGGCCCGGCGACCAATGTGATTGGCCCGCCGTTGCTGGAAGTCGATGACCTGAAAGTGTGGTTTCCGATCAAGAAGGGCTTTTTGCGCACCACCGTCGATTACGTCAAGGCGGTGGACGGCATCAACTTCAGCCTGCCCCAGGGACAGACCCTGGGCATCGTCGGCGAAAGCGGCTCGGGCAAATCCACCCTGGGCCTGGCGATTCTGCGGTTGATCGGCAGCAAGGGCGGCATTCGTTTTGAAGGCCAGCAACTGGATCGGCTCACCCAGCAACAGGTGCGACCGTTGCGTCGGGAAATGCAGGTGGTGTTTCAGGACCCGTTTGGCAGCTTGAGCCCGCGGATGTGCGTCAGTGAGATCGTCGGCGAGGGGCTGCGCATCCACAAG
Organism: Pseudomonas fluorescens group sp.; assembly: GCF_020093335.1. Classification (NCBI taxonomy): domain Bacteria; kingdom Pseudomonadati; phylum Pseudomonadota; class Gammaproteobacteria; order Pseudomonadales; family Pseudomonadaceae; genus Pseudomonas; species Pseudomonas fluorescens group sp. The sequence goes on along the minus strand of NZ_JAIOKW010000049.1, from coordinate 4,479 downwards.
ATGGGTACGCCTGCCGAGCAGGAGGCGGCGATTATTGCGGCGCTCAAGGAAGTGGGGCTGGATCCGGAATCGCGGCACCGATACCCGCATGAGTTCTCTGGCGGTCAGCGGCAGCGTATTGCCATTGCCCGGGCGTTGGTGCTCAAGCCACGCCTGATTCTGCTGGACGAGCCGACCTCGGCGCTGGATCGCACGGTGCAGCGGCAGGTGGTCGAGTTATTGCGCAGTTTGCAGGCTAAGTACAACTTGACCTATCTGTTTATCAGCCATGATTTGGCGGTGGTTAAGGCGTTGAGTCACCAGTTGATGGTGGTGAAGCATGGGCAGGTGGTGGAACAGGGGGATGCAGCGGGGATTTTTGCTGCGCCGCAGCATGGGTATACGCGGCAGTTGTTGGAGGCGGCGTTTTTGGTGCCTGCTGCTCGCGTTGATTGACGCAGTACCTATCCGTTAATGGGGGATGGCTGTCCGCCCTTACGGCGGGTCACTTTTGAAAAGAGCCGGGATACCGGCCCAGCCAAACGTATCGACGTGATGTAGGGAGATCAACCAGCTCTGCTTTTGATCTACACCACGCCATGCCGAGCCTAGGCGAGGCACCGAGTAGTGGGCGAAGCGTTTTTGGCGCGCTTCCAAAAGTGCCCCGCTGTAAGAGCAGAACCCTAAGTAGCCGTTACCGAAGAATCGGATATGTACGCCAATCCCATGGAACTTTGCCAGGAAATAACCGCCTGAATCCGGTACGCTCACCCTTTTTACTCAAGGAGTTACTCCCCATGGCCAAAGCCACCGCCCGTCACATCCTCGTTTCCACTGAAGACAAGTGCAACGAACTCAAGGCCCAAATCGAAGGCGGCGCCGATTTCGCAGAAATCGCCAAAGCCAACTCCAGCTGCCCTTCCAGCCGCGACGGCGGCAACCTGGGTTCGTTCGGTCCAGGCCAGATGGTCAAGGAATTCGACACCGTCGTCTTCAGCGCCCCGGTCAACACCGTGCAAGGCCCGGTGAAAACCCAGTTCGGCTACCACCTGCTGGAAGTCACCAGCCGCCAGGACTGATCCTGTCTGTGCTGATGCTATAAACAACGGCCCGCCTTTTGGTGGGCCGTTGTGCATGTGATGACTGGCGACGCTGATGCCGTTAGCGTACAAATCCCTTTTATTCTTCACACGGCGTTCAAGGCTGACAATGCGATTGGCTTTTTCCTACATGCTGAGCTCGACCCTGGCCCTGCTGCTGGCCAGTTCCGCCGTGATCGCGGCGCCCCAACCCTACCTGACGGTGTACGGCGAACCGGCCAAGTACCCCGCCGGCTTTACCCATTTCGACTACGCCAACCCCAACGCTCCCAAAGGCGGCAGCCTGCGCCGCTCGGCCATCGAGATTGGGCGCTTCGACCATGTGCTGCCGTATATCGACAAAGGCATCGGCGTGTCCCAGGTCGACGGCTGGCTCTACGCGCCCCTGGCCCAGCGCTCCCTCGACGAGCCCTACACGGTCTACGGCCTGGTCGCCGAGAAGATGGAACGCGCCGACGATGGCCTGTCGCTGCGCTTTTTCCTCAACCCCAAGGCACGCTTTGCCGACGGCAAGCCGATCACCGCCGAAGACGTGCGCTACAGCTTCGACCTGTTGATGACCCAAGGCAGCCTGCGCTTTCGCACCCTGTTCGCCGACGTCAAGCACGTCGAGGTCGAGGGCGAGCGTCAGGTACGCTTCGATTTCTCCAGCAATGAAAATCGCACCCTGCCCCTGGATATCGCCACCCTGCCCGTCTTCCCGGAGCACTGGTGGAAGACCCGCGACTTCGCCAATGGCGGCGGCTATGAAGCGCCGCTGGGCAGCGGCCCGTACAAGGTCAGCAAGATCGACTCCGGCAGCACCATCACCTTTACCCGCGACCCGAACTGGTGGGGCAAGGACTTGCCCGTCAGCCGTGGCCTGTACAACTTCGATCACTTGAGCCTGGAATATTTCGGCGACACCGAAGTGGCCCGCCAGGTACTGCGCGGCGGCGCCTATGATTTCAACCGCGAATTTTCCGCCACCGGCTATTCCATCGGTTACAACGGCCCGGCCCTGGATGACGGTCGCCTGCAACGCGCGCACCTGGCCAAGGAGATGCCGCAACCGGCCCAGGGTTATGTGTTCAACGTGCAAAAACCAGTCTTCAAGGACCGCCGCGTGCGCCAGGCCCTCGCGATGCTGTGGGACTTCGAATGGGCCAACCGGCAGATGATGCGCAATATGTATATCCGCCAACAAAGCTTCTTTTCCAATAGCCCGTTGGCGGCCAGCCAGCCGCCGACCCAAGAAGAACTGGCGATTCTTGAACCGTTGCGCGGCCAAGTGCCCGACGAGGTGTTCACCCAGGTGTTCAAGGCGCCGGTTACCGACGGCAGCGGCATGATCCGCGACAAACAGCTGCAAGCCTTGGCGTTGTTGGAAGAGGCCGGCTGGAAACCGGACGGCGACAAGCTGGTTAACGCCGAGGGCGAGCCGCTGGAGTTTACCTTCCTCAATGCCCAATCTGGCCTCGAACGCCTGTTGCTGCCGTACAAACGCAACCTGGCGCAGATCGGTATCACCCTGAATATCCGCCGTATCGACGCCTCCCAATATGTGAACCGGGTGATGGCACGGGACTACGACATGATCGTCACCGGCTTCCCGGTCACCACCTCGCCGGGCATGGAGCTCTACAACTATTTCGGCTCGGCCGCCGCTTTTGACCCCGGCGCCAACAACTACATGGTGCTCAAGGACCCGGCCGTCGACAGCCTGATCAAGGGCCTGGTCAAGGCCGACACCCAGGCGCAGATGCTCACCTACGCCCACGCACTGGACCGCGTGCTGCAATGGAACTACCTGTGGATTCCCAATTACTACCCGCCCGGCACGTCCGCCGCGTGGTGGAACCGCTTCGGCCGCCCGGCCATCGAGGCGAAAAACGACGAAGCCCTGGAAACCTGGTGGGAAATCAGCCCCACGCCCCTGACCAACGAGCAAATGAAGGCTGAGCTGAACAAACGCGGAGGTGCACGCTGATGTTTGCCTATATCGTGCGGCGCCTGCTGCTGATCATCCCGACGCTGGTGATCATCCTGTTGGTGAATTTCGTGATCGTGCAGGCCGCCCCAGGCGGTCCGGTGGAACAAGCCATCGCTCACCTGCAAGGGATTGGCGGCGGTGGCGTCGGCGGTTCATCCGGCGAAAGCATCAGCGGCGGCTCCCGCGCCAGCCGTGGCCTGGACCCGAAGCTGATCGCCGACATCGAAAAACAGTACGGTTTCGACAAGCCCGCGCCGGAACGCCTGTGGCTGATGCTCAAGAGCTATGCGCAGTTGGACTTCGGCAACAGCTTCTTTCGCGGCAAGACCGTGATCGACCTGATCCTGGAAAAAATGCCGGTGACCATTTCCCTCGGCCTGTGGGCCACGCTGATCACTTACCTGGTGTCGATACCCCTGGGAATTCGCAAGGCGGTGCGCCATGGCAGCAGCTTCGACGTATGGAGCAGCACCGCGATTGTGATCGGCTATGCCATGCCTGCGTTCCTGTTCGCGATGTTCCTGATCGTGGTCTTTGCCGGCGGCACCTCGCTTAACTGGTTCCCGGTGCGCGGGCTGGTGTCGGAAAACTTCGAAGAGCTGAGCACCGTGGGCAAGATCGCCGACTATTTCTGGCACCTGGTCTTGCCGGTCACCTCGCTGGTCATCGGCGGGTTCGCCACGCTGACCATCCTGACCAAAAACTCGTTTCTGAATGAAATTACTCGCCAGTACGTGGTGACGGCGCGCGCCAAGGGTTTGAGCGAACGGCGCGTGCTGTACGGGCATGTGTTCCGCAACGCGATGTTGCTGGTGATCTCGGGCATTCCGCAGGCGTTTATCGCGGTGTTCTTTGCCGGCTCGCTGCTGATCGAGGTGATCTTCTCCCTCGACGGCCTGGGCCGCATGAGCTACGAAGCCGCGGTGTCCCGCGATTATCCGGTGGTGTTCGGTTCGCTGTTTATCTTTACGTTGTTCGGCCTCTTGATAAAACTCATCGGTGACCTCTGCTACACCCTGGTGGACCCGCGTATCGACTTCGCCGCGAGGAACGCCTGATGCTTAATCTGTCTCCCGTGGCGCGTCGACGTTTCGAGCGGTTCAAGAAGAACCGTCGCGGCTGGTGGTCGCTGTGGCTGTTTATCGGCCTGTTTATCCTGACCCTCGGCGGCGAGTTGATCGCCAATGACAAGCCCTTGGTGCTGAGTTTCAAGAACGAGCTGTATTTCCCGGTGTTCAAGCGTTACACCGAGCAGCAGTTCGGCGGCCAGTTGCCGTTCCAGGCCGACTACCGCCTGTCTCTTATACACATGTCCGAGCCCACGAGACCGATCAGTAACTCGTATGCCGTCTTCTGCTTGAAAAAAAAAAAAAAAAACGGAGATCGTAGGAATATAATACAGACTAGTATGCATACAAAGATGTCTAG